>CAYFNH010000071.1:0-12560 GCA_964344435.1 uncultured Piscirickettsiaceae bacterium | reverse complement strand
GTTCAACAACAGGATAAGATCGCGGCTGCGCGCAATCTATCCTTATTCGTTAGGCCACTACTTCCTGCTTCAGCGCATGGGCGGTGAGCTGCTCTCTGGAAGTTACAATCCAGTGTTGGTAGTGCTCTCGTTTGTGGTGGCGGTGTTCTCCTGTTATTCGACCCTGAGTCTGGTGAGCCATATGCGCCATGCGCGTGAGGAGAAGAACAGTTCAGCCTTCTATTGGTGGGCCGGGGCCTCGGTCACGCTGGGAGGTGGCATCTTTGCGATGCATTTTGTGGCCATGCTCGCGTTCTCGATTCCGGTGACCATCCGCTATGATTTCGGCGTCACCGTTGCTTCGTTACTTGCAGCCATTCTCTCCTCTGCACTGCCCCTGCGATTGATCCAGCGGCAGAAAATGGATGGGTACCATATTCTGCTTGGGGGCATCCTGATGGGGATGGGGGTTGCCCTGATGCACTATCTGGGGATGGCGGGGCTGTTGGCACCGGCTCTGTTACGATTTGTACCACAGTTGTGGATGGCGTCGCTCCTGGTGGCCATTATTGTCTCGGTGGTTGCACTGCTGTTGATGAACCTCTATTCACGCAAGAGCAGCCAATTCAGTGTAACCCAGCAGCTGGCTGTTGCCATTGTATTGGCGCTGGCGGTGAGTGCTATGCACTATACCGGAATGGCGGCGGCTGAATTTTACAGCGGTGGTAGCTGTGGCGTTTCTACCGGATTGTTGGATCTGCAGCTCAATCCGATACAGCTGGGAATCAACGTTGCACTGGTTATTCTGCTCATCTCCGGGATTGCTCTGATTGCATCGGTTGCCAATGAGCGCTTCCACAACCTGTTGGTGGCGAAGAATATTGAGCTGGAGCAGCAGGTTGTCGAGAGAACCGAGCGGATACAGAAACAGAATGTTGCCCTGCAGGGGCTGGAGCTGGCCCTGAATCAGCATGCCATTGTCAGTATCGCCAATCGACAGGGTACGATTATCGAGGTCAATGACAAGTTCTGTGAGATCAGCGGGTATCGGCGTGAGGAGCTGATTGGGCAGAACCATCGTATGCTCAAGTCGGGGAAACACCCCGACCACTTCTATCGAACACTGTGGCAGACCATCGCCAGTGGCAAGGTGTGGCAGGGTGAAGTGATCAACCTGAAGAAAGGAGGGCAATCCTGTTATACCGTGCAGGCGACCATTCTTCCTTTTGTCAACCCCGATGGAGAGATTGAAAAGTACATCTCCGTCAGAACCGATATCACCGCAATCAGACAGGTTGAGCAGCAGTTGCTGGAGAGTAAGCGCAGATTTCAGCAGCTGGTCGATGACATTGGTGAGGGTCATGTCCTCTACAGTGAAGACCCGCATACCCTTGAGCTCACCTATGTGAGCAGGGAGTTTGAGGCGGTAACCGGACTCGATCCACAGAAGGTCGTGAACAAGCCGTGGATGGAGGAGATTGAGTGGTTGCCGGAATCAATCGAGCTGGGAACTCGTAAACATCACGAGCTGATGGAGACGGGACGCAGTGATCCCTATGAGATCTCCTTTTACCATGGCCGGACGGGGGAGCTGCACATCCTGTTGCTCTCGGAGCATCTGACCTATGATGATAAGGGGGAAGTATACTCAATCGATGGTTTGGCCACCGATATCACCGAGGCCAAGCGTACCGAGAAGCTGCTGCGCGAGCAGAAAGAGGAGCTCTTCATGGCAATGCAGGCAAAGGATGATTTCCTCGCCACCATGAGTCATGAACTGCGTACACCACTGGCCTCGATCATCGGCAACAGCCAACTGCTGGGCAAGCACCAACTGGAGGAGGAGGCGCAGGAGCTGCTCCATACCATTGAGGTTGCGGGGCGTGATCAGCTGGCACTGGTCAATGATATCCTCGATATGTCAAAGATTGAATCAGGTAAATTCACGGTTGAAGATAGCGACTACGATCTGGTGAGCCTGGTGCAGGATCTACAGCGAACCTTCTCTGCCAGGGCCCGGGAGCATGGGTTGGTACTGCAGGTAGAGCAGCAGGTGACACCGAATCACCTGTTGACCGGAGATTTGCAGCGTATTCGACAGATATTGATGAACCTGCTGGGCAACGCCCTGAAGTTCACCGAGCAGGGAACCATCACCCTTGGGGTTGGCAAGGTGGAGGGTCGACTGCAGTTTGTTGTCGAAGATAGTGGAATCGGCATGAGCCAGGAGACCGTTTCTCGCCTGTTCCAGCGCTTTGAGCAGGCTGACGGATCGATCTCACGACGTTTTGGTGGCAGTGGATTGGGGCTCTATATCTCGCAAAATCTGGCCCGGCTGATGGGGGGTACCATCGAGGTGGAGAGTGAGGTGGACAAGGGTTCCCGCTTCCGTCTTTCTCTGCCCTGGCGGGAGAGTGATAAGGCGCTAAAGAGGGAGCAACCCTCTCGCCGGGATACAGGCGCTTCGCAGTCACAGCTTCGTGGCTCTGTATTGATTGCGGAAGATACCCCGATGCTGCAGATTCTGGAGCGCCGCATACTGGAGGCCAACGGGCTGACGGTTACCATTGCAGGCAATGGAGAGGAGGCGGTCGAGCTGGCCCGTTCCGAGCCGTTTGATCTGATTTTGATGGATATGCAGATGCCGATCATGGACGGTATCGAGGCGACGCGTCGGCTGCGTGAGGAGGGTAACCAGATTCCGGTTGTGGCGTTGACCGCAAATGTGATGCAGAAACATCGCGAGGCCTTTGAGGCGGCGGGTTGTAATGACTTTCTCGGCAAGCCGATTGACCAGAAGCTGTTACTGGAGACGCTCAGTCCCTATCTGGGGGAGTAGGCGCCTGTCGGCGGTGTAGTGCGAGGGTAGCGGGTGTGCGCGACTTTGCTACCTTGTAGACAAAGTTGTAGCGTGCCACATGGTAGCTGGGGTCAAAGCCATAAAAGTTACGTTGCATCTGCTCCAGCTCCTGTTGACGATACTGCTGCAGAGGGCACTGTTGCTGATCCTGATGGCGTCGCTGGTTGCTCCGGTGTAACCGCAGTTCTACCTCTGGCAACAGCGCCTCTGCACGTTGCTCCACCTGTTCAACAAATGTATGGACGCTGTCACCAAAGGCGGCATCGATCAACCCCAGCTCCAGAGCCTCAACGGTTCCCATGGGCAGCCGTGCCTCGGTGATACGTCTGGCGTTCTCTTCTCCAGCATAGCGGGGTAGCAGGTAACTCCAGTACTCCGATCCATAGAGGTTACCCATATCCTTGTAGTGCGGGTTGAGTACCACGCCGCTGCGAGCCCAGATCAGGTCAGCAGCCCGTGCCAGAAAGATGCCACCTGCCCCGGCATTGCCCTGCAGGGCGGCAATGGTGAGATGGCTTTCGGTGGTGATGATCGCCTCGGCAAGGTCATCCATCGCCTGAATATTCTCCCAGGAGGCGTCGGCTGCACTGGGTGCTGCCTCAATGCGGTTGAGGTGCATACCGTTGGACCAGAAATCCGCCCCCCCCATCAACACCAGAATTCTGGTTTCGCGTTGACACGCCTGTTGGTAGGCTTGCAGCAACTGTTGGCACTGCTTGCTATCCATGGCACCGTTATAGAAGGGAAAATGGAGATAGCCGATGCCTGCACGTTGCTGATAGGTTATCTGCGGATAGCCCGCTTCATGCTCTGGCAGCGCTCTGCACTCGTCTTGTAGTATCTGCGTTGCCGGTAGTTTGAACGGGTGTGGGCCCTGTGGATCACGCAGGTGGCCGAGCCATACCGCACCATCGGCAGTGGCCCGGGCGACCGCCCCATGGCAGCGGGCAAGTAGACGCCCCGGTGGCCCATGCATTGAGGCGGGATGGGCATCGTATAAAAATAGAGTTCTGCCCAGTGATTCATCTCGCACGCCCGGAGTGCCATCCGCGGAGCGTATCTTGCGCAATACGGTTATGGTGTCATCTTGTTGCCAATCGATGGTGCGCAGAGACTGTGGCAGCAGAGGGCGCGGCTTACCCGAAATGAGATATCGCCCGGTGGTATCGCTGAGTGGCTGGGGCTGGTAGTTGCCAGTCTGGTAGCGCTCCAGTGCCAGCAACAGGGCCTCGACTGCAGCCTCGGTCACCTCATTGCGGTAGAGGCTCGACTTGCTTGCATCCCGCATCGGAAAATCAACTGCGGCCCAGATATCACCACCATCCAGTTCACCATTGGCTTGTAGCACGGTGACGCCCCATACCGGCTCCGCATTGATGATCGCCCAGTCGAGTGCAGAGGGGCCACGATCCCCGGGCAGACCGGGGTGAAGTACCAGACAGCAGTGGTGGCGCCACACCTGATCGGGAATGGCCCGCTTCAGGTAGGGGGCGATGATCAGATCAGGCTTGAACAGTGTTACTGCTTCTAGGGTGATCTGATCATGGATGTCGAACTCGACGGAAACCTGATGTCCACGTTGCCGCAACTCGACGAACAGCCGCTGAGTCAGGCTGTTGAAGGCGTGGGCAAGGAGCAGTACTCTCATCAACAGATACGGGGCAGCTGCTCTCCGGCCAGCCAGTCGACCACACGACTTCCTCCCAGGCGGGTCTCCATCTGTACGAAACCATCCGGATCTTCGACCACCTCACCGATGATGGCGGCCTGTTGGCCGAGTGGATGGGCTTGCATTACTTGCAGCAGGTGTGGTGCCAAGTCGGCGGGACAGATCGCCACCAGCTTGCCCTCGTTGGCCACATAGAGCGGATCCAATCCCAGCAGTTCACAGGCCCCCTGTACCGCAGTGGTTACCGGAATCTCGGCTTCACGCAAGCGCATCCCGACCTGTGACTGTCGGGCCAGCTCATTGAGCGTTGTTGCCAGCCCCCCCCGGGTAGGGTCACGCAGACAGTGGATTTCCGGCACCGCCTCTACCATGGAGGCAATCAGGGTATGGAGAGCTGCGGAGTCGGATTGGATATCGGTCTCGAATTGAAGATTCTCGCGGCTCGACATGATTGCCACACCATGATCTCCCAGCGTACCACTGACCAGAATGGCATCTCCTGCAGTGGCACGATCCCCGGAGATATTCACCCCTTCAGGCACCATTCCCACCCCGGTGGTGGTGATGAAGATGCCATCCCCCTTGCCCTTCTCCACCACCTTGGTATCTCCGGTAATCACCGGAACCCCGGCATGGTTGGCGGCTTCGGCCATGCTGGCTATGATGCGTTGCAGATCGGCCAGCGGGAACCCCTCCTCCAGAATGAAGCCGGCCGAGAGGTAGAGGGGGCTGGCACCCGACATCGCCACATCGTTGATCGTGCCGTGTACAGAGAGTGAACCGATATCTCCCCCGGGGAAGAAGAGTGGGGCAATCACATGGCCATCGACACTCATCGCCATGCGCCCGGCTGGTATATCGAACAGCGCCTGATCATTGGCTTGTCGCAGTAGCTCATTATCGAACTGTTCTACAAAAAGCTGCTCAATCAACTGTGCCATTGCACGGCCACCACTGCCGTGGCTCATGTCGACCACGCCGTGGTTCAAGTCCAGTGGTGAAGAGAGAAATCGGCTGTTCACAAAGGGGGACTCCCTGATCTGTAGATGGGTTGATGGCTAGATGTGGTGACCTATTACCACATCAGGTCATCTGGAATTTGGTAGTCGGCATAGGGATCATCCTCGTCGAGCTGTACACTATCGGTGGTTCGTACCCAGAGTACATGATCCACACTCCGCTGTTCTATCTTTTCAGCAATGGGGCGGGGAACGACCTCATACTTTCCGTTCACCGTGGCAATGGCGAGATGTCCTGCACTGAGCTGTTGCCGGATCTTTTCAGTCACGTAGAGGTGTTTGATCTTCTTGTCGTGGGTGAAGTTGAAAGTGATATCACCATCTTCTGATGGAAGTCGGTGGCTTTCTATCAACTGATTGATCTGGGCCAGAATCGCGGTGCGAGTGGCCTCCTCATTTTTCTGCTTGTTCAGAGCAAGGTCGCGCTCTTTTTTCTGTTGTGCCGCCTGTTGGGCAATTGCCTTTGCCTGATCAGTACGGTCACTGCTTCCTGGTTGACGGCGGGCCTTGTGCTTCTCTTTTTTGACCTGCTGCTGTTTTTTCTTGTCTACCAGGCCAGCCTTCTTGAGCTGATTCATCATTGAGTTTGACATGCTACTCTCGATAGAGGGGGTGATTTTGACAAGGGCATTTTACCAAGGTTGGCTATCGAGGGCGGTAGTTGCGCTAACGCCTGGAGGAATGCTTCCCGGCGGAGGGGTTGATCAAGTCCTCTTTTGGTCGTGTTATCGCTATCGATATAGAGGACGCTACTGGGTAGAATTGCCATGGTAAATCGAGAAATATGAATGGAGATCCGCTATGCCAACCTATGATTATCGATGCGAAAAAAACGGGCAGGTAGTTGAGGTACAACACAAGATGAGTGAAAAGCTTACGACCTGGGGGGAGGTGTGTGAAAAAGCGGGAATAGCGCTTGGTGATACCGCTGCCGATGTCCCGGTTGTACGGCTCATATCCGGTGGAAGCGTGATCTCCAGCACCTCTTTATCCAACCCGGAACCACCCTCCTGCCCTTCGGGGGGATGTGGTGGAGGTATGTGTGGCCTCAATTAACGGATGAGTTGACCTGTGAGCAGAGCTTTTCGGCCTCCTTCGCTCTCGTTATGAACAGTCTGACAATTCGAACAGCACATGTTGCTGATGCTGAGATGGTTGCTCGGCATGTCAACGCATGCTATCGAGGTGACTATAGTAAGCAAGGCTGGACTACCGAGGCGGATCTGCTGGATGGAAACAGAACGGACCAGGAAGAGGTGACCAGTCTGATTCAGGGGGGTGACTCTGAAATCCTTCTCTGCTTTGATGAAGCGGTATTGGTTGCTTCAGTCCATCTCAAGCGGACTGGTCATGTTGTTGAAATTGGTATGTTGGCAATAGAACCAACCAGGCAGGGACAAGGTGTTGGGGGTTGGGTTCTTGCCCAGGCTGAAAACCATCTACTGGAAAGGTGGGGGGTGACAGCAGTCCAGATGTCGGTGTTTACGGTCCGCTCGGAGCTGATCTCCTTCTATGAGCGAAGAGGCTATCATCGCACGGGAGTACTCAAGCCATTCACACTTGGTGAGCGTAATGGTATTCCACGCCAACCGTTACAGTTTGAACTACTGGAGAAAAGTCTGGAGAGGATTGCAGGTCACTAATTTTTTACACTGGTGTCACTTTTCGGACTGAGTATTGAAGTGGCTACCTACTCCCGCATTGATAATGTTAATAAGATAAAATACAGTATGTTATGTTTAGTGTTGGCGCTGATATTTCATTTCTGTTACCAAAAAATTACATACTGTATAGTGCTGAGGTCAGTGGTTGTATTTCAGTCCTGATCTGATAGTTGCCTGTTTTGGCGAAGTTGATCCAGATCCCCTTGCCAATTAACTTTATCCATTTGAAGCAACTCTTCGCGTTTCTGTTGAGTTCCAGTTTTTTGCGGCATAGTTGCTGCGGTGATCATTACGCCCAAAGCGCGGCAAACTTGTTGCACGGTTGAGAACTTCAGGTGGGTTGATGAGCAAAGATCCTTCTGGAGATGTTTTGATAAACCGCGTGCCTTTGCAAGATGCTGGAGGCTTGCAGCCAACTCTTCATAATCCCCGTCTTCCAGTATTTGACGGATGTATTCAGCAATCTCCTCGTCGGTGTTGAGGTAGTCCGCCATGTCAAACTCGGTTAGTTGAACCATGTTGCTTTTCCTGTGTTAGTTGAAGGGCGGTGATTACTCATCCACCTCTCGTATCGGAGAGATATCTTTTCTCAGTAGCTCATTAACCATCTCCTGCATGGTGACCCTCTTCGCTTTGGCCTTGTTCAGGAAATAGCGTTCGACATCGCTATCGAGATAGAGTGGTATATTCAGCTTTGCATCGGGACGATAAAAGCGGCCACGTTCAGCGTTTGAAAAATCATACTCCTCTTTCATGATGCTGTATTCACAATATCCTGCGCAGTTGAATGGCTGTTGATCTCCTCTTGCAGAGAGTGCAACGACTTCATTATCTTGTCAAAGTCGGGAATCTCTCCAAAGATCATATGCCCCATGGCGGTATAGTCATCACGCAGTGCTTTTGTGAAGTGACTGGCAGGCAGTAGCTGCAAGCTGCCGGGTTTGGCAAGGTGATACTGTGCCCATCCCCTTGGGTAGAAGCGCTGTTTGAACTCCACCACGGATGCCAGCAGTTCAAAGTTATTGAGCGCCAGCTCTTTCACCGATGAAGAGGCCATCCTGTATAGGTCATAGTAGTGGCGGGAGTACCTTGGAGGAAGTGGTTTGTCAGCAGGACGGTGCGCCTCCTGATGAAGAATGGTGGCCTTCTCCCAGAAGGTGCGTTCAGCAGCAATCACCCGTACCGGACAGTGGGGCTGTTTGAAAAGATCTGGAAAAGCGTCAGCCGCATAGCAGCTGATTTCATGCACTTCGTAGGGTAGCCATGCCGCCAGAGGGCCGATCTCAAGTCTCAGTTCCGGTCGAAGATAGTGGTCGGGAAAGGCAGAGGGGTACTCAATGTTGATGACATGTGGATTGGAGCCATCCACTGAACAGCTACAGCAGGAGGTTGTTGCCTGATGGATGAGTTCAACTAAAGTGGCTTTGATGTATTGCCCGGCTTGCCGATTAATCGCTTCATTCAGTTTGACCTGGCGTGTATTGGAGCGTTCAGCAAGAGGATCTTCGTCTGAAAGGTTCTGCCAATCCAGAATCAGGTCGATATCTTCGGAGAAGCACTCAATCAGCCCGTAGACCTTGGAGAGGCTGGTCCCCCCTTTGAACATCAGCTGTTTTGAGAGGTGGGCTTCTGTGAACAGCTGCTTCAGCACCCATGTGACCCAGAAGTCCTTCTCCACAATGGCGGGAACAGTCCCGAGCTTGGCGGCACTCTCGGAGAAAAGCTCAAAGCGCTCCTGAGTTGGAAGCAGGGCGACACCGTCCACTATGACCCCTCTCTACAGATCTGCTTGATGGAATCATGGACCCAACTGGTCACCGTACGCGTATCGTTCAGGATGCGTTTGAAATGCGCAGGGGTGATCTGTGCTCGTATCGACTCAATGGTGCCAAGAGTGATCTGCTTACGTCCCAGCGCCTTCAGTGCATGGACAATGAGACCACTCTCCGGATACTTGAAACCAATATCCTTCAAGGCGGCCTTTTTGAAGCTGAGTGTTGTATCGCCAATCTCATATTCGCGATTAGGGCCATCAGAGAGATAGACCCACCGGCCAGGAACCTGCGTGGATAGCCCCAATAGATTGAGTGCGGCATCACCACTGGGCTGGATGCGCCAGTTAAACTTGCGGGCCAGTGCGTGGGCAATCTGATCCATATCCGGGCTGAGTTGCTGGTCAAGCAGTGTGCTGAACCTTGGGGCATCATAAAGACCCTGGCTGACACGGCGAATTTTCCCCGATTTGGTGAGTGATGAGAGCGCCTTGTGAATGTTGTCTTCAGAGAATTTGGATGCGAAATCCACCTTGGTAAATGCCCAACCCTTTCCGTGGCCATTTATCCTTGATTCTATTCTTTTTTCAATAGGTTGATTCATATGTTATTCAATATTTCATTCAGAAAAAATATAACTTTTTTCTGAATATATCACATTGGTGATAGGAGGGCTAAGGTTGAACGGGCTGACCAGATTCATGCTTGCTGCACCCATGCTGGTTCGGAAGGTGTGGATTCAGAGCAGTGGATTAATGAAAAGCTGTCTTTCATAGGATTGCACTTTATCGCCTTTGCTAAAGGCAGGCTTTAATATGGCGGGGGGGAAGTCATGTGAAGGTCATGTTCTGCTCAAGGTTTGAATGATTTGTTTCATTGTCTTGAGGGGTTGGGCCATACAACACTTAACTTGAGTGGCAGAACATAGCCGTAATGCCGGAAAGGTGCGATAGTCGGTGTCATGGAGTTGAGAGGGTATGAGCATCAAGTAGTATGGGCATATGGTCAAAGTACAGTAAAAAGTAAAGATGTCAGAGATTGAGCTTCTTAGGCAAGAGAACCGGCGGCTAAGAGAGCTGCTGAGACTGCATGGGATAGATGATCCAGAGCAGCAGCCACAGCAGAATGAGGCTGCCCATCAAGATTCGTTGTCTACTCAGCAAAAGGTTACCCTGTTCAGAGAGCTGTTTCGTGGTAGGGAGGATCTGTATCCAGTTCGTTGGGAAAGTAAGAATGGTAGATCAGGGTATTCTCCAGCATGCGGTAATGAGTGGAAGCGAGGGCTGTGTGGAAAACCAAAGATCAAATGTGGCGAGTGCTCAAACCGGGTATTTCTACCACTGACTGATAAAGTCATTTACAGGCACCTGAGCGGTGAGACTACGGTAGGTGTGTACCCGCTACTGCAGACCGAGCAGTGCCACTTTCTCGCAATTGATTTTGATAAGGAGAGTTGGCGGGAAGATGTACAGTCGATGGCTGCAACATGTAGGCGATTCCAGATACCAGCGACTGTTGAGATCTCTCGTTCCGGCAATGGTGCGCACCTCTGGATCTTTTTTGTTCAAGCGATCCCCGCTTTTGAGGCCAGACAATTGGGGGCGGCATTGATTAGCTATACCTGTTCACACTCCAGGCAATTGGAGCTCACATCCTATGATCGCATGTTTCCCAATCAGGAGCGGATGCCGAAGGGAGGCTTTGGCAACCTGATTGCCTTGCCACTACAGAAAGGGCCGAGAGATCAGGGGAGATCAATATTTGTGGATGACCATCTTCATCCTTATCCAGATCAATGGAAACACCTTCACTCACTTGAGCGAATGGATGGAGTTGGAGTAGCTACAGCAATACAGCAGCTAAGTCAGGGCCATCATGTATTGGATGTCGCTTTCATTGAAGAGGAGCAACAAAGTACCCCATGGAAGCGCAGGAAAGATACGCTGGGCAGTAAGGTTGACGGCGTGTTGCCAAAGCGGATAGTGGTTACCCTGGCCAATCAGCTCTATTTCGAGAAAGGTGGATTGACACAACCGTTAACCAACCGTCTGATTCGGCTGGCAGCGTTTCAGAACCCTGAGTATTACAAGGCACAGCAGATGCGATTCTCTGTTTGGGATAAGCCACGTATTATCGGTTGTGCTGAAAACTATCCCAATCATATCGCCTTGCCGAGAGGTTGTCTGGATGATGTTAAACACCTGCTGCAGGAAAATGGCATTGACCTCCAATTCAAAGATGAACGGTTTCGGGGTAGGCCAGTAGCTTGTGACTTCAATGGCATCTTGAGAGGAGATCAGCAGGATGCTGTTGCAGAGGTGACGCGCCACGATGTGGGAGTGCTCTGTGCGCCCACGGCCTTTGGAAAGACCGTTACAGCAGCAGCAATTATTGCCAAACGTAAGGTCAATACATTGATTATCGTAAACCGAACGGATCTGCTGCAGCAGTGGACAGAACAACTGAAAATATTCCTCAGTAGTGAGCAAGATCTGTTGGGACGATTTGGGGGAGGAAAACGCAAACCCTCTTTGAAGGTTGATGTTGCTGTGATGCAGTCGCTTGTTCGCAAAGGAGAGGTGAATGAAATCGTGGAGGAGTATGGGCAGGTCATTGTGGATGAGTGCCACCATATCTCATCGATCAGCTTTGAGGCACTGATGAAGCAGGTCAGGGCACGCTATGTATTGGGCCTGACAGCGACACCGGAACGCAGAGATGGGCATCAACCGATTATCTTTATGCAATGTGGTCCTGTTCGGCACAAGGCAAGGATCCCAGAGACTGCCCCACGCACCCTGCAAGTGATCCCCCATACGGTTGCTGCAACCCATGAGATTGAATCAGAGAAGATACAGGAGATCTTTCAATCTATCACAGAGGACCAGCAACGTAACGGACGTATTACTGCAGATGCTGTGGGGGCGTATCAGCAGGGCCGGAAGGTGTTGCTGCTCACTGAGAGAACCGGTCATCTTGAGGCATTGCAACAGTTGCTGGAGGGGAAGGTTGAAAACCTCTTTTTTCTGCATGGGCGGTTGAGCAAGAAAAAAAGGGCTGCAGTAAAAGATGCGCTCAACGGACTATCGGAAGATGAACCAAGACTCTTGTTGGCAACGGGTAGATTGATTGGTGAGGGTTTTGACCATCCTCCATTGGATACATTGGTGTTGGCTATGCCGGTCTCCTGGAAAGGGACACTGCAACAGTATGCTGGACGACTCCACCGTGATCATGCAAACAAGAGTGATGTTGTGATCCATGACTACCTGGATGTCCACTCGACCCAGCTGATGAAGATGTGGGAGCGTAGGCAGAAAGGGTATCGATTAATGAAATATCAGATCATCAGTGAACAGGATTTGTTGCACCAGTGACAAGGTGTGTGATTGACTTATGGTTTGCCGAGTTTGAAGTTGTTTGTGATGGGTTATTCAAACTTCCATGACACTCATTGTGTAAAGGATAGACTGTAATCACTCGACCAAGATGTCCTCAAACAATATCAATGTGGGTTCAAAATTTCCCTTGAATGACTGAATAGCCACCTCATTGATCTGCCAGGAATGTATACGACTCCAATCAAGTTCATGACCC
>CAYFNH010000070.1:0-13166 GCA_964344435.1 uncultured Piscirickettsiaceae bacterium | reverse complement strand
CCCGTTATTAGTAACCAATTGAATTTATTTGATTAAACGTTGGGACACCAGTGAACCCTTAACTTTATCGAAAATGTAACTTCAGGGGTGAGCTGAACAGTTACGCTGCCTCTGAATGGTGCCTGGATTCCCATCCTGTACACGCTAAATCCACTACAGTTGGCACGGGACGAGTTCCAGTTCGATAATAGGAGATCATTCTTCTACTCATCCCTAATGCTTCCGCAGCTTTCGTAAGCGATAGATGATTTCGCTCCATCCAATCATTAAAACCGGCAGCTGTAGGGAGTCCAGCCTGTTGTCGCGCCATCTCATAAAGTTTGTCAGCTCCCAAATCAAAGCCATTGGGCCACTCAAGAGCATGTCCCCAATCATCTACTACCATTTGCTGAAAAAAATCATCATCTGAGAGCTGACGAACTGAAGAGAGGTCAACTGAAAGAGTTTCATCGGTATTCCAGATAATTTCGACCAGCTGAGGAGCGACGATGGTGGCTTTCTCAATCAAGGGCATCTTTGCACTCATGGGTTTAATCTCCGATATTCTTGTTGCAGCACATCTGCGTGTTGCTCAATCCACTCCAATGCTGCATTCAAACGCTTCTCAGGGCGCACCTCACCAGCAAGAATTTGTTGAGATTGAAGTGCCACTGAGCAACGGTAGCCATCACGAAACTCGACATGGACATGAGGAACACCGTGCTCATTACCGTTAACGCGGATCCGCCAGCCCTCAAACCGCTCCATTATTGTCATGGCTGCATTATAGTGCAACTGTTGCACTATGCAAGTCAAAAATTGTTGTGGTTATCTTGATTGCATCATGAAGTTGCAGTCTGAAGCTGTACAGATCACACCCCTAATATTGCCTTGTACCCAGTTCTGCATGGGACGACAACAGCAAAATAGCCCAATCGATATGGCTCTTCACCAGTTCGGTTGCATCTGCTCGCACAGCGTTTAGTACGGGGATTACCGCCCGGTTTCCACTGTTGCCCAGTGCTACGGCAATGTTTCGTTGCCAGCGCTGGTGACCCAGACGCCGGATGGGTGACCCCTCCATCCGCCGCAGGAAGGTCGCCTCATCCCACTGAAATAGCGCAGCCAGTTCGGGGGTATCCAGGCCATGACGAATCGCAAAGTCGGGCTCACTGGTTGGCTGGGAGAAACGGTTCCAGGGGCACACGAGCTGACAGTCATCACAGCCGTAGATGCGGTTGCCGATTGCCTGGCGAAACTCAAGCGGGATTTCACCCTGCAGCTCTATGGTCAGATAGGAGATACAGCGCCGGGCATCCAGGCGGTAGGGGGCAATAATGGCGCCCGTTGGGCAGATCTCCATGCAGGCACTGCAACGGCCACAGTGGTTGTGTGCCGGCTGATCCGGTTCCAGCTCCAGATCGGTATAGATCTCTCCCAGAAAGAACCAGGAGCCACTCTCTCGATGGATCAAATTGGTATGTTTACCGATCCAACCAACCCCACTGTTTTCGGCAATGCCTTTCTCCAGCACCGGAGCACTGTCTACAAAGACCCGGTGGCCGAATGAGCCGACCTCTTTTTCAATTCGCTTTGCCAGTTGTGCCAGACGGTTGCGCATCACCTTGTGGTAATCACGCCCCAATGCATAGCGGGAGATGAACGCTTTGTCGGTATCCTCCAGTACGGACCATGCATCGGCAGCGGCTGCCGGATAGTAATTCATCCGCAAGGAGAGCAGTGACAGAGTACCGGGTACCAGCTCTGCCGGTCGGCTGCGTTTGCTGCCGTGGCGCACCATATAGCTCATCTCTCCATGGAGCCCTGCATCCGTCCACTGTTTCAGAGCCTGCTCATGGCTGCTGAGGTCACAACGGCTGACTCCGAACCCCTGAAAACCCAATTCAGCGGCCCAGCTACCGATTTGCGCTTTCAATGCTGCCGGAGACCATTCCATAGTGGGTATAATAGCGCCTCATGAGAGTCTATATCGCCAACGAGGCCGAAATGGAGCGATTGGGTGCACTGCTTGCGAAGCTGGTAAGCACACCTGCGCTGATTTTTCTGCAGGGGGATTTGGGGATGGGCAAGACGACACTGGCGCGAGGTCTGTTGCGTTCCAGGGGGCACACAGGCACGGTAAAAAGCCCAACCTATACCCTGGTAGAACCCTATGAACTGGAGGGGGAAACCCTCTACCACTTCGACCTCTATAGACTCTGTGATCCGGAGGAGCTGGAGTATATGGGGATTCGCGACTACCTGGACCGCTCTCTGGTGCTGATCGAGTGGCCGGAGAAGGGGGCGGGTGCCTTGCCGGAGCCTGAGCTGACGCTGACTCTGGAGAAACAGGGCAGCGGTCGCAGTGGTACCTTTCAAGGCTCTCCTGCACTATTACAACAGATTTCCGCTGCCTGGACCGCCGAGGGGAGGTACTGATGATGGATCGTCGTCACTTTTTGCAACTGGTGGGCACGGTGCCGCTGCTGAGCGCGACCACCTCCTCCTCGGCAGCAACCACTTCAATCTACGGTATCCGGCTCTGGCCTGCTCCGGATCATACCCGTGTAGTACTCGATCTGGATCGACAGGTGAGCTATACCCTCTCCACCCAGCACAATCCCGGCAAGGTGATATTGACGCTGCAACAGAGTCAGCCCATTCTCACCCTCGACTCTCAGGTAGAGGGGGATCCGCGTCTGCAGTCGGTACAGACCCGTTTTGATCAGAATGGTCTCTTCGTTGTTGAGTTCAGTCTGCGCACCGGAGTGGAGGCACGCTCCTTTCAACTCCCTCCCAATGAGAGTTACGGTCACCGCCTGGTGCTGGATCTACATAACATTAAATCTTCTACTACCCCTCCAGCGGCAGACACCTCGCCAACCCGTGCACTTACGGTTGCCATTGATGCGGGTCATGGGGGAGAGGATCCCGGTGCGATTGGCCACAAAAAGAGCCGTGAGAAAGATATCGTTCTCAGTGTCGCCCGTCGGCTGGAGAAACTGATCCAGCAGGAGCCGGGACTGAGACCGGTGATGATCCGCAAGGGCGACTACTACATCAGTCTTGGAGGGCGGGTGCGCAAGGCCCGTAAACAGCAAGCAGATCTCTTTATCTCGGTTCATGCAGACGGGTTTCGCAAGAAATCGGCCCATGGTGCCTCCGTCTACACCCTCTCCAACAAGCGAGCCTCTTCGGAGATGGCTCGCTGGATGGCGCGACAGGAGAACCGGGCCGACCGCATCGGGGGGGTCGACCAGCAGCGTGAAGAGAGCACCCTCAACTACGCCTTGCGTGATATGGAACGTGCTGCCAATCAGCAGGTGAGTCAGGAGTTGGCCGGGATTGTGCTCAAGGAGCTGGGCAAGATCGGAAAGCTGCATGGTAAACAGGTACACCGTGGCAGCTTTGCGGTACTCAAGGCCCCCGATTTCCCCTCCATGCTGGTCGAAACTGGTTTTATCACCAACCCACGGGAGGAGCGTGCGCTGCGCACGGCTGTCCACCAGCAAAAACTGGCACAGGCGATGATGCAGGCGGTACGTGAGTTCGCACTACGCCATCCGGCTGCCCATTCGACAACACCAGCTCCGCAAGCTGCGGTGGCCAAAAAGAGTTTCTATACGGTAAAACGGGGAGATACCCTGAGTGCCATTGCCCGCTCACGTGGGGTATCACTCAACTACCTGCGCAAATTGAATCCGGGGTTGAAAAACATGTTGAAGATTGGGCAGAAACTGAGAGTTCAATGAAACGGATCCAGCGCCTCTCCACTCAACTCTCCAACCAGATCGCCGCCGGTGAGGTGGTAGAGCGGCCGGCATCGGTACTCAAGGAGCTGCTGGAGAACAGTGTCGATGCCGCTGCCACGCGGGTCTGGATCGATATCGAAGAGGGTGGGCAACGGCTGGTGCGGGTACGCGATAACGGCCATGGCATTCTGCAGGAGGATCTGGCCTTGGCACTGGATCGTCATGCTACCAGCAAGGTGAGTAGTGTGGATGACCTTGGCAGAATTATCACCCTCGGCTTCCGTGGCGAGGCGCTCCCCAGTATCGCTTCGGTCTCCCGCCTGCAGCTGGTCTCTCGTGCCGAAGGGGCAGAGCAGGGGGGGCGCGTCTTCTCTAATGGTGGTGTCGATATAGCGCCGCCTCAACCGGATCCACATCCTCTGGGCACGACCGTGGAGATTCGTGACCTCTTCTTCAATACCCCCGCACGCAAGAAATTTTTGCGTACCGACAAGACCGAGTTTCGTCATATCGAAGATGTGGTGAGGCGCATGGTGTTGGCCCACCCAGAGATCATGTGGGTGGTCAAACACAATGGGAAGGTGGTCAAGGAGTATCCGGCCGGTACCGGGCTACCCGACTGGGAACGGCGGATCCAGGCGGTGCTGGGTGGTGACTTTGTCGAGCAGGCACTCTATCTCGAGAGTGAACTGACTGAGTTGGCTATCAAAGGGTGGATCGGGCGTCCAACCGCATCCCGCAGTCAACCAGATCAGCAGTTCTTTTTTGTCAATGGACGCATGATCAAGGATAAAGTGGTTACCCATGCCATTCGGCAGGCCTATCAGGATGTGTTATTCCATGGACGGCATCCCGCCTTTCTGTTGTTTCTGGAGATGAATCCGGAGATGGTTGATGTCAACGTTCATCCAACCAAGCATGAGGTGCGTTTCCGTGAGAGTCGACAGGTGCACGGTTTTATCAGCAGTGCGATCAAGCAGACACTGGCCGCAGACCGTCCTGCCACTGCCAGCGCACAAAGTGGCTCGATCGAGGTGGTCGATCGGGAGACCGGGGAGATTCAGGCCATGGAGCCATCTGCTTCTCCATCCCCGCTGAGAAAGTGGATTGAAATCCCCCAAACCCACAGCAGCGCACCACCGCAGCTGCGGGGCAACCGTTCGTTCAATCTCGAGGTTCCCACCACACCCGTGTCAACAAGTGACAGTCAGGTACAGGAACCCGCCACCAGCGCTTACAACACAGCGGATTGCAACACATCTCAAGAGTCACAATACCCGCTGGGGCATGCCATAGGCCAGGTGCATGGTATCTACATTCTGGCTGAAAATGAGCAGGGGCTTGTTCTGGTTGATATGCACGCTGCGCATGAACGCATCACCTATGAGCGTTTGAAGCAGGCGGTAGCCGATGAAGGGGTGCGAACCCAGCAGCTATTGGTTCCGGTAACCCTGGCGGTGAGCGAAAAAGAGGCGGAATTTGTTGAACAGCAGACGGATCTGTTTCAACGACTGGGGGTTTCGATGGATCGTACCGGGCCCCTTTCCCTGCTAGTACGCGAGGTGCCTGCGTTACTGGCCTCCTCGGATACGGCCCGCCTGGCACAGGATCTGTTGTCCGATCTAATGGAATACCAGCATAGTGGCCGGATAGAGGAGCGAATCAACGAGGTGCTGGCAACCATCGCCTGTCATGGTTCGGTACGGGCCGGGCGCAAGCTGACACTGCCGGAGATGGATGCCCTGTTGCGTGACATGGAGCAGACCGAACGCAGTGGGCAGTGCAACCATGGGCGCCCTACCTGGCGCCAGCTGACTCTGGAGGAGCTGGATGGACTCTTCCTGCGCGGACAATAGACTCGTTTTTCTGACCGGCCCCACCGCAGCCGGCAAGACTGCGCTGGCGGTCGAGTTGGTGGAGCGTTACCCATTCGAGATCATCAGTGTCGACTCTGCACTGGTCTACCGTGGCATGGATATCGGCACCGCAAAGCCGGATACAGAGACCCTGCAGCGGGCACCACATCGCTTGATTGATCTGGTGGATCCGGTTGAGCCCTACTCGGCGGCCCGTTTTCGTGAGGATGCCCTGCACGAAATTGAGGAGATTCGTAAAAAGGGGAAAATCCCTCTGCTGGTTGGGGGGACCATGCTCTACTATCGGGCGCTGCAGTTTGGGCTGTCGGAACTACCCGAGTCAAACCCCGAGATTCGCCAACAGTTGGAGCAGCAGCGTGCCGAAGAGGGGTTGGAGCCCCTCTATCAACAGTTGAAGCAGATTGATCCAGCGGCGGCGGCACGCATCCATGCCAACGATCCTCAGCGCATTCTGCGTGCCCTTGAGGTATATCAAATGACCGGAACAGCGATGAGCCAACTGCAGCAACAGCAGCAGATCGGTGCGATACCAAAACAACAGATTGCCCTGTTTGCTATTGCTCCACAAGATCGTGGTGTGCTTCACCAACGCATTGAACAGCGTTTCGACATCATGTTGGAGCAGGGGTTTATTGAGGAGGTTGAGCAGTTGCGACAGCACTGGGATCTGACCCCGGACCTTCCCTCCATGCGCTCGGTTGGCTATCGCCAGGTGTGGGCCTATCTGCAGGGGGAGATGACACGCGATGAGATGATCTACCGTGCCACGGTTGCGACCCGACAGCTGGCGAAGCGACAACTCACCTGGTTGAGAAACTGGCCTACCACCATTGAGTGGATGGAACCGGAGCAGGCCAACGCTGCAGCAAGGGTTGTTGAGACAGCGAGGGTATAAATTTTTATTTTGTAATCAGAAATTCTTCTGTTATAGTTGCAAACTGTTTGAAAAACAATAATAAAGGTGTACGCACAATGAGCAATAAAAGCAAACAGCTTCAGGAGCCCTTTCTCAACGCACTGCGTAAGGAGAAGGTGCCGGTATCCATTTTTCTGGTCAATGGCATCAAACTGCAAGGGCAGATCGACTCTTTCGATCAATTCGTGATTCTGCTGAAAAGCTCAGTCAATCAGATGGTCTACAAGCATGCGGTATCTACCATCGTCCCCTCACGCCCGGTAACGGTTGACTACGACAACGATTAGTCTGTACCGGTCTTGGCTCAATTTTTTGAACGTCACCAGGGCGGTGACAAGACACTGCTCGTCCATCTTGACCTGGGTGAGGAGGACCATCTGGCCGAAGTGGTGGGGGAGTTTGAGCTGCTGGCCGACTCGGCCGGTGCGGAGATTATTGATACCCTGATCGTACGGCGTCATGCCATAGAGCCGAAATACTTCATCGGTAGCGGCAAGGCAGAAGAGATTCATGGAGTAGTGGCCTCTGCCGAGGTTGAAGTGGTGATCTTCAACCATGCACTCACCCCGGCCCAGGAGCGTAATCTGGAGCAGCTTTTTCAGTGTCGGGTGCTCGATCGTACTACCTTGATTCTGGATATCTTCGCGCAACGTGCCCGTTCGCATGAGGGTAAATTGCAGGTGGAGCTGGCGCAGCTTCGCCACCTCTCCACCCGGTTGATTCGAGGCTGGACCCACCTGGAACGACAGAAGGGGGGGATCGGACTGCGAGGCCCCGGTGAAACCCAGTTGGAGAGTGACCGTCGGATGATTGGTCAACGCATCAAGCAGATTGTGAAAAAACTTGAAAAAGTGGATGCAACTCGTGCTTTGGGAAGGCGTTCAAGAAAGAGAAACACAACTCCGACGATCTCTCTGGTGGGGTATACCAATGCCGGAAAATCGACCCTGTTCAACCGCCTGACTGCCGCTGACAGCTATGCAGCAGACCAACTTTTTGCGACCCTCGACCCAACCCTGCGTAGCATCAAATTACCGGCCGGTAGCAAGGTGGTGTTTGCCGATACGGTCGGCTTTGTACGGAATCTGCCGCATGATCTGGTCAAGGCCTTTCGCTCCACCCTGATTGAAACGGTAGAGGCCGATCTGCTTCTGCATGTGATCGATGCGGTTCATGAGGATCGAGAGGATCACATCGAACAGGTCAATGCCGTGCTGGAAGAGATCGGGGCAGAACAGGTACCGCAGATTGAGGTCTATAACAAGATTGACCTTGCCGAGAATCTGGAGCCACGAATTGACCTGGATCCAGAGGGAAACCCCCGTCGAATCTGGCTCTCCGCCAGAGAGAACCAAGGGCTATCCCAACTGCTTGAGGTGTTGACTCAATACTTCTCGGGTGAATCCGTTCGCGGCACGGTGCGACTACTGCCGGATGAAGGCAAACTACACGCCCGGCTTCATTGCGAGGGGGCGGTGGTCAGTGAATCCTTTACCGAAGACGGTGGCTGGAAGATGGAGGTTGATCTCCCGCGCAAAACACTGGATCATCTACACCTTTGTGAGCGGATTGAGTCCTGCGCTTAATGCTGAGGCTCGCTTCTCCCTTGTTCAAGTTTTATATCACAGGAACCGAAACTATCCATGAAGGATCAACCGATACAGAACAGCGCAGCAACGCCTGAACAATCTGGCTCAATGGAGATGAGCTGGGACAACAACTCCGGCAACAACCGCCCCGGCGGCAATGACCCTTGGGGGGGAGGGGGCAACAACAATCAGCAGCCCCCCGACCTGGATGAGGTCGCCAAGAAGTTGCAGGAGTCTCTCAGTAAAATTTTTGGCTCCAAGAAGCCAAAAGCGGGTGGGCCACGCCCGGTGCCGCCGTCAGGTGGTGGCAATCAGGATCACAACACACCCAAACAGGGGGGCGGGGGTGGTGCAGCCATCGGACTGGGTACCCTGCTGAGCGTCCTGCTGGGTATCTGGATGCTCTCGGGCATCTATATTGTCGACCCGGCAGAACGTGGGGTGGAGCTCTATTTTGGTAAATACTTTGCCACCACCATGCCTGGACCGCACTGGCATGCCCCTTATCCCATCGCCAAGGTGGAGAAGGTGAATGTTGAAGAGATTCGTAATATCGAGATTGGTTACCGCTCTCGTGGAGGAACCCAGTCGGTTGGTTCGGTACCGCGCGAATCACTGATGTTGACCAAAGATGAAAATATCATCGATATCAAATTTGCGGTGCAATATCGCATCAAGAATGCCCAGCACTATCTTTTCAGTGTTCTGAACCCGGACTTGACCCTGCGACAGGCAACCGAAAGCGCGGTACGTGATGTGATCGGCAAGAGCCGGATGGATTATGTGTTGACCGAAGGGCGTGCCGATATCGCCTCCCGTTCTCGGGATTTGATTCAACAGATTTCCGACCGTTACAACACCGGGCTTGAGGTCACCACGGTCAATATGCAGGATGCCCAGCCGCCCGATCAGGTACAGAGTGCGTTTGCCGATGTGGTCAAGGCGCGAGAGGACAAGCAGCGCCTGATCAATGAGGCCGAGGCCTACCACAATGATCTGCTGCCGAAGGCGCGCGGTGCTTCGGCTCGTATCCTCGCTGATGCGGAGGCATACCGAGACAAGGTGGTTGCCAAGGCAGATGGTGAGGCCTCCCGATTCCAGCAGGTTCTGGATGAGTATCAGAAGGCACCGGAGGTGACCCGCAAACGTCTCTATATCGATGCCATGGAGGGGGTTCTCTCTCGCTCCAGCAAAGTGATGGTGGATGTCGACAGCGGCAACAACCTCATGGTGCTGCCGCTGGATCGCCTTGCGGCAGGAACCGAGCCCACTGGCCGCAGTGTTGTGGAGCGTATTACCACATCCCGTGGCAGCAGTAGCAATGTCAGTGAGCCGGATTCTTCATCATCGCGCAGCGATGCACGCAGCAGAAGCCGTTAAGGAGAGAGAATCATGAATGGAATCAAACTAGCAATGGCTGCAATCGTCGCCGGACTGATTGTGTTATCCCTCTCTGCCTTTATCGTGGATGAGCGTGAACTGGCAATCAAGTTCCGGCTGGGACAGATTGCCGAAACCGACTACGAGCCGGGGCTCCACTTTCAGATCCCGATCGTCAATAACGTCCGCAAGTTCGACAAGCGCATCCAGACCATGGATGCCGACCCCGAACGTTATCTGACTGCCGAGAAGAAGAATGTTCAGGTGGACTCCTTCGTCAAGTGGCGCATCGGAGATATCGAGACCTTCTTCAAGTCGGTCGGTGGTGATGTCTGGGTGGCCGACCAGCGCCTGTCGCAGGTGATCAAGGATGGGCTACGGGGTGAGTTTGGTAAGCGCTCGGTGCAGGAGGTGATCAGTGGGGAGCGTGACGAGATCATGGAGTCGATCACGGAAAGCTCGCGGATACAGGCCAAGGAGTTTGGCATCGAGGTGGTGGACGTGCGCATCAAGCGTGTGGATCTGCCACAAGAGGTGAGCAACTCGGTATTCCGCCGTATGGAGGCGGAGCGTGATCGTATCGCCAAGGAGTTCCGCTCCGAGGGCGCCGAGGCAGCCGAGCGTATTCGCTCTGAGGCGGACCGTCAACGCACCGTGATCGTTGCCGAAGCCAACCAGCAGGCAGAGAAGGTGCGTGGTGAGGGAGATGCTCGGGCTACCGAGATCTACGCCAATGCCTACAACCGCGATCCGGAGTTTTACGCCTTCTATCGCAGTCTGGGGGCCTACCAAAACACCTTCCAGAACCAGGGGGATTTGCTGGTGCTGGAGCCAGATAGCGAGTTTTTCCAATATTTCAGTGGTAACAAGTCACCGTAGGGGATGATCTGGTCTGACTTTTTGGCGGCGGTCGCCCTGGTTCTGGTGTTTGAGGGGCTGCTGCCGGCACTCAATCCCAACGGCTGGCGTGGTGCCATGGTTCGACTGCTGGAGATGGAGAGTGAAACTCTCCGCAGAATGGGGTTAATGAGTATGGTTGCAGGAGCAGCCCTGCTCTACTGGATTAGGGCATAAGCGCGTGGATAAGCGATCAACACCAGCACTGGAACGCTGGAGATTACCGGATGGTATAGAAGAGCTGCTACCAGCCGAGGTGGCGGGAATAGAGTCACTGCGTCGTCAGGTGCTGGATCTGTTTCATAGCTGGGGCTATGAGACGGTGATCCCCCCCCTGATCGAGTATCTGGAGTCACTGCTGACTGGAACCGGCAACGACCTGGATCTGCAAACCTTCAAGTTAACCGACCAGTTAAGTGGGCGGATGATGGGGGTGCGGGCAGATATGACACCACAGGTGGCCCGCATCGATGCCCATCGCCTCGACCGGGAGGGGCCGGTTCGGCTCTGTTATCTGGGATCTGTACTCCATACTCGCCCACAGATCTCCGGGGCAACCCGCAGCCCGATTCAGGTAGGTGCGGAGCTCTATGGTCATGCCGGTATCGAAAGCGATCTGGAGATCATCCGCTTGATGCTGGAGATGGTCAAATTGGCGGGACACCGTTCCGTCGTGCTCGATCTTGGCCATGTTGGTATCTATCGTGGGTTGATTGCACAAGCCGGCGTCTCCGATGTGGAAGAGGCGCTGATCTTTGATGCATTGCAGCGCAAGGCATCGACCGAACTCAACGAAATTATAGAAAAGGTGGTGGTTGACCCATCCATTCGATCTCAGTTGCTATCCCTGAGCGATCTCAATGGGGGAGCTGAAGTACTGGCAGAGGCTCGTGACCAGCTGGAGCAATCACTTCATCCCGAGTTACAGCAGTTGGAACGAATCGTGACAAGTGCTGAGGCACAGCAGTGGGGGGTGGAATTGCATATCGATCTAGCCGAGTTGCGAGGCTATGACTACCATACCGGTGTGCTGTTTGCCGCCTATGTACCGCAACAGGGAGAGGCCATTGCCGCAGGGGGACGTTACGATAACGTGGGGGAGGTGTTTGGACGAGCACGTCCGGCAACCGGTTTTAGTGGAGACATGAAAAATCTGGCGTTGCCCTCTGCCGAGCAGACTTACCCCCCTCCTGCCATTTTTGCCCCATCAACAGATTCAATCGAATTGCATCGCGAAATTGAACGTCTGCGCCGGGAGGGTGAGCGAGTAGTGGTAGAATTGGCAGGACAGGAGGTCGATGCCAGAACCATGGGGTGTGACCGAATCCTGACCCGGCAGCAGTCACGCTGGGTTGTAGAGAAGTTATAGTATTTTTACAAATACGCCAGGGTGTCATATTTTGTGCCTTGGCGTTTTTGTGTATGTATACATTTCAGGAACTAGATTGTTATGGCTAAGAACGTAGTAATTATTGGCTCCCAGTGGGGCGACGAAGGCAAGGGCAAGGTGGTGGATCTGTTAACGGATCGTGCGGCTGCGGTAGCCCGTTTTCAAGGTGGACACAATGCTGGCCATACCCTGGTGATTGACGGCAAGACCACTGTGCTACACCTGATCCCCTCCGGCATTCTGCGTGATAACGTCACCTGCTTTATCGGCAATGGTGTGGTTCTGGCACCGGATGCTCTGCTCAAGGAGATCGAGATGCTGGAGGCGGGAGGGATTCCGGCACGCGAACGTCTACGTATCAGTGAGGCGTGTCCACTGATTCTCCCTTACCATATCGCACTGGATCAGGCGCGTGAAGTGGCCCGTGGCAAGAAGGCGATTGGTACCACCGGGCGTGGTATCGGCCCTGCTTACGAGGATAAGGTCTCCCGTCGCGGCATCCGTCTTGGGGATCTGCTGGACACCCAACGATTTACCGAACGCCTCAAGGAGGTGATGGAGTATCACAATTTTGCGCTCGAGCATTACTTCAAGGCTGAAACGGTAGATTACAACGAAGTGCTGGAGGGAAGTCTAGCAATGGCCGAAACCCTGCGACCGATGGCAACCGATGTAACCCGGGAACTGTTTGAGTTGCGGGATGCCAATCAGGGAATCCTGTTCGAAGGGGCACAGGGAACCCTGCTGGATATCGATCACGGTACCTATCCCTATGTCACCTCTTCTACGGTTACTGCCGGCGGAGCCGCTGCCGGTACCGGGGTTGGTCCTCGCTACATGGACTATATCCTGGGTATCACCAAGGCCTACACCACACGGGTTGGCGGTGGTCCATTCCCCACCGAGCTCTATGATGGCGACAAGCTTTGTGATGAGAACGGCAAGCACATGGCCGACAAGGGACATGAGTATGGTGCCACCACGGGTCGCGCACGTCGCTGTGGCTGGTTCGACGCGGTGGCGCTGCGTCGCGCCGTTCAGGTCAACAGCTTTACTGGACTCTGTATCACCAAGCTGGATGTGCTGGATGGGCTCTCCAGTCTGAAGATCTGCACCGGTTATGAAATGAATGGCGAGACCTTGACCGCTCCTCCAATAGGGGCGGATGCCTTCGAGGCCTGCACCCCGATCTACGAGGAGGTGGCAGGCTGGAGTGAATCCACCCTTGGGATCAAGGAGTATGATGCACTGCCCGATAATGCCAAGGCCTATTTGAAACGTCTGGAAGTGCTGTGTGGGGTTCCGGTCGATATCATTTCAACCGGGCCGGATCGGGAAGAGACCATCGTCCTCAACCACCCCTTCGCATAACGAATAAGGATAGAT
>CAYFNH010000069.1:0-13229 GCA_964344435.1 uncultured Piscirickettsiaceae bacterium | reverse complement strand
AGTGTTTTATGGGGCTACGTGAGTTTTACCTCTTCAACGTTGGGACACCAGTGTCACCAAGTATCTTTTTCATCTCGGCAATCAGGCTCTCCACCAGCAGCGGCAATCGTTCCAGCTCCTTGCGTTCAACCGCAGAACAGAGCACATCACTCTGCTCTCCCAGCATGCGATAACCGAAGGTCGCTGCACTGCCACGAATATTCTGTGCCAGTAACCGCAACGGCTCCCACTCCTCACCAGCCAGAGTAGCGGAGAGTGAACCGATACTCTCCTGCAGCTGTGAGCGGAACAACTGCGTCAGCTCCTCATCAACCACCTTTTCTGCCGGCTCCAGTGGCAGCAGATAGAGGTCCAGCACCTCCCTCAACTGCGCCACATTGACCGGCTTGGTCAGAAAACGGTTACAGCCGGCATCAAAAAAATCCTGGCGATTCTTCTCCATCACATTGGCGGTGAGAGCGGCAATCGGCACCTGGTTTCCTGCCTTGCGCAGGGCTGCGGTGGCTTCGATACCATCCATCACCGGCATCTGCATATCCATCAGGATCAGATCAAAGGGCTCGGACTGGGCCCGCTCCAGTGCCAGCTTGCCGTTCTCCACCAGAATTACCGTAACCCCCATGCGTTGCAGAATCTTGCGCAACAGCATCTGCATCACCTTGGTATCCTCGGCCACCAACACCTTGCCACGATAGTGTGGTGATGAATCTGATTCAGCCGCAGTTGCACTCTTGTCTACGTTTGCTACAGGCTGTGGAGTGGGCGCTGGTTGGTCGGATACCGCCTCCCTCTGTTGCGCCACCCGATAGGGGATAGTGAGCGCAAAGGTCGACCCCTTACCCTCTTCACTCTGCACCGAGATCTCTCCACCCATGTGACGCGCAAGAGTAATCGACAGATAGAGCCCCAGGCCGATCCCGCCACAACGGCGTGAGATTGCCTTGTCGACCTGCTCCAGCGGGGTAAACAGCCGCGCCAACTCATGCTCGGGAATGCCGATACCGGTATCCTCAACTACAACCGACAAGTGCTCCTGTACCACCGATGCACTCACCGTAATCGACCCCTCATCGGTAAACTTGATTGCATTGCCCAGCAGATTGTTGAGCACCTGACTGATACGCTGCCCATCTCCCAGCAGATGGTTGTCTTCCAGCCGCAGAGGAGAGACCCGTAACTGCAAACCGCTGTTATCGGCCTGCTGCTGATAGAGTACCCGTGCCTGCTCCAGCAATACATTGAGGTCAAACGGTGCATAGTGAATTTCCAACTCACCCGACTCCGCCTTGGAGAGGTCAATGACATCATTCACCATGGTCAACAGGCTGTTGCCGGAGAGCTTGATCGCCCGTAACTGGCTGTGCTGCTCATGATCGAGCGGAGACTCCGCGAGCAGATCGGAGTTGCCAATAATGGCTGTTAGCGGGGTACGCAGCTCATGGCTGATGGAGGCGAGAAAGCCATCCTTCGCCCGGTTCGACTGCTGTTCTGCAAATTGTGCCTGCTGCACCCTCAGCAGTTCACGTCGGTTACGCAGCACCAGCCCATAGAGCAGTACAGCCACCACCAGCACCAGAACAAGCTCAAGCACAAACTGTAGCAGATTACGTCGTATCGAATGCTGATAACTCTGTGCCGGAAGGTGGCGCAACAGATACCAGTGCTCTGCGCGCTTCACCTGTTTCCCCATATGCTTGAGTGGCTCATACGGTCAGCAGTCCGCCATGCGCATCCTCTTTCTGCAATGAGGCGTTGGCGACCATCTGTACACTCAGGTCGGGAAAACGATCCTCCACATCGTGTGAGCGTCCAAACATAAAGCTCCACTCATGCTCCGGGTCAGGGCCAACCAACCATTGCCCATGCTGATTGACCAGCCACCCCCCAGAGCGGAAACTACTGCGCAGGTGAGCGATCAGATTGGTGAGATCGAGGTTGATAATCAGAAAGCCCGCGTCTACCCCCGTTTTCGTGGTCGGCAAGCGCCTGGCAATACGCAGGGTCGGCTGATGTGGAGTAACAATCTCGCCATGCTCCACATTGAGATCCACCTGTGATAGATAGAACTGCCCGGCGGCAAGCTTCAAGCTCTCAAGCGTATAGTAGCGGGTTGACTTGTTCTGCAGCGTATCAACTACCCGAACCCCCGTCCCCTGTCGATCCACTCGAACCCGCTCTATGCCATCACCATCAATCCAGCGCGCCTGAAAATAGTCGGGATTTCGCAACAACAGCGTGGTGAAGGCCTGCTCGATCGGCTGTAACTCAGCCAAATCAGGCTGCTCTACCAGCTGTAGTAGTTCACGTTCCCTGGAGAGGCCATTGAGGTGGTTGAACACCCGTTCTATAGCCGTCATGATATCGAGGTGGTGATAGCGAACTTCATCACGCTCCTGCTGCTGAAGCAACTGCTGCTCAAGCACACTACCATGGTGGGCCGCGTAATAGAGCAGAGCAATCAGCAACAGTGTAATCAGCAAGTAAGCAAAATCCTGCAGCGGTCGTACCAGCGCAAACAGACTCTGGTCTTTCTCCGCCTTGATAGTGGTGTGCTCCATCATCTTGTTTTTCTGGTACTGAGCCGGTTCCGTTACCGTCGATCTCTGCGAGGGCATACCTATAATACCAAACTGGTCTTGAAAATCAGCTCCATCACACTCTCCTGCAACCCTTCGGTATGACCATGGTCGATCGCATCACAGACTACCGTAGCGAGGTCAGTCAACCCCTGATAGCCAAATGAGGTGCCACTACCCTTGATCACATGGGCGGCATCATGCACTGCCTCCCAATCTTCCTTCAGCAAGGCCTCGGAGAGCTCCAGCCTGAGTTCATGGACTCGCTCACGGAAGAGCTCACGCAGGCTCTCATCAACATGCGGGGTCTCCGGAGCATCCTGACTGGAAGCGACCGCTGCCGCTACCGTGCTGGAGTGCTCACCCTGCTCCACTGGCTCCGCCTCTACAGCTGACTCATCCACCACCGAAGCAACATACTGTGCCACAGTCTCGCGCAAGTGCTCCTCCTCAATCGGCTTGCCAAGAAAGCCATTACAGCCCGCCGCTTCAAAGGCATCACGATGCTTCTGCATCACATTGGCGGTGAGGACCACCACCGGAGTCTGGTTACCCTGCTCACGCAGCCTTTGGGTGGCCTCAATCCCATCCATCTCCGGCATCTGCATATCCATCAGAATCAGATCAAAGGGCTCTCTGGCTGCCGCCTCCAGAGCCTCAACGCCATTGGCCGCCAGGGTAACCCGCAGCCCCATCTTCTCCAGCATGCGCTTCTCCAGCTGCTGCAGCATCGGCGTATCCTCGGCCACCAGTACATGCCCCTGCAATGTTCGCTTCTCGCTTGGTACTACTTTGGCAGGTTCTTCGACATCCACCACAACTCGCTGTTCACTGTAGTGACAGGGGATGCGCAGCTCAAAAACCGAACCCTCCCCTTCACGACTGGAGGCATCAATGGTACCGCCCATCAGGCGGGCCAGATGCAACGAGATATAGAGCCCCAGCCCACTGCCACCAAAACGGCGGGAGATGGAGCCATCGGCCTGTTCAAAACGGTTAAAGAGCCGTTCCATCAATTCTGGCGACATGCCGATACCACTATCCTCAACCGAAAAGATCAGCAGATCGGACTCAACCCGGGTAGAGACATTCACCTCCCCCTCAGGGGTAAACTTGATTGCATTGCCAATCAGGTTGATCAACACCTGACGCAGGCGCTGCTCATCTCCCATCAGCCGATAGCGCTGCGGTTCACGCGCTTGAAAGTGAAGTTCAATGCCATTATCCCGCGCCTTGAGCACAAGCAGCTGCTGCAGTTCTGCCAGCATGCGGTCCAGATCAAACGGGGTGTTGCTGATGGCAAATTTCCCCGACTCAATCTTTGACATATCGAGAATATCATTGACCAGCGCCAACTGATTCTCCCCCGCCATCCGAATACTATGCAGAATCTCCTGCTGCTTGTTGTCTGCCAGATCCTGCAGCAGGTAGTTGCTGTTACCAATGATGGAGGTGAGCGGTGTACGCAACTCATGACTCATATTGGCCAGAAATTCATCCTTGACCTGGTTGGCCCGCTCTGCCTCCGTGCGGGCCCGGGTCAGCTCCTCGAGCCTTTGCTTGTGCAGAGTAATATCCTGCACCATCCCCACCAATTTTTCTATCTGACCATCACGGTTGCGCTGCGGATCGGCACTGCAATGGAGCCAGTGCTGACTACCATCGCGAGCATTGACACGGTACTCCGCCTCATGGTGCGCGCCCTCATTCACCGCCCGCATCATCGACTACTCCAGTGCCGGCCAATCCTCCTCCTCGACAAAGCCCTTCAACAGACTGGGCCCAACTTCCTCCGCTGCCGTGGTGCCCATCAGCTGGTGAATTGACTCCGACCAGTGTGCGCTCATGGTGCTGACGTCCAGCTCCCAGTTACCTATCTGAGCCAGCCGTTGTGCCTCCAGCAGGCGGGCCTTGTTCGCCAGCAGACGACTGGATGAGCGACGCAGCCAGTGGATTGCCAACAACCAGACCAGGGTAAGCAGCAGCAAGCCAGCCCAGAGGACCGCCAGCCCTATCTGCTGCTTTTGCTGATAGATCTGCTGATACAGCTGCAACGCCTTCTTCACCCGCCTGTCGAGCACCTCAAAGTGGAGGTCAAGCGCATCATCCAGGGGTGAACCGGCAACGACTGCCCCTTCTTGAGCCTGCACAGGATCCATCCGCATCGCCATAATCGCCAGAAAGCGCTCTACAACCCGCTCCACCCGATCCATCTGCAGCGACCATTCCGCCCCGAGCTGCAGCCGTTGCAACTGCTCGGCCACTCGCTCCACCCGGTCGACCTGCAGCTGAATCTTTTCGATCTCCACCTCATCCCCATACAGCCACTCCTCCAGCCACAGATGAACCTCGGCAGTGTGCTGCTGCAACTGCAATAGCTGAAGAGTGATGCTGTAGTGCTCCTGTTCCACCTCACGCTCATAGTGAAACAGCCCCACTGAGCCCAGCAGCGTCACTACCAACATCACCACCAACACCATGGTCTGCCGGTTGATGGGAGTCGTCCACGCCTGTAAACGTTTGTTCACAGCTATTACCCTGCAGGTGAGAGAGGTACTCCTCTCGAGCATCGAAAAAATATTATAGATTTCATAGGGGCATTATGCCCGATGCGCATTGGATTGAGAACATCAATAAGGTTGAAGAGATGAAATTCCGCCTCTTCATGGAGCAAGGAACTGTTCCGTCTGTTGCCTGAGACCTCTCCGGGCTCCCTCTCAACTCTTCCCAAAGCCGGTGACATGCTCTCGTAACCAGGAACGGGTCAGCATATGGGTAGTCTGCTTCAGCTCCTCACGCGAGAAGGGTTTCTTCAGAAAGAGTACGCCATGCTCCAGTTCCTGGTTGATCTCCTCCAGTGAGTGGTCACTGTAGGCGGTCATAATGACGATATAGAGGCGCGGGTCAATCGCACGCAGTGCCTTGGCCGCCTGCAGTCCGCTCATCCCCGGCACCATACGCATATCGACATAGGCAACCAGATAGGGGGCGTTATCCTGCAACGCAGCATGCATCATTTCGACCCCCTGTTCACCACCGGGGGCGTAGTCGAAATGGTAGCGGGGAAGTTTGCCCTGCTCTGATTTGCCCAACAGCCACTCCAACTCCTCCTCCCAGTCGTTCTCCTCAAAAACGATATCGAAGTAATGATGTATGGCAGACTCATCATCCAGCACCAGTATCTTGAGCTGTGGGGGAACTGACGGGAGATGTGTCTGGGTAGCACTCACTTCTGTATTGTACTCAGCAAGCAGAACCTCCAGCTGTGAGCGCACCCGGTGGCTGGCGCTGGTGATGGTCTGCAGCAACTGCTGCTGCTTCTCATCCAGAGCGGATGCAGCCAGCTGCTCACCGCTACCAATAATAATATCCAGCTGTTCCCTGAGATCGCGCCGGAGGAGACCACGCTCGGAGGCGTCATCCTCGCTCATTACTCTGCCTCCTCTCTGGGAATACTCAAATCGGGCAGATCCGCTCGTCCAATCACGTAGAGTACAATGCCAACTCCACACAGGAATACGATCCCGGCCATCATGCTGGCGATAATGGAGTCGGCAACACCGGTATCCTGGTCGTAGGTGAAGAGGATATAACTCAACACCACGGCAGAGGCAAAACTGACCAGCGCCATTCCATAGGCAATCCTCTGCCCCAAACCCTTCTTTCTATTCTCTTCCATAGCCTGAATGTATATTCCCACTCATTATCATGACAACCTGAATAGGTTGCTAAAATTATCCGAGGTCAACCGGTCCACCTTTTCCAGCGACCAGCCACGTAGCTCTGCCACCTTTTCAGCCACTTGTCGCACATAGGCGGGCTGGTTGGGCTTGCCCCGGTAGGGTACCGGTGCGAGATAGGGCGAATCGGTCTCGATCAACAGCCGATCCTCCGGCACCTGTTTCACCACCTCACGCAAGGTGGCTGCGTTGTTGAAGGTAATGATACCGGAAAAGGAGATATAAAACCCCAGATCCAGTGCCGTCCGGGCCATCTCCCAGCTTTCGGTAAAGCAGTGCATCACCCCCCCACACTCATCCCCTCCCTCCTCTTGCAGGATGGCAATGGTCTCCTCCCGCGCCTCACGGGTGTGGATAATGAGTGGTTTATTGCATGCGCGGGCAACCTGAATATGGGTACGAAACCGATCCCGCTGACGCTGCAGATCTTCCTCAGCGGTGATGTAGTGGTAGTCGAGACCGGTCTCCCCGATGGCCACCACCTCTGGATGCTCCTCGGCATGCCGTAGCAGGGTTTCGACATCGGGCTCTGTCGCCTCCATCTCATTGGGGTGAACCCCGACCGAAGCCCAGATCGACTCCTGTTCTGACGCTATACGAACCACCTCGGCAAAATTCTGCAGATTGATACAGACATTGAGGAAACCGCTCACTCCCACCTCCCGCGCCCGCTGCAGGGCGGTATCGAGGGTTTCGTCCTGTTGCAGATGCAAACGATCCAGATGGCAGTGGGAATCAATCATGGTTTGGCTCTTGGTTATTGCTTCAATATAAATCGTGGTATGAACGAACTTTTGAGAAGATTGATACAAGGGTGAGTCAGGTATCTTCAAAGGTTCCAGGGATTGATAACCTTCAGTCTCCCAATCCCTTCAAAGTCGCTCACATTCCGAGTTGCAACGGCACAATCATGCTCTATGCAGATCGCTGCAATTTGTGCATCCTGAAAATGAATAGGGCGCCCCTGCCGTTGCCTCTCAACCACCACTTCGGCATAAATCACTGCCGCACCCTCCCCAAAAGGAAGAATCCTTTGATCAAACAGACGAAACAGTTGATCGGATCTGTGTAGCAACTGCTGTTTGCGCCTTCCTTCGGGCAACAACAGAAGCCCCTGAATAATTTCAGCCTGATTAATGGCACTGATACAGGTTGCATCCAGTTCGAGTTGATCGACCCACACGAGCACACTCGGCTCCGGTGCTGGCCGCATCAGCTCGGAAATGACATTGGTATCCAGCAAGATCATGAAAGCTTGGGGACCTCTCTTCCCATAGTCCGCAGCGGAAGCTGTAACTCTACCCCCTCCCCTTCATTGAAAAGTCCGTGAATAGTGGAACCCAACTTCGAGACCGATTCACGATTGGCTGTCAAAGAACTTTTCAGAATCGCACGCACCTCTGCCTCCATGGAGCGGTGGTTATGCGCAGCCTTGATGCGAAGCCGCTCTTTCAGGTCATCATCAAACTGTCTAACGGTCAGGGTTGCCATGAACTGTTCTCCAAAAATAATACAAGAATGACATCACTGTACTCAATGATATCAATGCAGTCAAATTATCACCCTATCTTTCAATCCAAGAGGGTCATCGAAAACTGCACCACTCCAGTAAAATACCCTCAAACAGCAACTCCCGATTAACCGAGGTGGTGAGCAGTGAACGTGCCTGACTGACTTTGTCGTAAAAGAGGAAAAGCCGCTGTTGTGGCAAGGCCTGGAGCGCTCTGCTCAAGGTGGTGAGTGGTTCCCGTTCAACCTGCCCCTTGATCAGCGCACTGCTCCACTGCTGCAGCCAGAGCAGGGTAGTGGCGGCATCCAGACTCTTGTCACTCCAGCGCCGTGCCACCCGGATCGCATCAGCACGGCCCGCAAGCAGATCGATCAGCTCTTGCCCCATCAGTCGGTTATGCTCCAGCAACTCCGGCTGGGAGAGCGCCAGCGCCTTGAGCGGTACCCCTTCGGCCAGCGCGAGTACAGCTGCGGCATCCTCTACCCCTCCCTGCTGCTGTAGCCAACGCATACCCTGATCCGTCGACGGCAGCACAAAGGGAAGTTGCTGGCAGCGGCTGCGGATGGTCGGTAACAGTCTGGCAGGGGCATGGCTAACCAGAATCATCACCGCCTCGCCAGGCGGCTCTTCCAACGTCTTCAGCAGGCTGTTGGCCGCACTGGGATTCATGCTCTCTGCCGGATGCAGTTGCAACACCTTGCGCCGTGCAATCTGTGGGGTGTAGGCAAAATTGGTGATCATCTCCCGTACCCGATCCACTGCCAGAACCTGCTTGCCCTCTTCCGGTTCCAGCCCAATCAAATCCGGATGGGTGCCGGCCGCAAGCAGTTTGCAACCACTACAGCGACCACAGGCGTAGCCTCCTGGCAGAGGGGAGTCACAGAGCAGGGCATGCGCCAAGGTGCTGGCAAACTGCAGCTTGCCGATACCGGCCGGGCCATGCAGCAGCAACGCATGGGGAACACGCTGTTGCTGAATCTGCTGCTGCAGCCGATCCCACACCGCTTGTTGCCAGGGAAGCACCTCAGCCATGAATACAGTGCTCGATATAGGGGAGCAGCTCTTCATCAATCTGCTGCTGCACCAGCGGCAATGGGTGGCTGGCATCAATGCGGTGAAAACGGTCTGGAAACTGTTGTGCCCGCTCAAGATAGCGTTGACGTACCCGATGAAAGAAGCTCATCTCCTCCTGCTCAAAGCGATCCAACGCCCCTCGCTTGCCAGCCCGCGCCAACCCCTGTTGCGGATCAATATCAAGCAGCAAGGTAAAGTCCGGCTGCAGCCCCTGCTGCACCCACTGTTCAAGGTCTGCGATACGGCCGGAATCAATCCCGCGCCCGCCCCCCTGATAGGCGTGGCTGGCATCGGTAAAGCGGTCACAGAGCACCCACTTCCCCATTTCCAGCGCGGGACGAATCACCTGTGCCAGATGCTGCGCACGGGCGGCAAACATCAGCAGCAGCTCCGCATCTTCAGACATCCCGCCATGACGGTGATCGAGCAGCAGTTCCCGTACCTCCTCCCCCAACGGGGTACCGCCCGGCTCACGAGTCTGCACCACCTCGATCCCCGCCTGTTGCAGGCGCTTGAGGATATGGTCGATGTTGGTACTCTTGCCAACCCCTTCTCCGCCCTCTACGGTGATGAACTTTCCTCGTTGCATAGGGCTATGATCCTCCGTTGAGCCAGTGAATACAATCATGGGTAACCGTACCCGGCGCCGGCAGGGTGACGCCACCGATCTGACGAATGGGCCAGATACCGATCAGGCTGTTGCAGCAGAAGGCCTCATCGATCACCACCAGCTCCTGCAGTGGCACCGAACGTTGGGTAACCGTGACAGCGTGGTGCTCGAACCGCTGCAACAGATGCTGACGCATCACCCCCTCGACCCCGCAGCGGGAGAGGTCCGGAGTAAGCACCTCACCATCGCGCACAAAGAAGAGGTTACTCATGGTACCCTCGATCATCTCTCCATTGAGGTTCATCATCACCCCCTCGGCAATCTCTGGATCGCTCCATTCGTTGCGGGCCAACACCTGCTCCAGTCGATTGAGGTGCTTGATGCCGGCCAGGGTGGGATTGTCTCCCAGTCGAGTATTGCAGATGTGGAGCCGTACCCCCTGCTGCCTTGCCTGATTCTGTCGAGAGACTGAATAGGGCCAGGGGGTGAGGGAGAGGATTCGAGTGGGCTCCAAATCCGCTGCAGCGGCATAGCCACGCCCCCCCTGCCCTCGACTGAGAGTAATCTTCACCACCCCCTGCTGCTGATCAAAAGCCGAAATCAACTGCTGTAGTTCGCGATTGAGCAGGTCCACATCCGGCAGGGGAATGGCAAGCCGCTGCGCCCCTCTCTTAAGCCGCTGCAGGTGTGCCTCCCACAGCTCCAGCTTTCCCTCACGCAGGGCCACGGTCTCGAACAGACCATCCCCATACTGTACCGCTCGATCCATCACAGCAAGAGTGGAACACTCAACCCCGTTGACCAGAATCATACTTTGTCCCCCAGTGCGGCCAGCATCCCTCTGGCCTTGGCCCGGGTCTCCTCCAGCTCCCGTTGCGGAACCGAGTCATGGACGATACCGGCCCCGGCACGCAGGGTAACCGTCGACTGCGCCATCATCAGGGTGCGGATGAGGATATTGAGGTCCATCGAGCCATCATGGTTGAGGTAACCGAAGCTGCCGGTATAGGCCCCTCTCGGTGCCCCCTCCAGCTCATCGATGATCTCCATACAGCGTACCTTGGGGCAGCCGGTGATGGTCCCCCCCGGAAACAGTGCCGCGATCACTGCCCCCGGTGTGGTGCCGGGTTTGAGCTGACCACGAACATTGGAGACGATATGGTGGACATGGGCGTAGCTCTCCAGCGCCATCAGCTCATCTACCACCACCGTACCCGGTTGGCAGACCCGCCCCAGGTCATTGCGCTCCAGATCGATCAGCATGATATGTTCCGCCTGCTCCTTGGGGTGGGACAGCAACTGTGCGGAGAGCGCCTGATCTTGTTGCGCCGTTTGGCCACGCGGATGGGTACCGGCAATCGGACGGGTCTGCGCCACTCCCTTTCGCACCTCGACCAGCCGCTCTGGCGATGAGCTGATAATGGCCCGCTCCTTATGCAGCGCCAGGCCGGCAAAAGGGGCAGGGTTGGTATTGCAGAGTTGGTGATAGAGCTGCCAGGGCTGCAGCTGAGGATCAACCTTGGCCTTCCACTGTCGAGAGAGATTGACTTGAAACACATCCCCCTCAACGATATAGCGCTTGATGCGCTCGACACTGTCGAGAAAACTCTGTGGATCCTCCTCCAGTGGAGTGCTCACACCAGGCGTGTATGCGGGCAACGGCTGCTCTCTTTCCAGGTCGGTGCGCAGGGTATTGAGCTGATGCTCGTTCTCCGCAACCAGATAGAGACAATCCTTGCTTTTGTCACGCAGGATTGCGGCGGGAATCTCTGTGGCAAAACTGTTGGAGCGTGGGGGTGTCACCCCCCTGGAGAGAATCGGTTCGATCTGGTGGACCAGTTCGTAGTCAAGAAAGAGAAACCAGCCCCCACGAAATGGCAATGCCTCCGTTTGCTCTGGAAAATTTTGTGAACTCTGCTGCTGCCACTGCCGATCCAGGGTTGTGAGAAAGTCGCACTGATGCGCCTCGATGGTCCTGCCGGGCAGGGCAAAGAGGATATCCCAACCAGCCTCCCCCTCTTGCAGGGCACGGCTCTCCAGCAGGTAGGGGTAGCGTTGCGGGTTGGCCGCATGCAGGGCGAGTAGATCTGCCCCGTCTGCGGCCAGCTCGGCGAATAGAGACACTTACCAGATAGTTACAACTTGGAGAAGACCAGGGTTCCGTTGGTACCACCAAAACCGAAGGAGTTGGAGATAGCCACGTCAATCTTCATCTCGCGACTGGTATTGGCGACGTAATCGAGGTCACACTGTGGATCCTGATTGAAGATATTGATGGTGGGCGGAGAGACCTGATCGCGAATCGCCAGAATGGTGAAGATCGCCTCAATGCCACCGGCCGCTCCCAGCAGATGTCCAGTCATCGACTTGGTGGAGTTCACCGCCAGCTTGTAGGCGTGATCAGCAAAGGTCATCTTCACCGCCGAGGTCTCGGCGATATCGCCTGCGGGAGTCGAGGTGCCGTGTGCGTTGACGTACTGAATCTGATCCGGATTGACGCCCGCATCGGCCAGGGCACTGTTCATGCAGCGCGAGGCCCCTTCACCACCGGGCGAGGGGGAGGTCATGTGGTAGGCATCGCCACTCATGCCGAACCCGGTCACCTCACAGTAGATATTGGCACCACGCGCCTTGGCGTGCTCGTACTCCTCCAGCACCACAACCCCGGCACCATCCCCCAATACAAAGCCGTCACGGTCGACATCCCAGGGGCGGCTCGCGGTCTGCGGGTCATCATTACGGGTAGAGAGCGCCTTGGCCGAAGCAAAGCCGCTGAGACCGACTGGAGAGGTTGCATTTTCGGCACCACCACTAATCATCACATCGGCATCGCCATAGACGATCATGCGGGCGGCATCACCAACACTGTGGGTCGCGGTACTACAGGCGGTGACAATGGCGGTATTGGGCCCCTTGGCACCGAGCAGAATGGAGAGGTTACCGGAGACCATGTTGATGATATTGGAGGGGACAAAGAAGGGAGAGACCTTGCGTGGTCCACCCCCCACCAGCGCATCGCGCCCCTTCTCAATACCGGGCAGACCACCGATACCGGAGCCGATGGAGACCCCAATACGCTCGGCATTCTCTTCGGTAATCTCCAACCCGGAATCACGGAAAGCCTGAACGCCTGCCGCCATGCCGTAGTGGATGAAACTGTCCATCTTGCGCAGATCTTTCTTGGTCAGGTAGTCCAGTGGATCGAAGCTCTCCTTGACCGAACAGGAGAAGGTGACTGGAAACTCCGAGGCATCAAAGTGAGGTACCGGCCCGGCACCGCTCTTGCCTGCAAGAATATTCTCCCAGCTCTCCTTAACCGTATTCCCTACTGGAGAGACCATCCCCAAGCCAGTTACCACTACGCGTCTATCGCCTTTCATCTCGTGTACTCCATCAAAAAAGAGCCGTACCTCCAATAGAAGTACGGCCCTGATCGAATCGTTATGAAAACGGTACTCGGTTGTTACCGCTCAGAATCGATTATCCGTTCGCCTTGTTGACGTAGTCGATTGCCTGCTGGACAGTAGTAATCTTCTCTGCCTCGTCGTCTGGAATCTCGCAACCAAACTCCTCTTCCAGCGCCATCACCAGCTCGACGGTATCCAGAGAGTCTGCACCCAGATCATCTACAAAAGATGACTCGTTGGTGATCTCCCCCTCATCAACGCCCAACTGCTCTGCAACAATCTTGGTAATCTGTGCTTGAATATCGCTCATTT
>CAYFNH010000068.1:0-13273 GCA_964344435.1 uncultured Piscirickettsiaceae bacterium | reverse complement strand
CACACCCCATCAACCGGTCTCAGGGCCGGTTTTTTTTCAGCTAATGGGATGCGGCGAATAACCGCGCTTTTGCTCCAGCGTTAACAATTGAGTCGAAACCGAACCCGCTCTCCCAGCAGCACCGCATCCATCCGTTTTGCTTCCTGCAGACTCATCCACAATGTCAGCTCTACCCCATCAATCAGAAATCCAATCTTGACCCGCTCTGGAGACCCTGCCTGCCGTTTCATTTCAACGCTCCGTCTGATTCGTGACTGTAGCCACTAAAAAAGCAAGAAGCAGACCTGTGACAAGAACCTTGCGATAGAACTTTTCTACTCTCGATAGAGGAAGCCGATCAAATCACCTCCAACCATTGCCACCAGAGGTAGTTGAGCGGAATCAGCAGCAGAAAGGAGAACAGTGCCAGAATCAGAATCAGTTTGAATACCGCACCGATTTTGACCCCGGCCATCTGCAGCGCAACCAACAGAGGGGGAGCCTGATAGGGAAAGAGGATGGTGGAGATACCGGCCATCTGCATCATCAGGATCGCCGCCGGGGTAAATCCGGTCATCGCCGACAACTCCCAGGTCAACGGTGTCACTACCGCCGGAATACCCGGCAAGGTGGTGACCAGCCCAGTGCTGATAGCGATTACCACAATCGAGAGGTAGTTGATAAACGGGGTTTCGGGCTGCAGCGACAGGCTGGTAATCAGATGCGTACCGATCTGCTCACCCAGCCCGGCATGGTGAATTACCCCGCCCAATCCAATCACCCCCGCCACCACAAACAGCGGCGCATAACTCACCTCCCGGTTAAATGCCTCGCCACCTACCACCCCAAAATGGGGTAACAGCAGATAGACTGCACCGGCCAGGCCGATCCACGCCGGAGAGATGTGGTGGATAAAGTCGGTCATCCACAACAACAGCAGCAAAGAGAGCACTACCGAGAGCACACGCGCATCACGCTTGAGCACCTCCCGCTGATGTACTTCGCTCCCCTCCTCCATTTGAGGATGATCCGGATAGAATCCGAGCACCAACAGAATGATCAACCCCACCTTGAACAGACCGAGCACGGGGAATAGCAGCAGCAGGTACTCACCAAACAGCGGAGAAAAACCATACTGGCTCTCCGCCATGCCAGTCAGAATCATATTGACAACATTGGCCGGCAGGATGGTAAAGGCCGGAATAAAGGTACCCAGCGTGGAGGCCAGCACCAGACCGATGCGACCGTTGGAGCCCTCCCCAAAACCAAAATGGGTTGCCAGCGCCAGGGTAACCGGAATGATCAACATGATCCGCCCCATTGCCGAAGGCATCACAAAGGCGAGTGCCAACCCCACCAGCACCATACCGCTGATCAAACGGGTATAGCTCCCCTCGAGATGGTTGGCCAGATGGCTGGCAATGCGCTTGCCCAAACCGGTACTGTTCATCGCCACCCCGATCACCAGGCCGGAAAAGACCAGCCACAGTGCGGTCGACTGAAAACCGGAGAAGACCACATCAGCCGGGGCCACCCGAAACAGCATCGCCAGCGCAAAGAAGAGCAGCGCGGTCAGATACTCCGGCACCTTGCCAGTGGCAAACAGAGTAATGGTGATCAGTGCCAGCCCCGCCCCTTTGCCCAGCTCGATGTCAGGGAATATCTCTGGAAACAGCAGTAACAGACCGCCTCCAGGCAGAAGCAGGAACGACGCCAGATTCATTTTGACAACGGAGGCGGAATCAGCAACGCTCCTGGCGCTGCATCCACACCTCCAACCCCTGGGCACAGAGTTCATTGTCCGACCCCATAACACGCTCCATCTCTGCTACAGAGGCCGCACAGCCATGCTGCTTCAGCTGCTGCTGGTGATAGCCATTGATCTGCTCCAACAGCTTTTCGTAGCGCCCCTCTGAGGGAAGTGCCTGTGCCATCGCCACATAGGCATCGAGATCACGATGCAACTGTGCAGCATGTATCTCCGGCTGCTCCAACATGCCGTAGTGGGTCAGAAAAACCCGCTGTGGGTTCATCGCCACCAGCCTGTCGATACTGGCATGCCAGGTCGGTGGATCCAGTTGTACCGGGCTGGTGACCGGGGTCAGATAACGCCCTTGGTCACTGCTCATCTCCGGATAGCTGTTGCCATAGACATCTCCGGTAAAGAGCCCCTTCGAGCGCTCATCCCAGACACAAAGATGGTGTTTGGCATGCCCCGGTGTATCGACCATGCGCAGGATGCGTCCATTGATATCCAGCTCCATCCCATCCTCGATCTCGGTCACCCGCTCCGCAGGGATCGGCAACAGGGTATCGAAAGAGGCCTTGAAGCGCTCCTCTCCATAGACTGCGGTTGCCCCCGCCTGCAACTTGGAAGGGTCGATCATATGGCGTGCCCCATAGGGATGGATGATCAGCTGTGCATTGGGCAGGGCCTGCATCAACTGACCGGCTCCCCCGGCATGGTCGAGATGAACATGGGTAGGAATGATGTACTGCACCGCTTCACGGGCAATTCCCTTCTGCTCCAGCAGTTGAAGAATCTGTGGTGCTACCCGTGCCGTGCCGGTATCGATCAGTGCGGCCGCACCATCAGACTCAACCAGGTAGCTGCAGGCCACCCCTTCACGTTCGTACCACCCTTCGATGACGGTGATGCCGAAACCGACTTCTTCTGTTTTCAATTCATTCACAATAAACACCTTCTCAAAAATAGAGTCAATAGTGATACTATATACTAATGCCTTCCGTAGAAAACATCCTTGCTGCAATGCGCAACCAGCCCGGTAATATCCGGTTTAGCGATCTTTGCAAGGTCTGTGATACCTACTTTGGCACCGCTCGCCAGCAAGGCTCCAGCCACAGGATCTATAAAACTCCTTGGCCAGGAGATCCGAGAGTCAACATTCAAAACAGCAAAGGCAAAGCTAAACCATATCAGGTCAAACAGGTGATCAAGGCCATCGACAAGTTAGGAACCAAGCAAAAATGAACATTAACCACTATGCCTATCGTGTAATCTGGTCTGAAGAGGACAACGAGCATATCGGCCTCTGTTCAGAGTTTCCATCACTAAGCTGGTTGGACCAGTCTCCAGAAAAGGCACTGGTGGGCATTCAACGTACCGTCCAAACCGTTGTTACCGACATGGAACAGTCTGGAGAACAAGTGCCCAAACCCATCTCTGAACGCAGTTATAGTGGAAAGTTTCAGGTGCGTATCCCTGCTGAAGTGCATCGACATCTGGCGCTGGAAGCAGCTGAACAAGGGGTTAGCCTCAACCGCCTGATCAGCACCAGGCTCTCTGCGTAACCACTCAGGCTACATCTTCTCAATCATCTTGTCGGCAAACTCGGAACATTTGACCAGAGTCGCCCCCTCCATCTGCCGCTCGAAGTCATAGGTGACGGTCTTCTGCTCAATCGCCACACCCAGTGACCGGTAGATAAGCTCGGTCACCTCGGTCCAGCCCAGATGCTCGAACATCAGTGCCCCCGAGAGGATCACCGAACCGGGGTTGACCTTGTCCTGCCCCGCATACTTGGGTGCGGTACCGTGAGTTGCCTCGAAGATGGCATGACCTGACTCGTAGTTGATGTTGGCCCCCGGGGCGATCCCGATACCGCCGACAATCGCCGCCAGTGCATCGGAGACGTAATCTCCATTCAGGTTCAAGGTTGCAATCACGGAATACTCGGCCGGACGCAGCAGGATCTGCTGCAGGAAGGCATCGGCAATGGAGTCCTTGATGATCACCTTGCCCGCCGCTTCGGCATCGGCCTGCGCCTTGTCGGCCGCTGCCTTGCCTTCGGCCTCGGCGATACGGTCATACTGCGCCCAGGTAAAGGTCTGCTCGGCAAACTCGCGCTCGGCCAGTGCATAACCCCAGTTCTTGAAGGCACCCTCGGTGAACTTCATGATATTGCCCTTGTGCACCAGGGTCACTGAAGGCAGACCACGTTTGATCGCGTACTGGATCGCTTGACGAATGATACGCTCGGAGCCCTGCTGCGAGACCGGCTTGATACCGATCGATGAGGTCTCCGGGAAGCGGATCTTGCTCACCCCCATCTCCTCGGTCAGAAATTTCTTCAGCTTCTCCACCTCATCGCTGCCGTGCATGTACTCGATACCGGCGTAGATATCCTCGGTATTCTCGCGGAAGATGGTCATGTCGACCAGCTCCGGCTGTTTGACCGGGCTGGGTACCCCACTGAAGTGACGCACCGGACGCAGGCAGGTGTAGAGATCCAGCTCCTGACGCAGGGTTACATTGAGGGAGCGCATTCCCCCACCGACCGGGGTAGTGAGTGGCCCCTTGATCCCGACCAGATAGTCACGAAACGTCTGCATGGTCTCCTCAGGCAGCCAGCTTCCGGTCTCATTGAAGGCCTTCTCTCCGGCCAGCACCTCTTTCCACAGCACCTTGCGGGAGCCGCCATAGGCCTTCTCCACTGCGCTATCGAACACCCGCTGTGCCGCCGCCCAGATATCCGGGCCGATTCCATCACCCTCGATAAAGGGGATATCGACCTGATCAGGTACTACCAACTTGCCATCTACCAATTCTACTTTTGCCATACTCGTTTACCCTTGTTAACAGCGCCTCGCGCAGAGACGCAGAGACGCAAAGAAAAGCTTTTTATTTAAAGGAACAAGAAGACAGTCGATGTCATTCGCTGCCTGCTTGCCTTAACTAACCCAATGACACTTCACCTCTGCGGCTTTGCGTCTCTGCGCGAGAATGCTGTTGCTGTAATCAAATAACCAGCATATCCATAAACTCATTCACCGGGGTCGCATTCAGCTTCTCGGCGTCGAGACAGAGGTCATAGACCTTCTGTGCCTGACGCTTGGGGAAGTGGTTGTGTAGTGCATCGAGGAATTTCTTCTCCAGCACCGGAATCCCTTCGGAGCGGCGACGACGGTGACCGATTGGGTACTCTACCTCAACTTTCTCACTGCTGCTGCCATCGGTGTAGAAGATCTGGATCGCATTGGCGATGGAGCGCTTGTCGGGGTCGTGATACTCCTCGGAGTAACGCTTGTCCTCATGCACCACCATCAACTCACGTACCCGATCGATCTCCGGGTTGGCGGCGACCTCATCTTCATAATGCTCCGCTCTCAGCTCACCATAGAGCAGACCAATCGCCACCATGTACTGCAGGCAGTGGTCACGATCCGCCGGGTTGTGCAACGGGCCCTGCTTGGAGATGATGCGAATGGCGGAATCCTGCGTCATCAGCTCGATCCGCTCAATCTCGTCAACACGCCCCTTCACCTCACCATGTAGCTTCAGTGCACACTCAACCGCAGTCTGTGCATGGAACTCCGCCGGGAAGGAGATCTTGAACAGCACCTGCTCCATCACATAGCTACCGTAATCACGCTGAAACTTGAACTTCTCGCCATTGAAGAGCACATCATAGAAGCCCCACTTCGGTGCCGACAATGGACTGGGCATTCCCGCCTCTCCCTTCGCCACCATCATTGCCAGCCGTACCGCGCGGCTGGAGGCATCGCCCGCTGCCCATGACTTTCGTGATCCGGTATTCGGTGTATGGCGGTAGGTACGCAATGATTGACCATCCACCCAGGCGTGAGAGAGTACATCCAGCACCTGATCCTTCTCCAAACCAAGCATGATCGCTGCAGCCGCTGCAGAGGCCACCTTGACCAGCAGCACATGATCCAGCCCCACCTGGTTGTAGCTGTTCTCCAGCGCCAACACCCCCTGAATCTCATGTGCCTTGACCATGATCTTCAGCAATTCACCGATGGTTAATGGCTTCTTGCCTTCGGAGATCGCCTTGCGGCTGAGGTAATCCCCCAACCCCAACACCGCTCCCCAGTTGTCAGAGGGGTGGCCCCACTCAGCCGCCAACCAGGTGTCGTTAAAGTCGAGCCAACGTACCAGGGCACCGATATCCCACGCCGCCTTGACCGGGTCAAGCTGGAACTGGGTACCGGGCACCCGGGCTCCGTTCGGCACCACCGTACCGGGCACAATCGGCCCCAGATGTTTGTTGGCCTCCGGAAACTTCTGCGCCATCAACATGCAGGCGATACTATCCATCAGGTTGTTGCGGGCGGTATCCAGCGCCTCTTCAGAAGTGACCTCGTAGTCACACATATAATCGGCCATCGCCACCAATTCGGGGTCGGTATCGGGACGGATGTTACTTTCTACCTGGTTTGTACTCATAGACTTGTTACCTTATTTGAAACTGAATTAACCGCGTCTCACGCAAAGTCGCAAAGACGCTAAAGATGAAGAGACGGTGAATTATTGAAGTGGACAGATATCGAATAACATCACAATCTCTTTTTTAATAAGCTTTTCTTTGCGCCTTCGCGTCTTTGCGTGAGGCAGCTGTTGCTGTTATCGCTCTTCGATTGGCACCCACACCTGCTCTTCCGGCCCGGTGTATTCGGCGCTGGGGCGGATGATCTTCTTGTCGATACGCTGTTCGATTACATGCGCCACCCAGCCGGTGGTGCGTGACATGATAAAGATCGGGGTGAAGAAGGAGGTGGGAATTCCCAGCATGTGGTAGGAGACCGCGGAGAACCAGTCGAGATTGGGGAACATCTTCTTCAGGTCCCACATGACTGTCTCCAGCCGGTCGGCCACCTCAAACATGGTGGTATCCCCCGCCTCTTGCGAAAGCGAGCGGGCCACTCCCTTGATCATCTCGTTACGAGGGTCACCGGTGGTGTAGACCGGGTGGCCGAAGCCGATGATGATCTCCTTGTTGGCGACCCGCTGGCGGATATCAGCCTCAGCCTCATCCGCACTGGCGTACCGCTTCTGAATCTCACACGCCGCCTCATTGGCACCACCATGTTTCGGCCCCCGCAGGGCGCCGATCGCCCCGGTGATGGCCGAGTGCATATCGGACTCGGTACCAGCCACCACACGGGCGGCAAAAGTGGAGGCATTGAACTCGTGCTCTGCATAGAGATTCAGTGAGGTATGCATCGCACGTACCTGAGAATCCGTTGGTTTTTTACCATGCAATAGATGGAGAAAGTGACCGCCAACAGAGTCATCCTCGGTCTCCAACGCAATGCGCTGACCGCTCTGTGCATAGTGCCACCAGTAGGCGAGAATGGAGCCGAAGCAGGCAATCAGACGGTCTCCGATGGCTCGGGCCGCCTCCACCTCGTGCGCCTCCTCTTCCGTCTCCAGGGTGCCAAGCATCGAGCAGCCGGTACGCATCACATCCATCGGATGGGCATCCGCCGGAATCTGCTCCAACACGGTTTTCAACGCATCCGGCAGACTGCGCATTCCCCTCAGCTTTGCCTTGTAGGCCTCCAGTTCTGCCTGGTTAGGCCAGGTCTCGTGAATCAGCAGATGAGCCACCTCTTCGAACTCCGCCTTGTCGGCAAAGTCGAGAATGTCATAGCCACGATAGTGAAGATCATTACCGGTGCGCCCTACCGTGCAGAGCGCCGTGGTACCGGCAGCCACACCGGAGAGTGCGACCGACTTCTTCTTTCTCTTGGGTGCAGCCCCCTCTGTAGAAGCGGCAGTGGAATCATTCAGTCCCATATCATTACTCCTGTTTAAACCTTAACTCCCTTCCCCCTTGAGGGGGGAAGGCCGGGATGGGGGTGAAGTCTGTCAGACAATTTACCCCCTCCCTATCCCTCCCCCTTAAAGGGGGAGGGAACTAACAATCACTTCTCGTAACTATTCAGCTCACCCCTGAAATCCGCCATCTCTGCGTTCGAAAATGGTCATTTACACTTGTAAACTCACATTTTCTGCCTTGATCTGGCAAATTTCAGAGGCAATCTGAATAGCTACTATCATTATTTTTACAATTTTCAGGTAACCCCTGAATAGTTACCACTTCTCTTTGCCTTCCGCGAACAGTGCATCCAGTTTCTGCTCATAACTGTGATAGTCGAGGAACTCATACAGTTCGGCACGAGTCTGCATGGTGTCAACCACATTCTGCTGGGTTCCCTCATCCAAAATATGCTTGAATACATTCAGTGCCGCCGCATTCATTGCGCGGAAGCCCGAAAGTGGATAGAGCACCAGCTTGACTCCGACACCGGCCAGTTCCTCCGTGGTAAACAGCGGTGTTGCCCCAAACTCGGTGATATTGGCCAGTACCGGCACCTTCACCGCGTTGGTAAAGGTCTGGTACTGCTCCAGCGTATTCATCGCCTCGGGGAAGATCATATCGGCACCCGCCTCAACACAGGCGGTTGCCCGCTCAATGGCAGAGTCCATCCCCTCCACCGCCAGTGCATCGGTTCGCGCCATGATCACAAAATCGTTGCTACGAGCATCGGTGGCCGCCTTGATCCGGTCCACCATCTCCTGCTGACTCACAATCTCTTTGCCGGGACGGTGACCGCAACGCTTGGCCTGCACCTGATCCTCGATATGGACACCGGCCACCCCGGCGGCAATCATCTCCTTGATGGTGCGGGTGATATTGAAGGCACTGCCCCAGCCGGTATCGGCGTCCACCAGCAACGGAAGCTCGGTTGCCGAAGTGATGCGGCGGGCATCAGTCAATACATCACTGAGTGAAGTCATCCCCAGATCGGGAAGACCATAAGAGGCGTTGGCGACACCGGCACCAGAGAGGTAGATCGCTCTGGCTCCACTCTTCTCCGCCATCATTGCACTGTAGGCATTAATGGTACCCAGCACCTGCAGTGGACTGTTCTGCTCTGCGCCTTCCGCTACCGCCTGTCGCAGTCGCTGTCCCGGGGTTAAATCACTCATCTTTCAGGCTCCGTCTGTTATGGAAAGCAGTGCGATCCGATTACTCTGCGCTGCTTTCGATGGTCTGTTCAATATATTGACGGGACTTGCGAATATGTCGACGCATCAGCAGTTCAGCCATCTCCCCATCACGATCACGGATTGCATCGAGGATCTGGCCATGCTCTTTCGAGGCTGTGGTAGCGCGACCACTCTCTCTACCCAGTTGATAACGATACATTCGCATCAATTGATAGAGGTCATCACACAGCAGATGAGCCAGGCGCCGGTTCTTGCTGCCCTGCACAATGGCATAGTGAAAGTCGTGGTTGATATCGTTGTGGTCAACCTGCTGCTCTCTAGCCAGCAGAGACGCCAATTCACTCAACTCGACCTCACTCATCTGCTGCGCCGCCAGACGCGCCGCCATCCCCTCCAGGGCTTCACGCACCCGGTAAATCTCCAGCAGCTCACCCGGCGAGAGCTCCACCACTCGTGCCCCCACATTGGGGCGTCGAGTAACCAGATTACACGCCTCCAGCCGGCCAATCGCTTCCCGTAGGGAGGCTCGACTGACATCAAACCGTTTCGCCAGCTCCGGCTCGCTGATCTTGCTGCCTGAGGGGATTTCTCCACTAACAATGGCATCACAAAGCGAATCAAAAACCCGATCTGCTACTGTCATTGCCCCCGAACCTTTTGCCTTTATTGTCGACATATTTGGCTCCCATTTGCGATATTATCGCTATAAACCGTATTAGTCAACATATATTGTCGACAATTTAGAGCCTTTAAGGCTGAGCGTAGCCAATCGCCAGCAGAGATTGGGTGATCTCATCAAGGATGGCCGGATCATCGATAGTTGCCGGCATCTTGTACTCCTGACTATCCGCGATCTTCTTCATGGTGCCACGCAGTATTTTTCCGGAACGGGTCTTGGGCAAGCGGGCTACCACCACCGCTTTCTTGAAGGCCGCCACCGGACCGATCTTGTTGCGTACCAGCTGTACCACCTCCGCAATCACCTCCTCCTCTGTGCGTTCCACGCCCGCCTTGAAGACCACCAACCCAACCGGAAGCTCACCTTTGAGCGCATCGGCCGCACCAATAACGGCACACTCGGCCACATCGGGGTGCGAGGCAATCACCTCTTCAATTCCACCGGTGGAGAGGCGATGCCCCGCCACATTGATGATGTCATCGATACGACTCATCACCCAAAGGTACCCATCCTCGTCCTTGTAACCGGCATCACCGGTCAGGTAGTAGCCCTCATGGGCACTGAGATAGGAGTCGACAAAGCGCTCATCATTGTTCCACAACGTAGGCAGACAACCCGGAGGCATCGGCAGTTTGATCATGATGCTGCCGATCTCGCCGTCAGCAACCTCCTCTCCCTTGTCATCCAACACCTGCACGTTGTAACCCGGCACCGCACAGGAGGGAGAGCCCGCCTTGACCGGCAGTTGCTCGATACCAAGACAGTTGGCCGCGATCCCCCACGAGGTCTCGGTCTGCCACCAGTGGTCAATCACCGGCGCCTTGAGCATCTCCTGTGCCCACTCCAGGGTATCCGGGTCGCAACGCTCACCGGCAAGGAACAGCGCCCGGAAATTGGGCATCTCATACTTCTTCAGATACTCCCCGTTGGGGTCCTCCTTCTTGATCGCACGGAAGGCGGTCGGAGCGGTAAACATCACCCGCACATCATGCTCAGCGATCACTCGCCAGAAGGCACCGGGATCCGGTGTGCCGATCGGTTTGCCCTCAAACACGATGGTGGTATTCCCGTTGAGCAGCGGGGCATAGACAATATAGGAGTGGCCCACCACCCAGCCGACATCAGATGCCGCCCAGTAGACCTCACCCGGTTTCATACCGTAGATGTTCTGCATACTCCACTGCATCGCTACCGCATGGCCACCATTGTCTCTCACCACCCCCTTGGGTACTCCGGTGGTGCCGGAGGTGTAGAGAATATAGAGTGGGTCGGTCGCCGCCACCGAGACACAGGCGACCGGGGATGCTGCCTCACAGACAGTCGCCCAGTCCAGATCCCGCCCCTCGACCATGGTGGCCTGCGCCTGTGGACGAGCAAAGATCAGCGTCTTTTCCGGCTTGTGACTGGATAGATTTATTGCCTCATCCAACAATGGCTTATATTCAATAACTCGTGTAACTTCTATACCGCAGCTAGCCGAGAGTACCACCTTGGGTTTGGCATCCTCGATGCGGGTTGCCAGCTCATTGGCGGCAAAGCCACCAAACACAACGGAGTGAACCGCCCCGATACGGGCGCAGGCTAGCATCCCCATCACCGCCTGTGGAATCATCGGCATGTAGACCAGCACCCGATCCCCCTTCTCCACCCCCTGAGCCTGCAGGGCGCCAGCCAGGCGGGCAACCTCATCCTGCAGCTGCGCAAAGGAGAAGGTCTGCTTGCTGTCGGTCACCGGGCTGTCGTAGATCAGCGCCGCCTGCTCTCCACGCCCATTCTCGACATGGCGATCAATGGCGTTATAACAGGTGTTGAGCATCCCCCCCTGAAACCAGCGATAGAACGGTACGTTGCTATCATCCAGCACCTTGTCGAACGGCTTGTCCCAATCGATCAGTTTGGCTGCCTCTGCCCAGAACCCTTGCGGATCCTCCATCGACTGCCGGTAGACATCCTGATAACTCATCTGCAAATCCTCCTGTTGTAGTTCAGCCTGCTCCATCTATAAAAAAAAGGCAGGATTGTCGGACAATCCTGCCTGTGCTACGGCGTGGCGTCAAGTAGAGCGGCTAGCGAAAAAACGTGGCAAATCCATCTACTTCCTCTCGTGGCGTTCGATAGCTGTTGATTACTGCGGTTTCATCCTCATACCCCAACGCCATACCGGCAACCAGCGTCATCTCTTCAGAAAATCCCAACTGGCGCTTCACAATCTGCGGGTACTCCGCCAATGCAGCCTGTGGACAGGTAGCCAACCCCTGCTCAACCGCAGCCAGCATAATCGACTGGATAAACATGCCATAGTCCAGATAGGAGCCGGTCTCCATCGCCCCATCCATCAGAAAAAAGAGAATCACCGGGGCATCAAACCCCCGGTAGTTGGCCGCCCACTGATCCATCTGCCGCTGCTTGTCCTCACGCCCAATTTCCAGAGTCTGGTACATCTGCAGACCACACGCCTTGCGTCGCTCCTTGTAGGCACCCTGCCACTCCAGCGGGTAGTACTGATAGTCCATCTTGCCCTTCTCCCCTCCACGAAAGGCCTGCTCCATCTCCGAGGTTACCTGCTTGAGCTTGCCCCCGGTTACCACCGCGACCTGCCAAGGCTGGGTATTGACTCCGGACGGGGCATGACGGGCCGCATCCAGCAGTGCACGGATCTTCTCCTCCTCCACCATCCTTGTCTGAAATGCACGGGTTGATTTTCGTTCTGCCAGGGCCTGATTCACATCCATTCAGCTTCTCCAAATTACCTTAAAATGTCGACAATCCGGTACTATCAATGATTTCAACAGAAATGGCAACCTCTGCTACTCCCCTCAAGCAAAACCTGTCAGAGCGACTTATATCAATGGTGCGGCACACCAGTGACCGCATAAACCCCACCCTCCAGAAAGTGGTAATCAGCGTAACCGTAGCGCTCGAGAATATATTGCAACCACTTCACCTGTTTGCCTACGGCATCGTAGATCAATAATGGCTGATCTCGATAGCGCCCCTCTGCCAATCGCCTCTTGAACTGATCCAGCCCCAGCGCCAGGTGCCTGGCGCTCCCCAGCAACGGCAAACCGGGTAACTCATTACGAGTTCCATCCCGGTTTCTACGCTGCGCCGCATCACGCACATCCACCACCAGCGTCTGCGGATTGATTGAGAGCTCATGAAAGGATGCAAAGTTGAGCAGACGCCCGCGAAACTGCGAAGGCTGTATCAGATCGCTGTCGCGAACAGGCGTCCTCCCCAACAGGGTGGTGCGTTCTGGATTGGCCCGGGCCCAGGCCAGGATGCCGGCATCAAAGGCAACCGCATTACGGTACCCGGCGGCGAGCGCCATCTCGGTGGCACGATAACTTTTGGTACAGGTAATCCCATTACAGTAGAAGACCAGCCGGGCAGAGTGATCCGGCACCAGCCGTTCAACCATCTTGATAAAGTGCCTGCTGGAGGAAGAGATCCGCTGCGCCTTGTTGATATGGATGGTTTCAAACTCGAAACGGGTACGGGTATCGATAATCAACACCTCATCATAGGCTTGCTGCAACGCAGAGAGCGAGATTACCGGAACCTGTGGAAACAGAGAGCGTAACGGGAACGCCCCCTCATCACCAGCAGCAACCGCCAAGCTCCCCCATAACCAAAGCACCCCGATCCACAACCACCTCATGCTCTCCCCCTCACAGATAACGAATAAGGATAGATTGCGCGCAGCCGCGATCTTATCCTGTTGTTGAACAAGCCCGTCCATGATCCTGTTGGGCTAACTCAACCCTGCTCTTTAATAAATACCTGAATCCGTGACTTCAAACTTGAAGCCATCCAACCTCTGGGCAAAACCTGCC
>CAYFNH010000067.1:0-13283 GCA_964344435.1 uncultured Piscirickettsiaceae bacterium | reverse complement strand
TAACAGTGTGTTAGACAGAATCCTTCAATATGGCGCTATACTGATTCCATCTAGCACCCATCAAAACTTCCCGTAATACCCCTCCTTCAGTGCATCATAGAGATTGGCAGCCGTGTGTATTTCCCCGTCATACTCGATCTCTTCATTACCCTTCACTTCAATCGTCGAACCATCCTCCAACTCGAACTGGTAGGTGGTGTTCTCCAGATCCTCCTCCTTCACCAGCACGCCCTGGAACACCTCCGGATTGAAGCGGAAGGTGGTACACCCCTTGAGCCCCTGCTCGTAGGCGTAGAGATAGACATCCTTGAACTCTTCATAGTCGAAGTCGGTGGGAATGTTGACCGTCTTGGAGATGGAGGAGTCGATCCACTTCTGCGCCGCCGCCTGCACATCGACATGCGCCTTCGGGCTGATGTTCTCGGAGGAGATGAAGTATTCCGGCAGTTGATTGACCTCATTCTCGGCAAATGGCTCTGCATTGGGGTTGATCAGCTCCCGGTAGGCGAGCAGTTCGTAGGAGAATACATCAACCTTCTCCTTGCTCTTCTTGCCCTCACGGATTACATTGCGCGAGTACATGTGGGAGAAGCTGGGCTCGATACCGTTACTGGCATTGTTGGCCAATGACAACGAGATGGTACCGGTCGGCGCAATCGAGCTGTGGTGGGTAAAGCGACACCCCTTCTCCACCATCTGTGCGATCAACTCCGGCTCCTCCTGTGCCACCTGCTGCATGTAGCGGCTGTATTTGGCGTGCAGAACCTTGCCCAGGATCTTGTCACCAACAGACCAGCCATCGGCAATCAGCTCGGGGCGCTGACGTACCATATCCGGGGTAATCTCGAACGTCTGCTCCATCACCGGTGCAGGCCCTTTCTCCTCCGCCAGCTCCAGGCCGGTCTTCCAGCCGGTAATGGCGAGTTCCCTAGTCACCTGCTCGGTAAACTCCAGTGAGTTGGCAGCGCCATACTCCATCCCCAGCATGGTCATGGTGGAGCCGAGACCGAGGAAGCCCATGCCGTGGCGGCGCTTGCTGAGGATTTCGTTGCGCTGCTGCTCCAGCGGCAGACCGTTGATCTCGACTACATTGTCGAGCATACGGGTGAAGATAGACACCGCCTTGCGATAGGCCTCCCAGTCAAATGCGGCATTCTCGGTAAACGGCTCCTTGACGAAGCGGGTCAGGTTGATCGACCCCAGCAGACAGGCACCATAGGGAGGCAGCGGCTGTTCGCCACAGTTGTGCGCATGCAGGCCATTGGCATCAAAGGTGTTGATCCCGGGAATCTGTACATCGTAGACCGCCTCGAAGCCATCCGCCTGCACCGACTCAACTCGCACCACAAAACGTTCCCGGTTGAGCCTGCGCTGATATCCTTGCAACAGTTGCTCCAGTCGTTGCGACTTGTCACGATCGGTAAAATCGATCTGCTGCTGGAACTGCTGCAGGTTTTCACCACTGATCACCAGCTCGTGCTGTGCTTGGACTGGGTAGTACTGATGCCCCCCCTTTCCATCAGGCAGCAGAGACTCTCCGGCCGGGCGACGGTTTTTATAGATCCGGGATGCCACACCAAGACGCAACAACATTCTCTGCACCCCTTCCAGCCGGGCCAGATCGGACTGTGCCAGACGTACACTCACCCCTTTCTGTCGGCTCCCCTGCACCGAACCATCGGCATCAAAGAACCCCCGCAGAAAACCGCGATAGAACTCACTGGAGCCACGCTCCAACTCTGGAGTAATACACTTTTCACCAGGCTGCATACCCAGCTCTTCCGCCAGCTGCTTCAGTGCTGCGGTAGAGAGACGGAACTCATTACGCCCCGGCACCTCATGCCACCCTTGGAAGTCGCTACGGTGCGGCAACTGCTCTGCGGCGCGTAGCGCCTCTGCCATGACTGCCGAGACTCCGGATGTAAAGTGCGCATCTGCGCCATTGGCTACCGCAGCCGGCTTCCAGACCGACAACACCGCCTTGTCCTGCTTGAGCACTCCATCCCCCATCAACAGTCCCATCAGATAGCCCTGCTCTCGACTATAGCCACCCTGCCAGCGACAATCACCACGGTGATCATTGAGCAATACTCGGTCCCCCGGCTGCAGTGCTCCCGCTGCACACCACTCGGTATCAGTAGCATGACGGGTAAAGCGGGTCACACGGCGAACACGATGATCCTCTGTCAGCCGGAGCTGGTAACCCTCGGTAGTCTGCAGGCGCACCACTGCCTTGTCTGCAGTCTTGAAAAAGCCCTCCGGCCCACTGGCGTGGGGCTGACCATCAACCTTGGCGACAAAGCTTTTCCCAATCAGTGAAGAGACCTGCTCAGGCCCCGCCGTGGTCTGCACCCAGGTATCGGCAGTAACACAGGGGTTGGTGGCACGTACCACCTCGTCGAACCAGTTGTTGTTCATCTCGTTGACCTTGTCGATGAGGATGAAACCGGGCTCGGCATAGCCATAGGTGGAGGACATGATCACATCCCACAACCGCTGGGCACGGATGGTCTTGTAGACCTTGCAGGCGACCAACCCCTGCTCGTTGGTGATCAGACCTGTGGGATCGGACCATTCACGCCAGACAATCTGTTCAGGATCGTTGAGATCAAGGTTTTCACTGTCGACCCCCTTCTGGTTGATCGGGAAGGCGAGCTTCCAGTCCGCATCACTACGCACCGCCTCCATGAACTCTTTGGTCACCAGCAACGAGAGATTGAACTGGCGCAGCACGCCGTCTTCACGCTTGGCACGGATGAAGTCCATCACATCGGGATGGCCAACATCGAAGGTGGCCATCTGTGCACCACGACGCCCTCCGGCCGAGGAGACGGTGAAACACATCTTGTCGTAGATATCCATGAACGAGAGTGGCCCCGAGGTATAGGCACCGGCACCGGCGACAAAGGCCCCCTTCGGACGCAGGGTGGAGAACTCGTAACCGATGCCACAACCGGCACGTAGCGTCAGCCCCGCCTCATGCACCTTCTCCAGAATGCCGTTCATCGAGTCCTCCACCGTACCGGATACAGTACAGTTGATGGTGGAGGTGGCGGGCTTGTGTGCCTGTGCACCGGCGTTGGAGGTGATGCGTCCCGCCGGGATCGCACCATGCTGCAGTGCCCAGAGGAACTCCTGGTACCACTGCTCCTTCAACTCCGGGGTCTCCTCCACATCAGCCAGTGCCCGGGCTACACGACGATAGGTATCCTCGATGGTCTGGTCTACCACCTCTCCCTCCTTGCTCTTGAGACGGTACTTCTTGTCCCAGATATCGAGTGAGGCGGGCTGAAAGGGAACCTCTTGCGGGTTGGTAAGCGGTGGCACAGAGCGTAGTTGAGCGGTTTTGGACATTCTTCCCCCTTGAACTCAAGACTTTTTGGTTAAGCACAAAAATCCCACTTCCCCCGTTTCTCGAGGAAACACAAGATGTAGTGGTTGAAAGCAAGCAAGGATAGCACCAATTGCACTGCCGTCAATACCCTGATATTTTATATACACCTTAAGATAACATCATGTTTTTATAGCAACAAAAGCATTCCACAACTCTCTATAACAGTTTCTTTTCAGCCACCTATCCCGCTTGTATTTTTTTACCCTCAAACACAACATATTGTGTTTACCAACGGGTTACACACACCCTTTTCCACAACCAAAAATGGCCCCATCATTAAGAAAAACCTTAGAATATACGTATCTGCACACCGCATTTGCGGCATCGACACGAGTAAACAGAGATGGAGTACCACGACTACTACAAAACCCTTGGCCTCAGCCGAGAGGCTTCTCAGGATGAGATCAAGAAACAGTACCGCCGCCTGGCCAGAAAATACCATCCGGATGTCAGCAAGGAGGACAACGCCGAGCAGCGTTTCAAGGAGATCGCAGAGGCCTATGAGGTACTCAAAGACCCGGAAAAGCGACGCTCCTACGATCAACTGGGGGCAAACTGGAAGGCTGGCCAGGAGTTTCGTCCACCACCCGGCTGGGAGCAGGCATTCGGTGGCGGTAGTGCCCATTTCGGTGCTGGTATGGGCGGAGCCGGTGGTTTCAGCGACTTCTTCGAGTCGGTGTTTGGTGGCAATATGGGCGCAGGTGGCTTCAGGGCGCAGCCACAGAAGCCCGCCAGCCAGACCCTGCGTATCACCATCCGCCTGAAAGAGTCCTATGCAGGGGGCAAACGCACCATCCAGATCCCGGAATATGGCACCAACGGGCAGCCCACCGGACAACACAGAAAACTGGAGATCCGCATCCCCAAGGGGATTATGCCCGGGCAGAAGATTCGCCTGAGCAAACAGGGGCCGGCACACACACCCGGCGGCACACGGGGAGACCTGTTACTGGAGATTCGTTTTGAAGAGCACCCCCTGTTCAAGCTGGATGAGCGCAACATTCTGCTCACTCTGCCAATCACCCCCTGGGAGGCCGCCCTGGGCAGCAAGGTGACCGTCCCGACACTGGGTGGAAGGGTGGAGCTGAAAGTTGCTGCCGGTGCACAGAGTGGACAGAAGATGCGCCTGAAGGGGCGTGGACTCCCCGGCAAACAGCCCGGCGACCAGATCATCACCCTGTTGATTCAGGTCCCACCCGCGGATAGCGAGGAGATGAAGCAGCTCTACCAGCAGATGCGTGAGCGCAGTAACTTTTCCCCCCGCGACCCACTACAGGCAGAATGAAGCGACCTGCGTTGCCACACCAGTTCAGGTACCATTCGGCATTCACCCGTTTTTGCCTCTCCGTTATCGCAACCATGCACCGTATTACCCACCACTCCGCACTGCTACTGGTACTTTTTCTGTTGACCCAGCCCCTGCAGGCAGGGATCTCCCCCCTTGCCTTCGGCAGCCGTGGCGGTGTACCCACACTGGCGCCGATGCTGGAGCAGGTGATACCTTCCGTGGTCTCCATAGCCTCCACCCTGGACCCACGCGCGCCCCGGAAGCAGAGCGCCAGTGACCACTCCCCACTGCAACGCAACCATTCGGGGCTTGGCTCTGGTGTCATCATCGACCACCACCACGGAGTGATCCTCACCAACCACCATCTGATTGAGGATGCACGGCAGATACAGGTCAAACTGGAGGATGGACGCAGCTTTGACGCCATCACCGTAGGCAGCGACAAAGAGACCGATATAGCTCTGCTCAAGATCAACGCCTCCAACCTGAAGTCACTGCCACTGGGGGATTCCGGATCTCTGCGCGTGGGTGATTTTGTGATCGCCGTTGGCAACCCATTTGGGCTCGGCAACACCGCCACCTCCGGTATTGTCAGTGCGCTGGGGCGCTCCAACCTGGGACTGGAGCGGTTTGAAGAGTTTATCCAGACGGATGCCTCGATCAATGTCGGCAACTCTGGCGGCGCTCTGGTCAATCTCAACGGGGAGCTGGTCGGCATCAACACCGCCATTCTCGCCCCCAACGGAGGCAGTGTTGGCATCGGCTTTGCGATCCCGATCAACATGGCGCGCGAGATCAGCAACCAGCTGCTGCGCAACGGCAAGGTGGAGCGCGGTCATCTGGGGCTGAAAACCAAACCTCTTACCGACAACCTTGCGCGCAGCCTGCGACTCAATAGCGAGTCCGGCGTGGTGGTGGAGCAGGTAGTGGCCGGCTCTGCCGCTGAACGAGCTCATATTCGCAAGGGTGACATCATCACCGCCATCGGAGGTCACGCCATCAGCTCCCCGACACAGATGGAGAGCATTGTCGGGCTCTTCCCGCTCGGCAAGGAGGTCAAGATCGAACTGGTTCGCGGTGCGCTGCGGCACAACTTGTTTGCCTCTATCGAGCAACGCGCCCCTCAATCGGTAACTGGCCGGGAACTCCACCCCAACCTCAATGGCACCCGCTTGACTTCACTCTCCGCCGAGCAACGCAGCCTCTACCGCTCCGAAGGGGTGGCGGTAGCCTCTGTCGCCCCACAAAGTGCCGGCTGGGTTCTGGGACTGCGCCCCGGCGATGTCATCTTCTCCCTCAACCGCCAACCGGTTACTACACTGGAACAGCTGAAACAGGCTGCAGCCCTGTCAGACAAGATGGTTATCCTCCAACTCTATCGCGGGGAGAAGATTCTGGAGATAGTGATGCGTTGAGCCTCTGCTCAGGCTCTGCCAACCGGACCATACGGGGCACTGCGCTCCCGATCGTGCTGCACCATACGATAGTCGACAAAGGCCTCTTCACTACCACAGTGAAGAAACGGGTTACCGGCAATCTCCTCCGCCAGGGTAGAGGTAGGTTGAGTAGAGTAACTATGGCCCGGGTGAACCACCGTCTGCGGATCCAACTCTCGACAGAGTCGTTGCAGTGAATGGTAGAGTTGGCGAGGATCCCCGCCTTCCAGGTCACAGCGCCCGCAACCAAAGACAAACAGGGTATCTCCACTGATCAGATGACCATCCACATGGTAACAGACCCCACCAGGGGTATGCCCCGGCGTCGGTACCACCTCGATAACACTCTCCCCCAGCGCCAGGGTAGAGGGTGGCATCAGGGTATTCCAGCCAAATGACTCCAGATCGAAGAAGCGTTCCTCCTCTGCCGAGAGATAGACTGCCGCGCCGGTTGCCTCACGCAACGGCTCCACCCCGTTGATATGATCATGATGACCATGCGTCAACAGAATCATGGTGATCTCCACTCCGGCAGTAGCGGCATAATCGACCACCTTCTCCACCTCCCAGGCCGGATCGACCACCGCCATGGTTGCACTTGGGCGATCAATCACCAGATGAACCTGATTACGCATGGAGCCCAGCTCCAGGGTATGAATTTCTGTCATGCCAAATAGTCTCCGGTTATAATCTCCTGCCATTGTACACAGCAGACAGCACATTGACGTGACCACTACCCCCCAAGAGCCGGAAGAGAGACCGACAGAGCCTTCCAGGCCGCCAGAATCCGAAGAGACCACACCTTCACCACCGAAAAAAAAGAGCGCCACAAAAAAACGGCGCCGTGCCTCGGCTCCCTCTCCGACCAGGGCCACTTTTGCCGACCAGTTCCGTAGTGCTGCGCCCTACATCAATGCTCATCGTGGCCGTACCTTTATCATCACCTTCAGTGGCGAGATGGTTGAAGAGGCGCACTTTGCCGAGCTGGTTCAGGACATTGCCCTGCTCCACAGCCTCGGCATTCGCCTGGTTCTGGTACATGGTGCCCGCCCACAGATCGAGCAGCGCCTGGAGGAGTTTGATGCCAGAAGCGAGGTAGTCAATGGCCTGCGTGTCACCAACAGTGATGCTCTACTGTGCGTGAAGGAGTCGCTGGGCACCATCCGCATAGAGCTGGAGGGGCTGTTCTCTACCGGCCTGCCCAATTCAGCCATGTCCGGGGCCGATATCCGGGTTGCCTCCGGTAATCTGGTCAGCGCCCGTCCGCTTGGTATTCGGGACGGAATCGACTATCAACATACTGGCGAGGTACGTCGCATCCATACCGAGGCGATTGAAAAACTGCTCAACGAGGGATTTATTGTACTGCTCTCGCCCCTTGGTACCTCACCAACCGGAGAGGTCTTCAACCTCAGCAGCGAGGATGTCGCCACCAGTGCCGCCATCCAGCTCAGGGCCGACAAGATGCTCGCCCTCTCCCGTGGTGTAGGCCTGCTGGATCAGCGCAAACGACTGATCCATGAACTCACACCGGATGAGGCCGAACACGCCATGGGGCGCTCGAAGAATATGCCGGAACAGACTCGCCGCCACCTGCTCAGTGCCATCCACGCCTGCCGCCAGGGGGTACCCCGCGCCCATCTAATCGACTGCGAGAAGCCGGGAGCACTTTTGCAGGAGCTGTTCACCCGCGATGGAATCGGCACCATGATTACTGCAGAGCGCTATGATGAGATCCGCCAGGCCACCATCGAGGATATCAGTGGCATCATCGAATTGATACAGCCATTGGAGCAGGAGGGAATTCTGGTTCCCCGCTCACGCGAGCTGATCGAGATCCAGATCGACCACTACATCGTGATGGAGCGGGATCGAACCATTATCGGTGTGGCCGCCCTCTTCCCCTACGAACAGCACAAGGTGGCAGAGATCGCCAGCGTTGCCATCCACCCGGAGTACCAGAACCAGGGGCGCGGAAAGGTGCTGTTGCAGTACATTGATCGCCGTTTGAGTCGTATCAAGCAGAACCCGATCAAGCAGCTCTTTGTGCTCTCAACCCGTACTGCACACTGGTTCCGTGAACTTGGCTATGAGCCGGGCAAGCTGACCGACCTCCCGATAGAGCGCCAATCTCTCTACAACTACAAACGTAACGCCAAGGTATTCATTCGCACACTGGGACAACCGGGCCGAACCAGCTAATGGGTAAGAAAGCTCCCATTGCAAAGCGTTTTCGCGGCTTTCTGCCGGTTGTGGTCGATGTTGAAACCGGCGGGTTTGACGCCAGAAAGGATGCATTGCTGGAGATCGCCGCCGCCATCCTCAACTATGATGAAGATGGTCAACTGACGATACAGGAGAGCCATGAACAACATGTACTCCCCTTCAAGAGCGCCAATATCGATCCCAAGGCATTGGAGTTCATCGGCCTGAAAGATCCGTGGCACCCGTTCCGCATGGCAGTCGAGGAGAAGGAGGCGCTGGAGAATATCTTTGCCCCGATCCGCAAGGCGGTCAAGGCGACCGGCTGTAGCCGTGCCATCCTCATTGGCCACAACGCCTGGTTTGATCTCGGCTTTGTCAACGCTGCAGTGGAGCGCTGCAAGATCAAGAACAGTCCGTTCCACTCCTTCAGCAGCTTTGACACCGCCACTCTGGGCGGCGTCTTCTATGGACAGACCGTACTGGCACGAATGGCGGAAGCCGCGGAAGTGCCGTGGAACCACGAGGCCGCCCACTCGGCACTCTACGATACCGAAGAGACTGCCAAACTGTTTTGCACCATGGTCAACGACTGGGACCGGTTAAGTGGGCGCTTTACCGATTTAGGGCAACATTAGCCGCAACTATTCACCACTTTTTGCGGAGGCAGCTTCCATCATCTTCTGAAGATCACCACTTTGATGCAGCTCCAACGTGATATCACAGCCTCCAACCAACTCCCCATCCACATAAACCTGTGGAAAGGTGGGCCAATCTGCATAACGTGGAAGGTTCTCGAAGATCTCCATATCCTCCAACACATTCACATAGGCAAACTCGACACCGGTCTGCTGCATCGCCGCTGCAGTCCGGCTCGAAAAGCCACACGAGGGAAAGGTTGGGGTACCTTTCATGTAAATTACTACCGGGTTGTTCTTGACCTGCTGGTCGATTCGTTCCAATACATCCATGTTACTACTCCAGAATCTGTTCGGTTAAGGTTTGCAGTTGGTGCTAGCTTACAAAATACCCACCAAATTAGTCAATTAAATATTCAAACTGATTTCATGGAAATCATCCCCGCCCCCTTATACAATAGCCCGCTATCGGAGTGTAGCTCAGCCTGGTAGAGCACTACGTTCGGGACGTAGGGGCCGGAGGTTCGAATCCTCTCACTCCGACCAACTCAGGCGGCTCAAACCCTGTAAACCTTGTGGCACCAGATTGACGGAGGTGGGCGCAAGCGCCTCCCGCAAGCGGGATCGAATCCTCTGATTCCAACCAAATTCAAGTAGCCCAAACCCTATAATCCTCAGGGTCTTTGACAGAATCTGTGAGTAGCATCTGGCTCAGGTAGCGCTCCATGCGCACGATACAAGAACTTCTGCACCGCAAAAAGCTCAAAAACGTGTGCTTTTCTCGGTGTCAGATTGATTTTCGAGCTATTGATCTTATCAGCATGGAGTAGGATTGTGCGGAGGAGCCCACTAATTTAAATTCTACAACCCATGAGTAATCAGCCAATATTTCAGATACACCACCTGCACCATGTCAGCCTGATCGTCTCCTCCACCAAGCGGGCACTGGAGTTTTATGTTGGCCTCCTTGGATTAAAGCGCATCAAAGAGCGCCCTGAACTGGGATACCCCGGCGCTTGGCTTGCACTGGGTTCACAGCAGATTCATCTATTGGAGTTGCCCAACCCGGATCCACTGGAGGGGCGACCGGTACATGGTGGGCGAGATCGTCATCTTGCTTTTGAGATAGATGATTTAGCACCGTTGATAGATAGTCTGGAGCAGCAGGAGATCCCCTATACCCTGAGCCAATCCGGGCGCAGAGCACTGTTCTGCCGCGATCCGGATCAGAATGCCCTGGAGTTCATCGAGCGCAGCTAAGGCCCTCTTCTCCGGCTACACCGGATTGGGTTCATCAACAAAGTGGCTGGCAACCCCATAGCGCTCGGTAATCCACTCTCCCAACGCCTGTACACCACCGCGCTCGGTGGCGTGATGACCACACCCCAGGTAACAGATTCCACACTCCCTGGCCTCATGGTAGGTTCGCTCCGAGACCTCGCCCGAAAGATAAGCGTCTAGCCCGGCCTCGGCGGCGTGTGCAATGTAGTCCTGCGCCCCTCCGCTACACCAACCAATTTTGTGGATTGGTCGATCATGCCCCGCAATCACCAAAGGCGCCCTCCCCCCCAGAGAAGTGGCAACCTGCTCACTCAATGCCGAGAGCGTCATTGATTGTTCAAGTGTTCCATAACAGACCAGTTCCGCACGCCCCAGCGTCCCCTCCAGTGCAGCACCAAGCAGCCTACCCCACTGCGCATTGTTCCCCAACTGCGGGTGACCATCGAGAGGCAGATGGTAGGCCGCAAGGTTGATCTCATGCTGTAACAGTTTCTGTAAGCGCTGCCGCTTCACTCCCACCACTCGCGGATCCTCCCCCTTCCAGAAGTAGCCATGGTGAACCAACAGCAGATCGGCCTGCTGCTCGATTGCCGCATCAATGGCGTACTGAGAGGCGGTCACGGCGGTAACCACGGTTTCAACCTGCTCTCTCCCCTCCACCTGCAGCCCGTTTGGCGCGTAATCCTTGTAGCGACCAACCTCCAGCAGCTCATCCAGAGCATTGATCAGTTGATTTCGTTCCATTGCGTCTCCATATAAAGCGTTGCACAAGTCCATTTGTACCACAGATTCGTTATCATCCCCCCATGAACTCAAACACCATCACCGCCCTGATCCGCCTCACCACCTTTGCACTGGCTGGGCTGTTCCTGCTGATGTACCTGCGCCCGGAGCTATTCCTCCGCTCAGGGCCGGTGGTGGAGATCCAGCAGAGTCGATCTTCGGCCGTCAGCGCCGGGCCCGCCTCCTATGCCGATGCAGTGACCAAAGCCGCACCTGCGGTTGTCAACATCAACACCGCCAAGGTGGTTACGGAGCGCCGCCTGACCCTGTTTGACGACCCGATTTTTCGCCACTTTTTTGGGGATCAGCTACGACTGGTGCCCCGCAAACGATTGGAGACCAGCCTCGGCTCCGGAGTGATTGTCAGCAAGGAGGGGTACATCCTGACCAACAACCATGTGATTGATGGGGCCGATGAGATTCAGATTTCACTGCATGATGGCCGCAGTGCACAAGCCAGATTGATCGGCAGTGACCCGGATACCGATCTCGCACTCCTGCAGGTAACCCTCGACGAACTCCCGGCCATCACCTTCGGCCACTCCAGTTCACTCCAGGTGGGGGATGTTGCCCTGGCCATCGGCAACCCGTTTGGGGTCGGACAGACCGTAACCATGGGGATCATCAGCGCCACCAACCGCAGTCAGCTGGGGATCAGCAACCAGGAGAACTTCATCCAGACCGATGCCGCAATCAACCCCGGCAACTCGGGAGGCGCACTGATCGACGCACACGGCAACCTGATTGGAATCAATACCGCCATCTTCTCCAAAACCGGAGCCTCTCACGGGATCGGCTTTGCCATTCCGGTGACCACGGCACAGCATGTGATGGAGCAGTTGATTGAACACGGCAAGGTATTGCGTGGCTGGATCGGCGTGGAGATGCAGAACCTGACCCCGGAACTGGCCGACTCCTTTGGAGTCCCCACCACGCATGGTGCCATCATTGCCGGGATCTATCGCAATGGCCCTGCCGCCAAGGCGGGGCTTACTCCTGGAGACATCATCACCCATGTGGACGGGAAAGTGATCCAGAGTAGTGAGGAACTTGCACACTATACACACAACCAGCCGATAGGGTCCCGTCTGCAGCTACGCGGCATCCACAACGGTAGCGCCAGACAGTGGGAGCTGGTGATTGCCACCAGCCAGTAGCCTACCATCCCAGATAATTTAACGCCCCCTCCCCAACCGGTGTACACTGCGCCCCTTACCAGACAGTCAGCCAGTTCATTGACTGCTGCCTCTCTGTCACCTCACCGGGCCAAGGAGCCCACCGCCCATGCCCAAGAAACCCTCAGAGACCACAACGGCCTCCTTTGCCACGTTGGGGCTTGCCCCTGCCGTACTCGAAGCCATCACCGAAATCGGGTATGAATCCCCCTCTCCGATTCAGGCCGAGGCCATTCCTCACCTGCTGCAGGGGCGCGATATTCTGGGACAGGCACAGACCGGGACCGGCAAGACCGCCGCCTTCGCCCTGCCGATTCTCAGTCGCATCGACCTGAGCCTGAACCAACCCCAAGTTCTGGTACTTGCCCCGACCCGTGAACTGGCCATTCAGGTTTCCGAAGCCTTTCAGCACTATGCCAACCAGCTCAACGGTTTTCATGTAGTACCGATCTACGGTGGACAGGATTATCGGGTACAGCTGCGTGCCCTGCAGCGTGGTGTGCACGTTGTAGTCGGCACACCAGGCCGGGTGATGGATCACATGCGCCGTGGCAGCCTCAAAATGAAGAGTCTGCGCTGTCTGGTGCTGGATGAGGCCGACGAGATGCTGCGCATGGGGTTTATCGACGATGTGGAGTGGGTATTGGAGCAGATCCCGAGCGAGCATCAGACCGCCCTCTTCTCTGCCACCATGCCAAAACAGATTCAGAAGATCTCCAAGACCTACCTGAACAACCCCGCGCTGGTGAAGATCGAGGTCAAGACCACTACTGCCGATACCGTACATCAGCGCTTCTGGATGGTGAGCGGACTTCACAAGCTGGATGCACTGACCCGCATTCTGGAGGTGGAGGAGACCGATGGCATCCTCATCTTCTCCCGCACCAAGAGCATGACCGTGGAGCTGTCGGAAAAACTGGCAGCGCGCGGGTTTGCTGCCGAGGCCTTGAACGGGGATATTCCACAAAAGATGCGGGAACAGCTGGTCAACAAGCTGAAAAGTGGCCAGCTCGACATTCTGGTAGCGACCGATGTCGCTGCGCGCGGACTGGATGTGCCGCGGATCAGTCATGTCATCAACTATGA
>CAYFNH010000066.1:0-13546 GCA_964344435.1 uncultured Piscirickettsiaceae bacterium | reverse complement strand
AGCTTACCGTGATGGGGGATAGGGGGTGACCTGCCGCGTAGCGGCTTCGTTCAACCAGAAGAACAACCCGAAATTCAGATTTAGCAGGTTTTCCGTAAACTCTTAACACCCAATAGCAACCTGATCTTCCGATAAACCATCATAATCCAAGGTGAAAATCAGGCTCAAACCCAGTCAACGCAAAAGCGTCATAATATTTAAAACAATATGTTACTAGGAATATGAGGGGATAAATTCTCAACAAACCCATTCAACACCCCTCTTGAATACATCAATCTAGCTTATTGGGAAGTAGAATAATCTATTTTGCTATTCAATAACTCTCTTGTATAATGTTCGCCATTGATTAGGAGAACACCTCTCCTGCACCACAGATAAACAACTTTTGAGGACATTATGATGAAAAAGATTATTGCTACTATCGCTCTGGTTGCTGTTGCCAACAGTGCTTCTGCTTTCTTCGGTGGATCTGACGACAACCAGTCTGGTTACGGGACTGGTGCTGCTGATGGTGCTTTCGACGGCAAGGGTCGTGGTGCTGGTAAGGGTGCTGCTGATGCAGAGGGTAACTTCAGCATGACTATCGACGCTTCTGGCAAGGGTTCTTCCGACATGCAAGCTGACATGGATGCTGCCGAGAATGCACGCTTCAAGGGTAACAGCGACATCCAAACTGAGAACCGTCCAGCTTACTACCCAGCTGCTCCAGTAGCTCCAGCCAAGTAAGGTTTAGTCCTCAGACTACACTTGGAAGCCCCAACAGTGATGCTGGGGCTTTTTTACAAGGCTCTCCAGTTGCGCCCTCTGGTTTCAGCTTTCCCCAGTGAACTCTTCCCCCATTTTGTTCACTTGCTGCCAGAGGGCCTTTATTCTCTCACAAGGAGAGACCGTGGGGCCTTCGAGTAGGCAGGAGGCAAGGCTTTCGCCAAGCCGATTGGCCGCGAGGAGCTACTGAAGATACTTCAGACTGAGCTATCCTGAAATTCGCAACTTCGGCTAAAAATCGGACCAGTCGGCATTCGAGCTGGTTGCAGCCACTTCCGCTTTCGGTTGGCTCACCGGTTTGCGCTCTGCTGACGGTCGCACGACCACCTCAGTGCTGCTGGCTACCCCCCTCTCACCACCATTCACCTTGAACACGGCGACCATCTCGCTCAGGTCACCCGCCTGTTCCAGCAGGCGTGAACTGGAGGCGGCACTCTCTTCAACCAGTGCGGCATTTTCCTGGGTTACGCTATCAAGCTGGGTAACCACATTGTTGACCTGCTGAATACTCTGGGTCTGCTCCTTGGCAGAGGCGGCAATCTCTGCAGAGATATCATTGAGTTTCTTGATAGAGTCCTGAATCTCCTTGAGAGCATCGCCACTGTGGTTGACCAGCTCACTCCCCTGCCCGATACGACCACTGCTGTCCTCGATCAACAGCTTGATATCCTTGGCCGCTTCAGCAGAACGTTGCGCCAACGTACGCACCTCACCGGCGACCACCGCAAAGCCACGCCCATGTTCACCCGCCCGCGCTGCCTCAACTGCCGCATTCAGCGCCAGCAGGTTGGTCTGGAAGGCGATACCATCAATCATGGTGATGATCTCGGAGATCTTCCCACTCGACTCACTAATCCCTTCCATCGCCTCTACCGCACTGGAGACCACGCCACCACCCTCTGCCGCACGTTGCACCGCCTCGGCGGCAAGCTGGCTGGCTTGCCCGGCATTATCGGCATTCATGCTCACGGTACTCGACATCTCCTCCATGCTGGCCGCGGTCTCCTCCAGGCTTGCCGCCTGCTCCGAGGTTCGGGTAGAGAGGTCATGACTCCCCTGAGAAACTTCACTGGCTCCCACCTTCACGTTCTGCGCTGCCACCCGCACCTGGCGAACGATCTCGGCAATACTCTGCTGGGTGGTATTGATTGCATCCTTCAGCTCACCCAGCGCCCCCCGGTAGTTGCCTTGAATGGTTCGGGTCAGATCTCCCTCTCCCATGCTGTTGGCGGTATCAACCACCTCACTCACGGCTGCATCGAGGTCGGCCATGGCACTGTTGATGGTATCGCCCAGCCGCTTCAGATCACCCTTGGCGGCATAGTCCATGCGGGCACCAAAGTTCCCTTCCGAGAGCTGGCGGATGATCTCGGCCACCTGCTGCAACACTTCGTCAATGGAGCTCATCGCACCGTTAACCTGATCGCGGAACAGCTTCTCCACGTCATCACTCATGCGCACACTCAAGTCCCCCTCACTCAACCCCTGCATCACCCGGGAGAGTGCATTCATGGTGTTCTCGACGCTGTCTGCCGAGCCATTGACCCCCTCTTTCAGGGTGATCAGATCGCCTCGATAGTTCCCCTGCATACGCTGCTCGAAGTCTCCCCGAGCAACGGCCGTCACTACCTGGTTGGCGTTACTGATCGCCTGCTGCAGAGAGGCCAGTAGTGAATTGACCTTCTGCGCCATCTCGCCAATCTCGTCCCCACTGTTGACATCACTGCAGCGCATACCGAAGTCCCCACTCTGCTCCAGCTGTGAAAACAGCTCGGAGACCTTTACCACAGGCGTTGCGATGGAACGTGCCACCAGCCAGCCGACCACCACAATCACGACCACACCCAGCAGCCCCAGCAGCAGCATCAAATTTCTCAGGGTATTGACCGCAGCAAAGGCCTCCGACTCATCGATCTCGGCCAGCAGTGCCCAGGTCACCCCACCAATATCCACCGGGGTATAGGCCGAGAGCACCGGATTACCGTTGTAGTCAATGATGATATCGGTACCCCGCTCTCCAGCCAGGGCCGCATGTGCAGCCGCCGTATCCACTCTGCCCAGCTCCGGGTTATGGAAGGCCGCCATCACCGAGTGATGTTCCGGATCAAGATAAGAGTCGGAACGCATCAGCAGATCCTGCCCCACCAGATAGGTCTCGCCACTCTCGCCCATACCATCGCGCTGCCCCATGATGGCATTGATTCCATCCAGCGGCAGTTGCAGTGCAACCACCATGCTGACCTCACCATCCCTCACAATCGGCTGGGCAATGAAGGCGGCCGGATCGCCATTGCTGGGCGCATACGGAGCAAAATCGGCAACTCCATACGCCCGACTCTCCATGACCCGACGCACCAGTTCCCCCAGGTTGGAGTCACTGTACTTGCCATTGATCAGGTTGGTCTGGTAGTCCGACTCTCTGGCTGCCGTATAGAACACATAGCCATCGGGGTTGATCAGAAACAGATCATAGTACCCATACTCCTCAACATACTTCTGGTAGAAGTCCTTCTCCTCCCCCTTCTTGCGGGGAATGAAGGCCTCGGCGATATCCATCTTGGCATTGAGTGAGTAGCGGATACCCGGAGCGATATCGACCGGCACCCAGGAGATCAGGGTGCGCTGCTGACGATAGTCGGTCACTACCGCTGTACCGGGTTGGTTCTGCTCTATGGCGGCACGGATTGCGCGGGTATCCACCTTGCCCTGCTCGGGATTGGCAAAGGAGGTACGTACCGTGTGGTACTGCTTCTCCAGGCGCGAGTCGGAGCGCATCAGATAGTCCGGCCCCACCAGAATGGTCTCGCCGGTCTCTCCCAACCCGGAGGTATCGGCCATGATATCGATAATACGATCCATCGGCATCTGGAATATCAACACCCCGATGCGCTGCCCCTTGTCAAAGATCGGCGAGGCGATAAAGCTGGCCGGCGCATCATAACTGGGGCCATATCGATCAAAGTCAACCTGGGCGAACTCCCCCTGCGGCAGCTCCATCGCCTGCTTCCAGGCCTGACCAATACCACTCTCGGCATAGGGGCCACTCTTCAGCGAGGTGGCATAATCGAGTTCCTTGAAGACCGAATAGAGGATGGTGCCGTTGAAGGTATCGGCCAGGAAGATGTCGTAATAACCAAACTTCTCCAGATAGTCGCGAAAGACCGGGTGTACCTCGGCATGCTTCTGGCTGTAGGCAGTGCCGTCCTCTGCACTATCCAGCAGATGTTTACTCCCCAGTGGATGGGGGTTGTCGGTGATATATCGAGACTGCATCAACCGAGTACCATCATTGAGTTGATCGAGCAGCGCTGCAGCATCCACCCCTTTCCCGTTCTGCTTGCGATACTCGGCACCAAACTGGTTTTCGTAGTAGTCGCTCAACTTCTGGTTGATGGCCGGCATCTTCTCGGCGCTGGCTTCACGAATGGCGCCCTGATAGGCCACCGTAAACCCTTTCATTGCGTTCACCACCATCCGGCTTTTGGAAAAGGTCTCAACCTGTCGCTGGATATTGGTGAAGTAACGCTCGACCTGATCCCGCTTCAGGTTACGAATTCCCTCCAGCCGCTGAAAGGCCTCGGCACGCAGGGTGTCGGCGGTCTCCTTCAACACATTCATGTCACCATGACGACTGGAAAAGAAGCGCTGAATCTCCTCCTCCTTGATCCCCCGTACCGCCTCCAACTGGCTGAAGGATTGGCGCTCCAGCGTTGTAGAGGCCTGGTTCAGCGAGATCAGGCCGATCACGGTGAACGGAATAATTCCGACCAACAAAAACAGCGTCAGCAGCTTGGGCTTCAACTTGAGTTGATTCAACATTTACCGGTTCTCCTCTCGATTACGGCTATGGAAGGTAATGGATATTCATCGTCCGACCATCACTCGCCCTTGTCACTAGGGAATAATACTTATTCTCAAATAAAGCTAAATCACCCGTTCATTACCCCCATCGACCGGTAGCTGGGCTGCCGTGGTCTTGGCGAAGAGTGGCCCACACATCTCGGCACTCAACTCCGCCACATCGTGGCTGGTTACTTCGGTTTTAAGCACGTTGCGGGTTTTGTACTGCTCAACCGTCATTCCGTAGTGGTCGGCACGCGCCTGCAGTACTTCATCTGTCCAGATCCCGGTATCAAACACCGCATCGGGGTGGAGTGCATTGATACGGATGTTGTCACCACCCCACTCCAGTGCAGCGATGCGCATCAGCTGAGTCAGTGCCGCCTTGGAGGCAGAGTAGGCAGCGGCACCTGCTCCGGGGGCCAATACATTCTTCGAGGCCATCACCACCACCCGGCCACCCTTGGGGGCCAACTTCAGCAGCGGATAACATTCACGCATCAGTGCGAGGTTGGCATCGAGGTTTACCTTCATCACCCGGGAAAAATCTTCGGTCTTGAGTTCGGCAATCGGGGTACCGCCAGGGAACATCCCTGCATTGAGCACCACCATATCGATGCCACCAAAACGGCGCACCGCCTGCTCCAGTGCCGCCTGCTGTGCGGCCTCATCAGAAATATCTCCGGCAATGCCGAGGAAGTTGGGCGAATCGATCAAGGTCTCAATCGCAGGGTTGATATCCAGCCCCACCACCGCAGCCCCCCGTGCGATGAAGGAGTCGACACACGCCTTGCCAATCCCGGAGGCGGCACCGGTGACCAGTGCCACCTCACCTTGAAACATCGGGGCACGCCCCCCCTTCTTCAGCTTGGCCTGCTCCAGATCCCAGTACTCAAGATCGAAAATATCGGCTGCCGGTAGCGCCTGCCAGCCACCTATGCTCTCAGCCCGCAATATGCAGGTCATGGTCTGCTCATAGAGATCGGAGACGATCTGCGCCTCGGCGGCACTTTTCCCCACCGCACAGAAGCCCAACTCCGGATCAACCACCACACGCGGTGCGGGATCAAGCATGGTCTTCGGCTCTTTTGCATTGGGCGCATGCTCGTTGAAGTAGGTGGCATACTCGTCGCAGTAGCGCTTCACATCGCGCCCCACCAGCGGAATGCGCTTGGTGCGCAATACATGATCCGGGGTGACCGGGCCGCGGGTGGCGATCGACTCCAGCTGCGGATGTTTTGCAAACTCGAACCCCGCATTGCTCTCGGTCATCTGCACTACCATCGGCCGCCCTGCCGCCTGCGAGATCTCTGCACGCAAGGTTGCCAGCGGCTCTCGCAGCGGTACTGTTGGGGTGAAATGCGACGGCTGCTCCAGCTCCCACGCTCCCTCGGCCATCAGGCTCTGCTCTGCCATCGACACCAATTCGATCATCCGCTCATAGGACTCTCTGGCATCATCACTGAAGGAGAAGACGCCATGGTTGAGGAGGATCATGCCGACGGTCTGATCGGTCGCATGCTGTTCGTAAAGCTCACCAACACCACGAGCGAGGTCGAAACCGGGCATCACATAGGGGACAATAATCACCTTGTCGCCATAGATGTCGCGGATGCGCTGTTCCCCATCGGCGGTATTGGTCAGGGTCACCACCGCATCGGCATGGGTGTGGTCGACAAATTTATAGGGCAGCACCGCGTGAAGGATGGTCTCCACCGATGGAGAGGGTGCACCAGCCAGAGTCATCCGAGTCTTCAGCTCGTTGACCATCTGTGGATCACTCAGCGACTCCAGCTTCGCCAGCTTCTTCATCGGCTCCAGCCGTACCGGAGCAAATCCTGCAGCCTCGATGGTGGCGAGATCCCAACCACTCCCCTTCACATAGAGAATCTCCTCCTGCTCACCGACCAGATTGGTCTCGGTGATCTTGACCGAGATGTTGCCACCGCCATGCAGCACCAGATTGGGGTTCTGTCCCAACAGACGCGAGCTGTAGACCCGCATCTCTAGGTCGTTCCGGCACCGGGCCGCATCATCCTCATTCCAGAGGGATTGGATGGGGGGAAAACTCATAGATCACTCCTGCTACTGTTGCCGCTGTTTCATACTTGATCGCGACTTTGATTCAAAAAGGGTTGGTCTACGCGATAACCGGGCAACCCGCCGAAACGTGAAATACCCAACTTGCGGATAAATTACCACATCAGGGCACACGACTGAGGATCTCCCGGACCTCTTCATTCTCCAGTGACTGTTGCGCAACCCGACAGCTCAACAGCGTCGAGAGGTTGCGGAACAGTTTACTGGAGATACGAGGGTGAAAGCGGCCCAGCCTGTGGATACTCTCCCACTCAATCTTGAGGATCTTGGCGTAGTTGTCGGTGACCACGCGGGAGTAGCGCGGTACTCCGGCCAGTGACGAGATCTCCCCGAACAGCTCTCCCGGCCCGAGGCTGCGCAAGGTGAGAATGGTGCCATCCAGCTTTTCACGGTGCACCATCTTGATGCGCCCGGCAAGGATGATGTGAATCCCCGACCCTTCACTCTCCTGCTCCAGAATCACCTCCTCATCAAAGTGCTCACAAATCACCCCGGTAAGCACCACCTTGCGGATCTGCAGCTCACTCATTCCCTCAAACAGGGGGCTGCGAATCAGCACTTGGCTCTTGAGGTTGAGCGAGAGCACATCCCACACGGTACTGAGGCGGATATAGGAGAGCAGCACCGGGGTCAGTACAAAGTTGGAGAAGAGGGCCAGCAACATCACCAGCGCACTGAGTGCACCAAAATTGGCTACCGGCTCAAAGCTGGAGTAGGTGAGGGTAAAGAAGCCCAACGCCAGCGCCAGCGAAGTGGTAGTGATCGGCGTCGCCTCATGGGCCACCGTATTCATCAACGCCTCCTCCTCGTCGGGGATGGTACGGGTGAAGTGATGGTAGCGACTGAGGAAGTGAATGGTGTCATCGACACAGATGCCCAACGCAATCACCGCCACCATCGCGGTACCAATGTCGAGCGGCAGACTGAAATAGCCCATCACGCCAAACAGTACGACCACCGGAAAGAGGTTGGGGATTAGCGCGATCAATCCCGCTCTGAGATCAAAATAGAGCAGCGAGACCAGCAGCAGAATAACCACAACCACCAACATCAGCGACTGAAACTGCCCCACTGCCATCACATCGGCGGCATGGCTGGTGAGTACCGAGTCACCACTAAAGTGGATCTCCAGCGGGGTCTCCAGCTCGCTGTCAATGAACTGCTGCAGCCTTTCCAGCTCCAGATTGAGCTCATGGGAAGCACTCAGGTTGTGGCGCACCAGAATCCGGCTGCTGCTGAAATGGCGATCCACATACGGGGAGACCATCTCCATCGAAATCAACCCCATATAGCCCTCAATCAGCTCATCCTCCTCCGGCAGCTGAAGCTGGGGTAGCCCATCCATCACCTTGTGAAACAGCTTGATAAAGTCGACGAAAGAGACGCTCTTGTCGAAGCGGCTCTCGGTCTCGATGAACTGTTGCAGCTTCTCTACATCCCGCAGATAGCGTGACTTCAGAAAGGTGCCCTGAATGCCGCTCTCGAGCACCACAGACAGCGTCTGCATTCCAGACAGTGCCTGATGGATCTGTTGTGCCTGCTGTCGCACCTGTGAATCGGGAGAGAAGTAGGAGAGAGTATTGTTATTGAGCTGCAGCTGCTGCGCCCCCCAGGCAAAGTAGAGGGTCACCCCCAACAACGCCACCATCACCACCTCCTTGAAACGGGTGACCCAGTGGAAGAGCACACCGACACCCCGTTGGTAGAGGTTTTCGCGCCCGACCGAAGCGATGGTGTGCCCTCCAAACAGGCTCAGATAGGCGGGGACGAAAAGTGTGGTCACCACAAAGTTGATCAGCAGACCGCTGGAGGCGATCCAGCCAAACTGGGCCAACAGCTCAATATCATTGAAGGTAATTGAAACCAGGCCGAGATAGGTGGTGACAAAGGCCAGTAGAATCGCCAGCGACTGTGCATCGGCCAAGCGCTCAACCGCCGCTGCACGAGTCAACCCACTGCGAATGCCCTCATGGTACTCGGCCATCAGATGCACATCCTCGGTCGAGCCGATAATGATCAGCAGCGCCGGGATGATTGAGGTGAGCACATTGACGGTAATGCCAAACAGTGCCATCAGTCCCAGAGTCATCATAATACTGAGGATGGCGGTAGAGAGTGGCACCAGTGCACAGTTCAACTTTCGCAGGCTCAGCCCCAGCACCACCACCAACACCAGCAGGGAGTAGGGCATGATCTGATACTGATCCTGCTTGATCTTGCGGGTAATCTCATGCCGTACCGAGTGGGTGCTGATCTGGAATACGGTTTCGATCTCACCACGCAGCGGAACCAACTGCTGCTCGATCGCCTCGGTCCAGATCCGGTCATGGCTGCTATCATGCTCCCGATCCTCCAGCATCAGTACCAATGCCATGCTCTTGCCATCGGCTGAGAGCAGGTTATCCAGCACCAGCGGGTTGGCCGCGGCCGCAGCAATCAGCTGCTGTGCCTCCTCCTGCGTAGACGGCAACACCTCCAGAAAGGGATCCAACAGCACATAATCATCCTGCTCACGGATATTGGGCACGGAATAGAGACTGCTACTACTGGTAACAAAGTCGAGCCCATTGAGCTGCTCCAGCTGTGAGCCAATCCGCTTCAGCTTCTCCGGGGTGAAGAGGGTCTCATCCTGCAGCAGAACCAGTGCAATACTGTCGGAACCGTAGGTCTCCAACAGCTCCTGATACTGCTCCCACAGCGGGTCATTCTTCACGATCATGCTCTGAGCGGCCACATCAATCTGCAGACGGGGCAACTGGGTTGCCGCCAACAGCGCCAGCACGGCCAATGCCAGGATGGTGGCTCGTGGAAACTCGATCGCTAACTGGAATAGTTTTCTCATGAATCTTGATGCTGATGGTTGGCCCCAAGCCGATGGCCGATACGCCACAACAGCAGTAGCGCTGGCGTCACCATCAGCGAGGTCAGGGCAAAAAAGGTAAACCAGTCCCCCCCCAGTCCATCCACCATCATCCCGCTGAAGCTGGCCAGCGTGGTTCGCCCCAGGTTTCCGAGCGAGGCCATCAGCGCATACTGGGTGGCCGTGTAGGCACGACTGGTGAGATAAGAGATAAAGGTGACAAAGGTTACGGTAGCAAAGGCAGAGGTAAAGTTATCAAGCACCACCGCCAGCGCAAAGATGTTGGTGTTGGGGCCTGCGACCGCCAGCCAGGCGAACAACAGATTGGTCGAGGCCATCGCCACCCCACCGATCATCAACCCACGCACGATGCCAAATTTTGCATTAAACACCCCGGCAACCAGTGAGAAGAGGATCGTCACCCACCACCCTACCAGCTTGGAGTAGGTGGCAATCTCACTGTTGCTGAAGCCGATCTCCTTGTAGAAGACAATCGACATACGGCCGAGGAATGCCTCCCCCAGCTTGAAGAGGAAGATAAAGGCGAGCACCGAAAACGCCAGCTTCACTCCGTTACGGCGGAAGAACTCGGCGAACGGCTCCACTACGGTGACCGCCCACCACGCCATCCAGTGGCGGGACTCATCCGCTGCCACATGGTGCTCCTCCAGCTCCTCTTCATAGTGTTCTTCCGCCTTGTGTTGGGTCTCGGTACGGTGGTTCTCCGGCTCCGGCATCCACCAGACCGCTCCCATCAGCAGCACCATCAACCCCGCCAGCACCAGATAGACGGTGGACCAGGTGACATCGGGGATATCGGAGAGGTAGAGCGCAATCGCCCCCGGCACACTGAAGCCGGTCCACCAGCCACTGGTGGTGATGGCGGCAGCATGAGGGATTTTCTCCGACTCGGTGGTACCGATAATCTCGATGCGGTAGGCGTCGACCGCAATATCCTGCGTGGCCGAGGCGATGGCGATCAGCAGTGCAAGCAGACTGGTCCAGAAGATACTGACTGCAGGGTTGGTCAGCCCGATACCCACTGCGGCAGCGGCCATCACCCCCTGCATCGCCACAATCCAGCCCCGACGTGGCCCCAGCCATTTTCGTAACAGTGGCACTTGCAAGCGGTCGAGCAACGGTGCCCAGAGGAAGTTGAGCGCATAAACGATAAAGACCGAACCGAAGAAGCCAATCGCAGTACGGGTCAGCCCCGCCTCCTGCAGCCAGGCGGTCATCGCCGAACCGATCAGCACCCAGGGAAAACCGCTGGAGAAGCCGAGGATGAAGATCCAGAACAGGCGTTTGTCGCGGAAGTTGGCGAGTGCCTGGAGAAAGTTGATTGGGGTATTTGTGCTCACTCTTTCAAACCTTGATGTCTTGCTGTAACCACTACTTTCTCTGAACACCAGACAGCTGCTTTACTTGATCGGTCACATAGTCGCTGACTTGATCACTCATGCCCTACCCTCTGTTTCAACACAGTATTCCCCTCTTCGGTCAGCCTGTATTTCTGCAAGCAACTTTTCGGCTTGTCAGGGATAGTTCGCTCAATCCATCCTGCTTCAAGCAGTCGATCAAGATAATTCCGTTGAAACGTCTCACGATGCTTGATGCCAACAATATCCTGGATTTCTGCACTGCTCTGGGGAATTAAACAGGCATTCATCACCCTGAACATCCACTCATCTACTTGTCCGGTGACTTGTCCGGTGACTTGTCCGGTGACTTGTCCGGTGACGTGCTGTATTGGCTCTGCATAGGGAAAAACAAGACACATGAAGTTGGTGCTGATCTTGAACGCCTCTCGACCATAGACATTCAAAATACGTGGAATACCGGAACCCAGATGCTCCACAATCTCCAAATCACGAAATACCCGCATGATCTCCTTGTTTCGTGGGGCAGATCGGCCGGCAAAGAAATCCTCTTTACTTAATCCATAGGGCAACCCTCCAGCAGAGGTGATTTCCAGTCGATCCGAGAAGAACTCAAACTTCGGCGTACTGCCATTGGCGTAGTCATTATGGACAATGGCATTGACCACCGCCTCACGCATCGCCACCGGATCGATCATCGGGCGCTCTTCCCGGTAGGGGAGACCAATTTTGGTGAAGATAGTGTTCTCTACATTAAGCCGATCAACCACAGCATTGTAGGCCTTGATCAGCGAACAGCCCCCAAAATCTCTATTCTCCAGCAGGTTGACCCGAGTGGTATCGGCATATTTGGCTATCTGGATCGACACACCATTTTCATCGGCCAGCAGATAGGCTGCATAGTTGGGCTTCTTCTCCGGCGTCAGCAACTCAAGGTTCTGCATGAAGGCGTTGTTCAACGTCAGGCCACGCGCCTGATAGTAGATATGCAACTGTTCAAAGGTGAGCCCCAATCGGGTGGACTCCATTCGACCAATGGTGTTACGCACCCGACGATTGAACAGGGATTCAATCATCTCCTGCGGCATCGGCTCACTTGCGCTACCAACCCGCAGGAAGCAACCTCGCTCAGTCATGCCATATTTTTTCAGGTAGTAGGGCTTTTCCACTCCAGATGCAATGGTAATGCAGAGTAGATCCAGCCCATCCCTCTGCTCATGAACCACATCAAAAAGGCCCATGATGGAGGGCTGAATATTGTGTTTCAACCGATCCTTGATCAGCAGCTGAGTCTGATCACAATCTGACAAGCCAACCGCCTTACCAGAATCATCTACCCCAATATAGAGCACTCCGCCCTCACTACTGTTAAGGAAGGCGGCCACCTCTTTTTCCAGTGTATCAGTCAGTTCGCGTTTGTACTCAATACGGTTCGATTCAGTCACACTTTTACCCTCCAAGCGGTTTGCCCACTCTTGCAGAATAGCCCCTATGAAAGACTGCGCTTGTTCAGTTGGCCCAACTTTTCCATCTACCTTAAACAGTGAATCAAGCAAGTATATAATGCCCCCCACTATTAAGCCATTTTCGGAGCAGCCCCCATGCAAGACTACAAAAAGGATTTCCTCGACTTCGCCATTGATGCCGACGTACTGCGCTTCGGCGAGTTCACCCTGAAGTCGGGCCGTATCAGCCCCTACTTCTTCAATGCCGGGCTGTTCAATACCGGTGCACAGATGGCACGTTTGGGAAAATACTATGCAGCGGCAATTGTGGAGAGTGGCATCGAGTTTGATCTGATCTACGGCCCTGCCTACAAGGGGATTCCACTGGCTGCGGTGACCGCCACCTACCTTGCCGAAGAGCATGGCCGTGACCTGCCATTTGCCTTCAACCGCAAGGAGGCAAAAGACCACGGCGAAGGGGGCAACATTGTCGGTGCACCACTGGAGGGGAAGATTCTGGTGATTGATGATGTAATCTCTGCCGGTACCTCGGTACGGGAGTCGGTCGAAATCATCCAGGCCAACGGTGCCGAGTTTGGTGGCGTAGTGATCTCGCTCGATCGCCAGGAGCGCGGCCAGGGCGAACAGTCGGCGATTCAGGAGGTAGAGGCTCAGTATGGCGTACAAGCGGCCAGTATTGTTGGTTTGGCTGACCTGGTTACCTATCTCGGCGAAAAACCCGGGATGGAGGAGAACCTCAAAAAGGTGGAGGCCTATCGCGAACAGTATGGTGCATAGCCACCAAGCACTCTTCCACAAAAAAACCGGAACCGCATTGCACCATGGCGGTTCCGGTTTTTTATTGGAGAGATCGTAAACTACTCTCCCTTGCTCAGGGCTCCACGCAGTACCGCATTACATGAGCTGCGACTGTATGAGCGACAGTGCAACACCAATACACCCATAACAGCCATCACGCCAAAGCCAAGAAAGATCAATGTTCCATCCATGGTTACAACTCCTCTGTTTTACAAATTGAGGTGCTGCTCCACGTCCATGTGAGTGTAGCGCAGCACCATAAGAAAGGTTAAGAGCAACTCGGTTAGGGAACCTCTGAATAAGTCTGAGTAATTTGAATCGCGCCTGTAGCGTTCAAG
>CAYFNH010000065.1:0-13764 GCA_964344435.1 uncultured Piscirickettsiaceae bacterium | reverse complement strand
TGTCAGAAACGCTCAGCGCGCTACTCCTGAGGCTAAATCCGACAAACTCCTAGAAGGCGGAATTATTGAAGCAATCCATATACAACCAGGCACTACTGTCAGCATGGGGCAAAGATTAATCACACTCAACAAAGCGGGCAGCCAATACAATCTGGAGGAGCTACAAGCTACTTACGATGGGCTAATGGCAAGCCGGGTTCGTCTCAATGCAGAGATTGAAAATACCTTTCCAAGCTTCCCTGAGAAGCTTCAACAAACTCGCCCTCAAATCATTGAAGCTGAAATCGAAATCCTGCAAGCACATCAAAATGAACTAAACCGTAGCCTGCAAGTTATCAGCAGCCAAAAGGCTTTACGTCACAAGGAGATTGATGAAGCAAATACCCGTGTACTGACCTTGCAACGACAACTGGAAATTAAAAGAAGAGAGCTGGGAATCATACAAGACACTTTTGATAAAAACCTCACTTCTGAACTTAAGTTGCTGGCTGCTAAAAGCACTACAGAGCAGTTACAGGGTGACCTGGAGGTGGCTCAGAAGTCGATCCTGACAGCTCAAGAGTCCCTTCAGGAGATCACTGCCCGACAAGAGGAGATCAAGGCAATATTTATGCGTGAGATTAAAGAAGAACGCAGTACCGTAGAACAGAAAATGATCGCCATTCAAGAACGTATCTGGGTAGCTCAAGAACAACGTTTACGTGCTGAAATCCGTAGCCCTATCGATGGGGAAGTAAAAAGCATACATCACCACACCATAGGCGGCGTAGTGGCACCAGCAGAGCCCTTATTGGAAATAGTCCCACTTGAGGATGAGCTGGTTATTGAGGCACATCTCTCTCCAGCTGACCGTGCCTATGTCAGTAGTGGAACCAGTGCCAGAATCAAGATTGGTGCCTATGACTTTATCCGCTATGGCACACTGCAAGGCACTGTAAAAACCGTCGCCGCCGATACAGAGCTTGCAAATGACGGTACCGCATTTTATCGAATTACTGTAGCCACAGACCACAGCTACCTCGGTGACAATCAAGAGACCTACCCCATCATCCCCGGCATGGAGGCCAGCGTCGACATCCATGCCGGCACCCAGACCATTTTTGACTATCTCATTACTCCTGTACTAAAACTTCGTCATGATGCCTTCCGGGAGCCTTGAACTACTGAGTCACGCCTCACCCATTCACCGCACAATATTATTGCGCAGATAGATCGGCTGCGCCTTCTCGGCAGTGAGAACAGCCCCCCGCTCCCACTCCATCCGTGCCAGCCGGGCTATTTCTGCTGCATGAGGCAGTGCGTCCGGCTCCACCGCTTTCAGTTCACAACCAAGCGCCGTTCTCAACTCACCCTCAAATGCCGCCCAACCGGTTCCGACTCCGCTCCAGCTCCCCTCCAGCGGTTGCAGTTGCGAAGGGTTGGACACCTGCTCCTCTCCCAACAGCTGTGGCCTCCCATACTCATCCACAATATAGGCGCCCCAGTAGATCTCCCCCATACGGGCATCGATCGCACTGAGCAGCTGGCGATCGCCACTGGCCCGAAACTGCGCAGAAGCCAACGCCGCCAGAGAGGAGACGGGGATTACCGGCAGAGCAGCCCCATACGCCAACCCCTGCACCACACCGGCGGTGATACGCAGCCCGGTGAAGCTGCCGGGGCCACGGTTGAATGCGATGGCATCCACCTCGTTCAACGTCACATCTGCCTCGTTCAGCAGCGTATCTACCATCGGCAGGATCCGCTGGGTATGGCCCCGTGGAGTCACCTCGAACTGCTCTACCACGGAATCTCCCTGCAACAGGGCGGCTGAACACCCCTCGGTAGCGGTATCAATGGCCAATATGACGGGATCTTTCATCACGACTCCTGTTGTGCAAAAAATGCCTCCACCTCGGACACCTCCCGGGTACGGGCCATCGCGGGCAGGCTATTGAGAAAGGTGTGCCCATACTGTTTCTTCAGCAGGCGGGGATCACAGATCACAAACACCCCCCGATCCGCCACATCTCGAATCAGCCTGCCCGCCCCCTGACGCAGGGCAATCACCGCTCTGGGCAGCTGCAGCTCCATAAAGGCATTACGCCCGGAGCGGTTGAGCGCATCAATTCTCGCCTGCAGCACTGGATCACCGGGAGAGGCGAAGGGAAACTTGTCGATCACCACACAGGAGAGGGCATCCCCACGCACATCCACCCCCTCCCAGAAGCTGGAGGCCCCCAGCAGCACCGCATTGCCGAGTGTGCGAAACTGATCCAGCAACAGTCCCCGAGGAGACTCTCCCTGCACCAGAAGTGGAAACTCCACCTCCTGCTCACGCAGATATTCAGCCGCCGCCCGCAGCGCCTTGTGGCTGGTAAACAGCAGAAAGGTACGCCCCTGGCTCGCCGCTATCACCGGCACGATCAACTCCATCATGGCCGGGCTATACTCGGGAGCATTGGGCTGCGGCAACCCCCTGGGGTGAAAAAAGAGCGCCTGCCTTGGATAGTCGAACGGACTCTCCCAGGTTCTGGTGGTCGCCTCTTCAATGCCAAACTGCTGTAAAAAATGGTCAAAGGTGCCATCTACCGCCAGAGTAGCGGAGGTAAAGATCCAGCCGCAACTGCGTGCCTCCATCGCCTCACGAAAGGTGTCCCGGATCTCCAGCGGGGTATGGTGAATGGTAAAGTTGCGCTTGTGCAGGTCAACCCAGTGCACCTTGCCCTGCGGGGCTTCAGCAGTCAATCTGCGCAGACCATCCAGCAAGGCCTCTCCTCGCTGCTGACAGACCTGCAACCCCTTGCCCCGCTCTGCAACCTGTTTCAACTCACGGTTAAGTGTCTCCAACGCCTCATCCATGATCTCAATTGCCGCGGATATCCCGCCCCGGCTCTTGACCTCACTCCAGGGCTTGCGCCCCATCCACTGTCCTGTCGAACCAACCAACACCAGACGCAGCTCATCCGCTGCACGCTTCACCTCATCGACCGCCTGCTGCAGTGGCTTGTAGTCAGCCGCATCGGTAAGCTGTTCTGCAAGCGCATCCTCCGCCAGCTCCTGCAGCTGTCGATAACTAATGCGCTCTCCAAAAAAACTGGTGGCGGTCTCTCCCAGCTGGTGGGCCTCATCCAGTACAACCGCATTGGCTCCCGGCAGCAGCTCACCGACTCCCTCATCCTTGAGTGCCATATCGGCAAAGAAGAGGTGGTGGTTGACAACCACCAGATCGGCCTCTTGCGCCCGTCTACGCGCCTCTACCAGATAACATGCCTCCCAGTGTTCACACTCCTGCCCCAGACAGTTGTCCACGGTCGAGGTAACCCGCAGCCAGAGTGGATCGCCCTCCTGCACACCACTCACCTCTGCAATATCTCCCCGTTCGGTCTGTCGGGCCCAACGCTGAATGCGCGAAAACCGGGTCGCCTCCTGTCTGGAGTAGAAACGCCCCTGAGCCTCTGTCTGCTCCAGGCGGTGGAGACAGAGATAGTTCCCCCGTCCCTTGAGCAAGGCAATCGTCCCTCCCACCCCCAATAGCTTGCGCACCGCCGGGAGGTCACGATGGTAGAGTTGATCCTGCAGATTTTTGGTTCCGGTAGAGAGGATCACCCGTTCTCCGGAGAGGATGGCCGGCACCAGATAGGCGTAAGTCTTTCCGGTACCGGTGCCCGCCTCCGCCACCAGCAGTGACCTTTGCGCAATCGCATCGGCCACCTGATCGGCCATCTCCATCTGGGCCTGACGCGGCTTGAAGTCGGCAAGCTGGCGGGCAAAGGGCCCTTCACTCCCCAGAATCCAGGAGGGGCGTTCCACTAGTACTCCAACCACATTGTATTGACCGTCTCAGAATCTCCACCCGGAGTTCGAGACAAGGCGCAGCTATGCAGGTATAGCCACTCTATATCAAATAGCTGCATCCGCCCCGAACGGCCAAAGGCCGGTAACGCCGTATCGGGCCCCGGGCGGGTTTCCCTTCGGGCAAGCCTGAATAGGGCCATCTGCTTCGTTGTCCTCTCTTGAATTAACTACGGTTAGTCCTGCGTTCGTCCGCCTTGCAGCTCACCCTATTCAGACTTGCTGAGACGGTCAATACAATGTGGTTGGAGTACCACGCCCTGCCTTACGCCAGGCAGCACGCGCCCCTTGCAGATCCCCCAGCGCCTCTTTGCTGCGGGCAATCAGAGACCAGTTCTCCTCCTGCAGCATTCCACCGCGACTGGTCAGACTATTGGAACGACGTGCCAGGGTAACTGCCTCGGCATAGGCCTGCTGGTGAAAACGCACCTGTGCCAGATCATGCCACAGACCGGCACGTTGTGAATCGATACGCAACGCCCGCTCCAGCAGCCCCTCCGCCAATTTGTAATCCCCTTGCTGCATTGCCTGTTCGATCCGCCCCATCACCCCCAACAGAGGATCATCCCGAGTGATGATTGACTCGGGCACTTTCGCTGTCGGCGCAGTCAGCGGACGACTCTGAACAGGCTCGGCAGAGTGGGGCTGTGCGGGTGGGATCTCTCTCCAGGCCGGCTCTGGCTCCACCGGCTGATACGGGGTGACCGCATAGGGCCTGGCTGAGGAGGGTTTGGCAACTTCAGGGCGAGCCACCGGTGCAGCCCGATAATATCGCTCACGCTGCGGGGGCGGTTTAACGCTGGAGTGTTCCTCTACCGGAATGGTGGGCTGACTTCCACATCCTGCCAACAACATCAGCATGATTACTCCGATAATCCTACCCATTTTCAACACTCAACTCCTCAACCGATTACGACATATTCAATCACATTGTACCGTGACCAACGGCTGGCTGCCCTGAACAAAGGGAATCCAGCGTCCGCCACCACACCCCTCTGGCAACACACGTCCGTGTGGATCAACCTGTACCTCGATCACACTTTCCGGATAGCGAACCGACAGCGGCTGATTGGGGAGCTTGGACATCATCCGCCCCCACACCTGCAGCGCCCCCGAGCCTCCGCTCAGTCCGGCAGACTGATTATCATCCCGCCCCATCCAGACCACTGCTAGACGATCCCCACTGAAGCCGGCAAACCAGCTATCCCGCATCTCATCGGTGGTACCAGTCTTGCCTGCAACCTGAAGCGTGTCGGGGAGCAACTGACGCAAGCCCTTGGCCGTCCCCTCCGCCACCACCTGCTGCAGCGCCCACTGCAGCAGTGAAACTGACTCGGCAGAGGCCACCTCTTCCACATGGAGTGGGTAGCGCTGCAACTCCCTCCCATGCTGGTCCAACACCCCCCGGATGGCACGCAGCGGAGTATGCATACCACCGGCCGCTATTGGCTGATAGAGCTGTGCCACCTCAAGAGGAGAGAGCTCGAGTGCCCCGAGAAACAGAGAGGGGTAGCGGGCAATCTCGCGTTCCACCCCGAGACGCTGCAGCGTCGTGGCCACAGAGCCTACCCCCAGAGCAACCCCAAGCCGGGCCGTGGAGAGGTTATAGGATCGGCTCAATGACTGGTAGAGCAGTACCTCTCCATGGGCACGTTGATCGTAGTTATCCGGCTGCCACACCTGACCGCTCATCTTGATCTGGAAGGGGCGATCCTGCAGCGGTGTCACCAGGGTATAACGCTGTGGCTGCTGTAGCGCGGTTAGATAAAGTGCCGGCTTGACCAGTGAACCAATCGGGCGTACCGCATGCAGTGCCCGGTTGAAGCCGGCAGCACGCGGATCACTCCCCCCCACCAGTGCCTCGACCTCACCACTGTGCGGATGTACCACCACCACGGCCCCCTGTAGCGCACGTTTCGCCCCCAGTTCACGGATACGGCGCTGCAGTCCCCACTCTGCCGCCTGCTGGGCCAGAGGATCGAGGGTGGTAAAGATCTGTAACCCGGCCGTGGTCAGATCCTCACGCCGGTAGTCTCTCAGGATCTGCGTACGCACCAGATCGAGAAAGGCCGGATAGAGGGACTGCCCGCTGGGCACATGGGAGAGCACTCCCAGTGGCTGGCGCTGTGCCTGTTCTGCCTGCTGCGTGGTGATCACTCCCTGCTGGGCCAACAGATCCAGAATCATGTCGCGGCGCTGTTGGGCCCGCTGCGGGTATCGACGTGGGTTGTAGCGAGAGGGCCCCTTCAACATTCCCACCAGCAGTGCCGACTCACTCAAGCTCAACTGGCTGGCATCATGGCCGAAGTAGAAGTGGCTGGCCATTCCGATACCATTGATCGAGCGGCGCTGATCCTGCCCCAGATAGACCTCGTTGAGATAGGCCTGCAGAATCTCCTGCTTGCTGTAGTGATACTCGAGAATCAGGGTAATCAGCGCCTCTCGCAGTTTGCGCACCAAGGTGCGCTCCCGGCTCAGAAACAGATTTTTAGCCAGCTGTTGGGTCAGGGTACTCCCCCCCTGCACCGTACGCCCGGCACGAATATTGGCGACCACGGCGCGCAGGATGGCCAGCGGGTTGATACCCACATGATCAAAGAAGGAGCGATCCTCCACCACCGTCAGGGTATCGATCAGGTAGGTGGGCAGGGTCTCCAGCTGAACCAGCTGCCGATCCTCACCATGCGCCGGGAAAAAGCTGCCGATGGGCAGTGGGTCAAGACGCACAATATCCACCGTCTCTCCCCGGTCAAGTGCGTCCATTGCCACCACTTTCATCCCGTCGAAACGGAGCTCGATACGCCGACCCGGCTCCTCTCCATCCCAGAAACGGAAGGGGCGGGTATGAATCTGCAGTCGCTGTCGTTCAAGCAAGTAGGTTCCCGGATCGTGAACGCCAGGCTGTTTGCGATACCCCAGTTGACGCAGTGCCCCCTGCAGCTGTTTCACCCCGATCGGTTTACCGGGATAGAGCTCAACTGGTGCGGCATAGACCCGCGCTGGGAGCTCCCAGCGTTTACCCTCAAACTGCGAGCGGACACTGTAGTCGAGCCAGAGGGTATAGAACAGCAGCAGTGGCAGTGACCACAACAAGGTGCGCAGCAGCAACCCACGCAAGCGCAGCGCCCCTCGTTGAAACAGGCCGGGAGAGGAGCTCTTTGTCTTTTTGCTACCGCCTTTGGCAGCCGCCCTGGGCTTTCTCTTTGTGGTCGGCTTGCCCGGTTTGGCAGCCGGACGCTTCCTGCGAATCACTTCAGCAGGCGCACCATGGAATGCACCTGATCCACCTTGAAGGTACGGTCAATCTTCTTCTTCAACGCCTTGGCCTCTCTCTCCGAGGAGAGCGTCTGGGTAACCACTCGCAGCTGACGCTTGCCCTCCTTGAGCCGCACCTTGAACCCCTTGTCCTGCATCCGTTTGAGGAAGCGTTGCGCCCGCTTGCGGCTCTTGCTGCTATAGCTCACCACCTGCACCTCCCACTGTTTATCACTGGCCGTACTTTTACTGGAGTTGGCCGGGCTGGCGGCAGCCGGCTTCACCTTGGCGGGCGGCTGTGTCACCTTGTTGGCTACCACCTTGTTCTGATTCGATGGAGCGGCAGCAGCGCTCGATTTCCCGTCTGACGTTGATGGCTGCGGCTGCTGGGTCACAGGCTCCACGATCGGCGAGAACTCTTCATCGCTGATCTCGATCAGATTAAGCGGGGGATCTTCCGGCCATGGCTCAACATTGCTCTCGAGGATCTTCACCTCCTGACGCGGGTCATCCATCAACAGCGGTACCACAATGACTGCCAGCGCAAGCAGCACCACGCCACCAACAATACGCTGTTTTAACTGAACCTGATCAAGCATGGGAGCCTCTGTACGGGGAGAAGTGAGCAATTCCTAAGGAGAGGCCTATTCTATTGGTCCTCCAGCAGGGCTGCAACCATGTGGAAGGAGCCAAACACCACCACACGGTCATCTGCGGAGGCCCTGCCCAATACAGTACGGTAGGCCGCCAAAGGATCTGGCAACCGTTCTACCTCCATCCCCGTTACCCGCTCTACCACGGCTGCCAGCTCTGCCACGGAAAGCCCGCGCTCGAGCGCAAGGCCACACACCACCCAGCGGTCAATCTGTGGAGAGAGCGTCTCAACCACCCGTTCCACCTCCTTGTCCCGCAGCATGCCAACCACCGCCCAGCGTGTCCCTTGGGCAGGCAACCGGGACAGGTTCTCGGCCAGTACGGCTGCCGCCTGCGGGTTGTGAGAGACATCAACCACCACCTGCGGGCGGTTGGCAATGGTCTGAAACCGCCCTGGCAAACTCACTGACTGCAGCCCACGCGCAATTGCCTCAGAACCGATACTTTGCAACCACCCCAGTTGAGCGACCACCTCCAGCACCACCGCACTGTTGTGCAACTGGATGGCTCCCGCCAGTGCCGGCAGGGGTAACTGTGCCAGCTCGACCTTTCCGTCCTGCAGCCAGTCCCAACTTGCAGCATGAGTACGATAAGCAAAATCCACCCCGCTACGACGCAGTGGTGTACCCAGCCCTGCTGCATACTCCACCACAGCACAGGGCGGGCTCTTCTCTCCCACTACCGCCGGGCAACCGGCACGAAAGATCCCCGCCTTCTCCCGACCAATCTGCTCCCGGGTCTCCCCCAGCCAGGCCTGGTGATCGAGATCCACCGTGGTCAACAGGGCCACATCGGCATCCACCAGGTTGACTGCATCAAGGCGCCCCCCCAGCCCCACCTCCAGAATCCACAAATCCAGCGGCTGTTGGTTGAACAGATAAAACGCGGCCAGTGTTCCGAATTCAAAGTAGGTGAGTGAGATCTCTCCACGGGCCTGATCAATCGCAGCAAAGGCCTCGCACAGAGAGTGGTCGGAGACCATCTCACCATCAATACGAATGCGCTCGTTATAACGCAGCAGATGGGGAGAGGTATAGACCCCACAACGCAACCCGCCACTGCGAACCATCGACTCCAGCAGCGCGATCGAGGAGCCCTTGCCATTGGTACCGGCAACCGTTACCACCTTCGCCTCTGGCGCAAGCAGACCGAGGGCGATGGCAACCGGGCGGATACGCGCCAGCCCCAGCTCAATCTCCTGCGGGTGTAGCGTCTCCTGCCAGGAGAGCCACGCTTGCAGACTCTTCAAACGGGCTTCAGGCAGCTTGGGTATTGGGGTTGTTCTCCATCATCATCGACAACAGAGAGGCCAGCCTGGCACGCATCTCTCGGCGGTCGACAATCATGTCGATGGCCCCATGTTCCAACAGAAACTCACTACGCTGGAACCCTTCCGGCAACTTCTCGCGCACAGTCTGCTCAATCACCCTGGGACCGGCAAAGCCGATCAACGCATTGGGTTCGGCCACATTGAGATCCCCCAGCATGGCAAAGCTGGCGGATACCCCCCCCATGGTAGGGTCGGTCAACACCGAGATGAATGGGAGATTGCGCGACTGCAACTTGTTGAGCGCAGCACTGGTCTTGGCCATCTGCATCAAGGAATAGAGTGCCTCCTGCATACGGGCACCACCACTGGCACTGAAACTGACCAGCGGCACATTGAGCTCCAATGCCGCATTGACCGCACGTACAAAACGCTCGCCCACTACCGACCCCATCGATCCACCCATGAACTTGAACTCGAAGGCGGCGGCTACCATCGGCACTCCCTCCACCTCTCCACGCATCACTACCAGTGCATCCTTCTCATCGGTACTTTTCTGTGCCTGGGCAATACGATCCTTGTATTTTTTCAGATCCTTGAAATTGAGATGATCTACCGGCCCCAACGCGGCTGCCACCTCTTCTGTGGTTTCGGGGTCGAAAAAGAGCTCCAGACGGCGACGTGCACCAATCCGCATGTGGTGGTTACATTTCGGACAGACATCGAGATTTCGCTCCAACTCCGCACGGTAAAGCACCGACTCACAAGAGGAACATTTGGTCCAGACCCCCTCCGGGATGGCCTTCTTGTTACTCTCGGTACGAATCTTCGGAAGGATTTTTTCAAACCAGGTCATTGCTGTTTTCTCGCTATTTGTGTCCGCTATAGCTCATCCAGAGCTGCCCTCATTTCGGCAAGGATACCACCAATTGTTTGTGGAATCCGCTCTGGTGAATCTTGTAGTGCCGCCATCTGTGAGACCAACACACTACCGACCACCACTGCATCGGCAACCTGACCAATGGCCGCTGCCGACGCCGCATCGCGAATCCCAAAACCAACGCCAACCGGGAGTGAACTCTGTTGCCGAATCGCCTCGACCCTGGCCCCCACCTCGGCCACATCGGGCGCCTGTGAGCCGGTCACCCCCTTGACCGAGACGTAGTAGATAAAGCCTCGGGCCGCCTCGGTAATCTTGCGGATACGTGCCTCGGTACTGGTCGGGGCAATCAGATAGATCGGTGCCAATCCATGCTGTTGACAGATCTGCTCGAACATCTCCCCCTCCTCCGGGGGCATATCCACCGTTAACACCCCGTCTACCCCCGCCTCTTCGGCAGTAGCAGCAAAGAGTTCCGGCCCCATATTCTCAATCGGGTTGAGGTACCCCATCAAAACCACCGGGGTAACCGCATCGGTTTTACGGAACTCTGTCACCATCTCCAACACATGGTGGATACTGGTGCCCTGTTCCAGGGCGCGCTCGCTCGACTTCTGTATGGTCGGGCCATCCGCCATCGGATCAGAAAAGGGTACTCCCAGCTCGATGATGTCTGCACCCGCCTTGACCATCGCATGCATGGTAGGAAGGGTAACGGAGCGATCAGGATCTCCAGCGGTGATGAAAGGGATCAGCGCCTTGCGTTCGAGCGATTGGCACTTATCAAAACAGGTTTCGATACGGTTGTTCATACTTCCACCCCCTCGATTTGTGCCACGGTATGGATATCCTTGTCGCCACGCCCCGAAAGGTTGACGACAATGTGCTGATCCGGCTTCATGGTTGGTGCCAGTTTGGTAGCGTAGGCGATGGCATGGCTCGACTCCAGCGCTGGCAGAATCCCCTCAATGCGGGTCAGATCATGAAATCCCTGCAGCGCCTCCTCATCATTGACCGCCACATATTCGGCTCGACCCTCATCCTTGAGCCAGGCATGCTCCGGCCCGACTCCGGGATAGTCGAGCCCGGCCGAGATGGAGTGGGTTTCGATGATCTGCCCATTCTCATCCTCCATGATGTAGGTACGATTGCCATGCAGTACCCCGGGTTTTCCGGCACATAACGGTGCGGCGTGCGCCCCACTCTCGAGTCCGTGACCCGCTGCCTCAACTCCGTAGATCTTGACCGACTCATCCGCCAGGAAGGGGTAGAAAAGCCCCATCGCGTTGGACCCCCCTCCAACACAGGCAACCAGCGCATCGGGCAGTTGCCCCGCCTGCTGCTGAATCTGCTCACGTGCCTCGCGCCCGATAATGGCCTGAAAATCACGCACCAGCGCCGGATAGGGGTGTGGTCCCGCTACTGTACCGATGATATAGAAGGTGTTATCGACATTGGTAACCCAGTCACGCATCGCCTCGTTCAAGGCATCCTTGAGCGTCTTCGAACCGGAACTGACCGGCACTACCCTGGCCCCCAACAGCTTCATCCGGTAGACGTTGAGCTTCTGACGTTCAACATCCACGGCCCCCATATAGACCACACACTCCAGTCCCAGCCGGGCCGCCACGGTCGCCGTTGCCACCCCATGCTGGCCGGCACCGGTCTCGGCAATGATGCGGGTCTTGCCCATGCGCTTTGCCAGCAGTGCCTGACCAATCGTATTGTTTACCTTGTGGGCACCAGTATGGTTCAGATCCTCGCGTTTGAGCCAGATCTGCGCCCCTCCCAACTGCTCACTCCAGCGTGCGGCATGGTAGAGCGGACTGGGTCGCCCCACGTAGTGTTGCAGATCGGCATCCAGCTCGCTCTGAAACTCGTCATCCTGCAGATAGCGGGTATAGGCCTGGGTTAGTGCCTCCAGCGGCGCCATCAGGGTCTCTGAGGCAAAGATTCCACCATAGATCCCGAAGTGCCCCTGTGCATCCGGCTGTTCACTCCATCGACTGCTCACATCCTGTTCCTCTAAAACACAACGCCACTGGCGTTCTCTATAAACCGTGCCACTCGCTCATGGCTCTTGACCCCCTTGTGCTGCTCGACACCACCACTGACATCAACCCCCCAGGGGCCAACCTGTTCCACTGCCTGTCGAACATTCTCCGGGGTCAGCCCACCGGCCAGCACCAGTGGCTTTGATAACTTTTCCGGGATACGGCGCCAGTCAAAGCGTTCTCCGGTTCCTCCCGGAACACCGGGCTGGTAGGCATCCACCAGCAGCGCCGAGGCACGGTGATAGCGTGCCGCCTCCTGCTGCAGATCGACCTCGGGGCGCATCCGAATCGCCTTCATCCAGGGACGATCCAACTGCTCACAACTGGCCGGATCCTCACTGCCATGAAACTGTAACAGATCCAGTGGCAGGTGCTGCAACAGTTGCCGGATCTGCTCCACCGGCTCATCTACAAACAGCCCGACCGTGGTTACAAAGGGGGGCAGCGCCTGAATAATCTCCTGTGCCTGCTCAATACTCACCGCACGTGGACTGGGAGGATAAAAGACCAAACCGATCGCATCCGCACCAGACCTTGCCGCTGCAATCCCGTCTGCTACCGAGGTGATTCCACAGATTTTTACTCGAACCCGCATCGCGAAATTCTAGCACAGGGCTGAGCACCTCAATGGGGGCATAGGTGAGCAAATGATGATCACTCATCAATCCACTGCTCACGGATCTCCAGCATCTGCGGGAGATGCGCCACAAACAACGTCACCAACGAGGGATCAAAATGGGAACCAGAGCCCTGCTTGATTTGATCGACCGCCTGCTCCACCGGCCAGGCCTCCTTGTAGGGGCGCTCGGTAGTAAGGGCATCAAAGACATCGGCAATGGCCACGATACGCCCTTCGAGCGGGATCTGCTCCCCCTGCAACCCCTTTGGGTAGCCACTGCCATCCCACTTTTCATGATGGGTAAGTGACACACTCGCTGCCAGGTTAATCAACTCCGAGTCGTGCTCTCCCAGAATCGAGGCCCCAATCTCTGGGTGTTGACTCATCACCGCCCACTCCGCTTCATCAAGTGCTGCAGGCTTGAGCATGATCTGATCCGGAACGCCGATTTTTCCCAGGTCGTGCATCGATGCCGCATGGTAGAGCAGCTCACACTCCGCCTCACTCAGGCCACACGCCTGTGCCAACAACCTTGAGTAGTGGCTCATTCGAATCACATGGAGACTGGTATCCTTGTCCTTGTATTCCGCCGCCTGCCCCAGACTTCTCAGAATCAGCATCTGGGTATGCAGCAGTGCATCTGCCCGAACCAGTGAGAGGTGTGTCCGTACCCGAGCCAGCACCAGGGGGGGCACCACCGGTTTGGTAATGTAGTCCACCGCCTCATTCTCAAAGCCACGCATCTCACCGGAAATATCTGCCAGCGCGGTGACAAAGATCACCGGGATCATGGCTGTCGTGGTATCCGCCTTGAGTTGCCGAATCACCTCGTATCCATCCATCTCCGGCATCATGATATCGAGCAGAATCAGATTGGGCTTGTGCTTACGGGCAACCTCGATACCGGCTGCACCACTGGTGGCAACATAGACCGTATAGTGCGCGCGCAGGATCTTTCCCAGCACCTCAATATTGGTTGGCTCATCATCGATTACCAACACACTCTCCCGGCTCTCCCGGGTAGTTGAAAGTTTTGGTTGATTACTCATGGATCTACCTTACCCCTTTTCTGCAGTACTGTAACCTGCAACACTTTCGAGTGCCTACACCCCATCTTTGACTTAAGTCAAAATGGCGATATAAGCGATATCACTGGTGTCCCAACGTTGAAGAGGTAAAACTCACGTAGCCCCATAAAACA
>CAYFNH010000064.1:0-13883 GCA_964344435.1 uncultured Piscirickettsiaceae bacterium | reverse complement strand
GGCCTGCTGCCCACGCTCGATTTCGAACTCCAAGGGGGGCGCAAGGAGAACGATGGTGGTGCAATCACCGTGGATCAGGACTACACCGCACTGCTGAAGCTCAACTATAACCTGTTTCGCGGCGGTTCCGATCTCTCTCATCGTCGGGAGACGGCCCGGGCGATGATGGATAGTCAGGAGCAGCTTTCCCTGTCGCGGAGAAATATGGAAGAGCAGCTGCAGCAGTTCTGGAATGGACTGGATGTGTCGCGCAAACTGTTACAGACCAGTCAGCAGCAGCTGGTTCTGGCTCAGGACAATTTTGAATCGGCCAAGGAGCAGTTCAAACTGGGAGAGGGAGATGTGATGGCGATTATTGCCGCCGATGATGCCCTGCTGCAGGCGCGCAAGTCGGTGCTCGAGGACAAGATTGAGACCCAGTTGGGGGTGTACCGGATTCTTTCTCACCTGGGAACGCTGCTCGATAATCTTGCGGTGGCACCGATGCAGGTCGATGATACCCCGTTGGAGGGGGTAAACGATGACTTGCTGCTGGTTGATACGGTGATCGACCGGGTGGATCGGATGATTGCGGAAGGGGTGGAAATTCCTATGTTTGCCGAGGCTGCCGACGAGGTAGAGGTGGTTGAGGTTGATCCGTTGTCTGAAGATAGCGCTGCCCGACCGATTGATGAAGAGGTTGCAGAAGGAGCTGCAGAGACCGCTGTGGTAACTGAATCGGTAGCCATGAACGAGCAGCATTCGGAAGGTTATGCCGCCATGAAGGACACCGGCTGGGTGGTGATGAATGCACTCAGCGAAACCAAGCAGGCGGCCGATGCCCGTGCCCTGAAGGAGGCCCGGGAGTTGGCACAAGCCAAACAGATCGAGGAGCAGCGACTGGCAGAAGAGGAGGTCCGGCGTATTGCACAGCGCAAGGCGGAGGATCGCGCTCGTGCCAGGGCATTCGCACATGCCGCCAAGGTGGATCGAATCAAGCGCACGGTCAACTATCCTAAGGCACGGGCTGCTGCCCGCAGCGAGGCACTCAATGGTCGTCTGAACCAATACAGTCAACGCCTCTCAAGCTACAAGATGCGGCTGAGTCGTAGCAATCAACTACTGGACCAGCGCCGTGCCCAACTGAGCAAGATGATGCGAGAGCGTGACCAACGGGTTGCCTCCCATAATCTGCAGTCAGTCAAACATATCAAGCGCAAGGAGATGGGCAAGGCGATGCTGAGCAAGCGGGGCCGGGCGCAGGATGGGGCGCAGGCACGTACCAAACAGAGGGCCTTTAAGGCGATGAGTGATAGACATAACCGTAACCGGGCCAGTAGCGCACGTGCGATTCATCTTCTCAACAAGGCGGCAGCGATGGAGAAGGCGCAGCGCCCCAAGGCAGAAAACGAGGTGGCACAGCAGAGCCTTGAGGAACTCTTCGGTTTCCTCAACCCGTAGCCTGATTGAGCTCTCCCCGGTTGAGGGCACGCAGCACCTGATCACGTGGTCCATCGGCCACCAGGTGGCCCCGATCCAGAATGATCAGCCGATCCGCCAACGAGAGTAGTGAGGCGCGGTGGGTTACCAGGATCAGGGTGCGCTCCTTGAGGAAGGGGGTGAAGCGCTCCTTCCAGCTATTTTCGGTACTGTTATCCATCGAGCTGGTGGGTTCATCCAGCAGCATGATGGCGGGCTTGAGTAGCAGTGCCCGTGCCATCGCAACCGCCTGACGTTGTCCGCCGGAGAGCCGTTCACCACGCTCCCCCACATCCATGTCATACCCCTTCGGGTGCTGCTGGGCAAAGGCATCGACCCCGGCCAGCTGGGCCGCCTGCAGCAGCTCCTCGTCCGAAACCTGTGGGCTGCCGAGTTTGATGTTGTCGCGCAGGGTGCCACGGAAAAGCACAATATCCTGCGATACATAGCCGATGGAGCGGCGTAGCTGTGCCGGATCGAGCTGGCTGATATGGGTGTTGTCGATCAGCAAGTTCCCCTCCTGGGGCTGATAGAGCCCCAGCAGCAGCTTCTCCAGTGTGGTCTTGCCGGAGCCGATGCGCCCGACAATGGCGACATGTTCACCGGGTTCGATACGGACACTGAGGTTGTTGAGAGCATTCCCCTCCTGGGCAGGATAGTGAAAGCTGACCTGACGCAACTCGATGGCCCCTTTAATTGGAGGGCGGTTGAGAAAGCGGCTGTTGTATGGGCGCTCTACCGGCTTCTGCATCAGGTCATGCAGCGCACGCAATGCCACCACCGACTGACGATAGCGAATCAGTAGACCGGCGATACCGGTCAGCGGAGCCAGTGCTCGCCCGGTGAGAATGGTGGAGGCAATCAGGGCGCCGATCGACATCTCTCCGGCAGAGATTTGGTGAACGCCCACCAGCACAATGCCAATGGTGGTGATCTGGTGGATGAAGGTGGTGAAGTTGATTGCCAGGGTGGACCAGAGCTTGCTCTTCATCCCTGAACGGGCCAGCCTCTCCACATAGTGTTCCCACTTCTGCTGCATCACCCCTTCGGCATTCTCGCTCTTGATGGTCTCGGCTCCGGAGATCGCCTCCACCAGAATTGCATGTTTTTCGGTGGACTCCTCAAACGTCTCCCGAATGGCGCGGTGCATTGGCACCTGCAGCAGCAGGGCGGAAAGTACCACCAGCGGAATCGCCAGCAGCGGCACGATAACCACTTGCCCGCCGATCATCCAGATTACCGCTAGGAAGATGACCAGAAAGGGGAGGTCGACCAGGGTGGTCATCGATGCGGAGGTGAAGAAGTCGCGCACCCCCTCAAACTCGCGCATATGGTTGGCAGAGGCACCGGCGGCAGCATCGCGGGCCTCCATGCGGGTGCCCAGTAGCTGTTCGAAAATGGTGGCCGAGAGGGCCAGGTCGGCGCGCTTGCCGGCCACGTCGATGAAGTAGGCACGCAAGGTGCGCAGCAGGAAGTCAAAGCCCGCCACCAGCAGGGCACCAATCGCCAGCACCCAGAGGGTCTCCATCGCATTGTTGGGTACCACACGGTCGTAGACATTCATCACAAACAGTGGGCTGGCCAGAGCGAACAGGTTGACCATGAAGGAGGCAAAGATGCTCTCTCCATAGATTGGCCACCCCTTGAAGATGATCTTCCAGAACCAGAGTCGTCCACGCTCATGGGCGCTGGCCGCAACCGCGCCGGAGATGGTCAGTGCCTCACCATTATAGAGAGCTCTGAGTTCATCCAGAGGGAGTGCTCGTGCCACTCCGGCCTGATCCAGGGTGATTGCCTCTTGACCACGAATCTCGATCACCACGGCGGCCTGTTTTCTGGAGAGGAATAGCAGTGCCGGCAGTTGGGTGGAAGAGAGGTCCTCCAGTCTGACCTCCTCAATCGCCGCCTCCAGTCCGGCGCGTTGCAGTGCCCGCAGCGCCAGCTCCGGGGTCAGCTCTCCGTTTTTCAGGGGTAGACCGGCCAGTAGTGCCTCTTCGGAAAAGGGGAAACCGTGCTCGGTAGTGAGCTGTAGCAGAGGTGCTAACAGGGGATCAGACATATTTTTCTTAACCAGAGTGGGGCAATTTCATTAGTATATACGCTTTGACAGTCCGAGAGGGGCTGGAAACAATCTTCACGGCACGGATGCAGTTCACCGTGAAAGCAGATGGATGGCAGGTTATGCAGACACAGATGATGATTGCCTTGGGGCTTTCGACGGTTCTAGCCGGGATTGTTGGTGGGATGTTGTTGAGTGGAGATGAGACGGGCATTGAAACCACTCCAGTCTCTGCGCTACAGGAGACACCGGAAGTAACCGGTCCACAAGATCCCTTTATGCAGGAGTATCAGGAGCTTGAGCGGCTGTTGGAGGAGACCCGGGCGCAACGTAAACAGCAACAGATTCAGCTGGCAGACCAGATGGGAGTGGAGCCACCCGCGGTTGCTGTAGCGGATCAGGAAAAGGCTGCCAGTGATAACAAGGCTGCTGCAGAGGCTGAGCCAGAGTCAGGGCCAACAGTAGAGGTGGATACGGTGGCCTCGGTAGAGGAGGGTGCCAACTCTCCCAATGAAGAGAAGGAGAAGTTGACCGCTCCAAAACCGGTTGAACCCGTGAAAGAGGAGCCCAGGCCCGTTGCGAAAGCTGCAGTTGAAAAGGTCTCCCCTGAACCGGCACCAGAGTTGGCCCCAAAACCGAAAGAGCCTCAGTTGAAAGTGGTTCAGCAGCCGGTAGAGGTAGCAAAGAAAGTAGAGGCAAAGCCCGCCTCGTCCGTGACTGATGAGGGGGAACAATCCAGTCCTGAACCAGAATCGAAAGCAGAGGCCAGCTCGATTGCCAAGCCGGTTGCGCCTTCCAAACCGGCAGCGCCGAAGAAGTCGACACCAAAGCCAAAAGCAAAACCAAAGACGAAATCAAAGCCGCTCAACAAGCGTAAAAAGCACATACAGCTGGCCACCTTCACCAGTAGGAAACGTGCAGAAGCGGTGGTGGCCGATCTGCGTGACTCCGAGTTCAGTGCCGAGGTGGTGGCGGTAACCTCCAGAGGCAAGCGCTACTATCTGGTGCGGGATTACAGCCCCAAGAACCGCCAGGAGGCGCTGCGGCTGAAGAAGGTCTACGACAACTGGCTCAAGATCGATAGTCTGGTTCGATACTGAGTTCCTGTTATCAATGATTCCAAAAGTAATGGCAGCTCCTGTCTGCGACACGCTCAAGCACATCCTTGTGTCGCTCGACTGTGGGCATCCCTGCCCACAGACGGCCGCAGATCAGGTCGGCCATCACTTTCGAGGCGATTTATATGTGTGGTATCTGTGGTGAACTGAGGCTGGATGGTGCTCAACCGGAGCGTTCGGTTGTAGAGCGTATGCTGCAGCCCTTGCGTCCGCGTGGCCCGGATGACGAGGGGGTCTGGCAGCAGGGGCCGCTACAGTTGGGACATCGCCGCCTCTCCATTCTGGATCTGAGTGAGCGAGCTCATCAACCGATGGTTGACGAGGCGTTGCAGCTTGCCATCGTCTTTAATGGCACTATCTACAATTACGTTGAGTTGCGTGAGCAGCTGCGGCAAATGGGGTATCAGTTCCACTCCAGCGGGGACACCGAGGTGATTCTCAAGGCTTGGCATGCCTGGGGGCAGGCCTGTGTCGAGCGCTTTAGCGGCATGTTTGCGTTTGCGTTGTGGCACGCGGGGGAGCAGCAACTCTACCTGGTGCGGGACCGGATGGGGATCAAGCCGCTCTACTGGGCGCAGGATGGGAAGCGGCTGCTGTTTGCCTCTACCCTGCCTGCACTGCTGGCTGCGGGGGGGCTGGATACCGAATTTGATGCGATTGCTCTGCATCACCACTTCTCTCTGCATGCGGTGGTGCCAGCCCCACGCACCCTGTTTCGTCATATCCACAAGATGGAGCCGGCCCACTGTATGCAAGTTGATTTGCGGGGCAGGGTACAGTCATCACGCTACTGGTCTCTTGCAGCGCAGCGCCCGCAGCAGCCGTTGAGTGAGTGGGAGTGGGCCGAAGCGGTACGGGAATCGCTGCTACAGGCGGTGGAGCGCCGTCGTGCCGCCTCTGATGTGCCGGTAGGCGTGTTGCTTTCCGGTGGGCTGGACTCCAGTCTGTTGGTGGGCATGCTGTCCGAGGCGGGGCACCGGGATATTCGCACCTTCTCCATCGGCTTTGAAGATTCACCGGAGGAGTGTGGTAGCGAATTCGAGTTTTCCGATGCGGTGGTGGAGCGTTTTCAGACCCGGCATCGGAAAATTACCATCGCCAATAACCAGGCGTTGCCACGTCTGCTGGAGGCGGTGGATGCGATGTCGGAGCCGATGTTCGGGCAGGATGCGATCGGCTTCTACCTGTTGGCAGAGCAGGTCTCCAAAGAGGTGCGTGTGGTCTTGAGTGGGCAGGGGGCGGATGAGGTTTTTGCCGGCTACTTCTGGTACCCGCTGATGGATGCAGAAATTGGCAGTCCGGTTGACCGTTTTCGCCAATATTATTTTGACCGGGACCACCCGGAGATGATGAGGCTGCTGGCGGAGCCCTATCAAGGGGAGGATCACACTGCCAGATTGATGGCGTCCCTGCTGCAAGGGGCGGGTGCAGACGAGTACCTTGATCAGGTGTTGCGTGCCGATGTCACCACCCTGGTGGTGGATGATCCGGTCAAGCGGGTGGACAACATGACCATGGCCTGGGGGCTGGAGGCGCGAGTTCCCTTTCTCGATCACCAGTTGGTGGAGCTGGCGGCACAGATTCCCCCGGCGTTGAAATTGAAGCATCAGGGCAAGGGGCCGCTTAAGCTGATCTCACGAGGGTTGCTGCCGGATACGGTTATCGACCGCCCCAAGGGATATTTTCCGATGCCGGCACTGAAGTATGTGCGGGGGGAGTTTCTCGAGTTTATGCAGGATATTCTCGGTTCACAGGCGTGCCGCGAGCGCGGGCTTTACCAGCGCAGCTATATCGATCAGTTGCTTGCGAACCCCACAGCCAAAGAGAGCTTTACCCGTATTCAGGGTAGCAAGTTGTGGCAGTTGGCACTGACGGAGCAGTGGTTGCAGCGTTTCTTGTGATCCTGTAAACGGCCTGTTTCAGGGGGGAGTGGGCCGGTTAGCGCAAAAAGGGTGCAAACCCTTAACGGGTTTATGGTAATATCCCCCGCCACTAATTTTGGGTTTGGCAGGTCGCGGGCTGGAAATCAATCGGATTTCAGAAGTGGGCTGCTGTTTTCTTTTATTGGAGAAACTGTATGAGTACAGAAACTGTAGATCTGGGTAAGCGCCGTTTTCTGACGGCAGCAACCTCTGCAGTGGGCGCTGTGGGTGCAGCCTTTGTGGCGGTCCCTTTTGTCAAGTCCATGAACCCCAGTGCGCGAGCACAGGCGGCGGGCGCCCCTGTTGAGGCCGATATCAGCAAGATGGAGCCGGGGCAGATGCTGACGGTGGAGTGGCGTGGTAAGCCGGTGTGGATTGTACGGCGCACGCAAGAGGTACTGGATAACCTCAAGACACTGGATGGTCAGTTGCGTGATGCGGCCTCCAATGAGTCGGATCAGCCCGAGTATTGCAAGAATCCGGCCCGCTCTATCAAACCGGAGTATCTGGTTACTGTAGGGATCTGTACTCACCTGGGATGTTCTCCCACCTACCGTCCCGAGATGGCACCAGCGGATCTGGGACCGGACTGGAAAGGTGGTTTCTTCTGCCCCTGTCACGGTTCCCGCTTTGATCTGGCCGGGCGTGTCTATCAGGGGGTGCCGGCCCCACTGAATCTGGTCATTCCTCCACATAACTACATCAGCGATGGCAAGATCCTGGTGGGTGTTGATCAAGGAGCAGCATAATGGGACTGAGAGAGACTGAAGCGACAGGTATCGTGGGCTGGTTTGACCAGCGATTCCCACTGCTCAAAGTGTGGAACGAGCATCTGGCGCAATACTATGCACCGAAAAATTTCAATTTCTGGTACTTCTTTGGTTCACTGGCGATGCTGGTGCTGGTGATTCAGATTGTCACCGGTATCTTCCTGACCATGAACTACAAGCCGGATGCAGAGCTCGCCTTTGCCTCGGTGGAGTACATCATGCGTGATGTAGAGTGGGGATGGCTGATTCGCTACCTGCACTCAACTGGCGCCTCGGCCTTCTTTGTGGTGATCTATCTCCACATGTTCCGTGGGCTGATGTATGGCTCCTACCGCAAGCCGCGTGAGCTGATCTGGGTCTTCGGCATGGTGCTCTATCTGGCGCTGATGGCCGAGGCCTTCATGGGCTATCTGCTGCCATGGGGACAGATGTCCTACTGGGGAGCACAGGTGATTATCTCCCTGTTCGGTGCAGTACCGTATGTGGGTGAGGATATTGCCTTGTGGATTCGTGGTGACTTCGTCATTGCCGACGCCACCCTCAACCGCTTCTTCGCCTTCCATGTCATTGCCGTACCGCTGGTACTGGTGATGCTGGTTTTCCTCCATATTGTTGCCCTGCACGCAGTGGGTTCCAACAATCCGGAGGGGGTCGAGATCAAGGAGGGGCCGAAGGGCAACCGCTGGAGCGATACTGCTCCGGCTGATGGTATTCCTTTCCACCCCTACTACTCGGTCAAGGACATCGTGGGTGTGGTGGTGTTCCTGATGATTTTCTCCGTGGTGGTATTCTTCATGCCGGAGATGGGTGGATGGTTCCTAGAGAAGGATAACTTCGTGCCTGCAGATCCCTTGAAGACACCGGAGCATATTGTGCCATTGTGGTACTTCACCGCCTTCTACGCGATTCTGCGTGCGGTTCCCGACAAGTTCCTCGGGGTAGTGGCGATGTTTGGTGCGATCATCATGCTCTTTATCCTGCCCTGGCTGGATCGCAGCCCGGTCAAGTCGATCAAGTACAAGGGGATGATCTCCAAGGTGGCGTTGGGTATCTTTGTAGTGGCCTTCATTGCCCTCTCATACCTCGGTACCCAGCCTGCAACCCCGGTTGCAACCATGTTTGCACGGATCTTCGCTGTGATCTATTTCGCCTTCTTCCTGTTGATGCCGTTCTACTCGAAGATGGACAAGACCAAGCCGGTGCCTGAGCGTCTGCCAGAGCATTAAGGATCAAGGAGAATAATCGATGAAAAAGATGATTAACAAAATCAGCGCTCTGCTGTTGCTTCTCCCCAGTCTTGCGATGGCAAGTGGTGGTGGGGTTCACCTCGACAAGGCGCCGGTGGATCTATCCGATATGGAGTCACTGCAGAACGGGGCCAAGCTGTTCATGAACTACTGCCTCAGCTGCCACTCTGCCCAGTTCATGCGTTACAAGCGCATGGCGGATGATCTGGGGATGTCTGACCAGGAGGTGCTGGATAACCTGGTCTTCACCGGTGCCAAGATCCACGACACCATGCAGGTGGCGATGCCGGCAGAACAGTCTGCCAAGTGGTTCGGTACCACACCACCGGATCTGAGTGTGATCTCGCGCTCACGTGGTGATGACTGGCTCTACACCTACCTGCGTGGCTTCTATATCGACCCATCCCGCCCGATGGGGGTCAACAATGTGGTCTTCAAGGATGTGGGTATGCCTCACGTACTGGCCGGACTGCAGGGTAACCAGACGCTACAGGAAGATGGAACCTTGGTCGTGGATGGCTCGGGAAGCATGACCGCAGCCGAATATGACAAGGCGGTCGGGGATCTGGTCAATTTTCTTGCCTATGTAGGTGAGCCAGCCAAGTCCTATCGCATGACACTGGGCTGGTATGTGCTCGGCTTCCTGCTGATCCTGCTGGTGCTCAGCTACCGTTTGAAGAAGGAGTACTGGAAAGACGTACACTGATTGTCTTCTTTCTACTCTGTGTAACCCCGGCGCTCGGCCCGTGTCGAGACCGGGGTTTTCTCACTTTTGACCGCCATGGATCGTAACCCTTCAATGGTTGCGAGACAGGGTAAACAGAACGGGTAAAGTAAACGTTATGATTATTGCAAACCGACGTTCCGTAATGGTGTTGTTTTCCGGAGCAGACGACCACCTCAGCCACCGGGTACGGATGGTGATGGAAGAGAAAGGGGTCACCTACGAGATGGAGAAGGTGGATCCGCACAACCCTCCGGACGAGTTTGTCGAGCTCAGCCCGTATGGGATGCTCCCCACCATTGCTGATCGTGATCTGGCACTGTTTGGCTCGCGCACCATCATGGAGTACCTGGATGAGCGTTTTCCCCATCCTCCACTGATGCCGGTTGATCCGGTGGCACGGGCCCAGGCCCGGCAGATGATCGACCGCCTGGATCTGGACTGGTCTGAACGGATTCTGGAGATCGAGAACGGAAGCGACAAGGTGGCCGCTGCAGCAAGGAAAAAGCTTACCGAGAGTATCACTCTGCTGGCGCCGCTGTTTGAGCAGAACCCCTACTTCATGAGTGAAGAGTTCTCTCTGGTGGACTGTGGGTTGGCCCCGATTCTCTGGCGTTTGAAGTCCCTCGGGGTGGTGTTGCCGCCCTCCGCCAAGGCGGTTACCGAGTATGCGGAGCGTATGTTTGATCGTGACTCATTTCTCGACAGCCTGACCGAAGAGGAGCGTGAGCTCGATGAGTGATGACAGTTCGGTGGGTGGGGCTGACAGCGGAGGCATGAGTTCCAGTCGTCCCTATCTGCTACGCGCACTGCACGCCTGGATTACCGACAATGGCTTGACCCCCTACCTGGTGGTGGACGCAACCGCAGCGATGGTAACGGTACCCGTGGGGCATGTGAATGAGGGCAAGATTGTGCTCAACTGCAGCTACGATGCAGTAGCAGGGCTATCGATCGAGAATGACTGGGTTCAGTTCAGTGCCCGCTTTGCTGGTGTGTCGGAAGAGATCTCCTTTCCTCCAGCAGCGGTACATGCCATCTATGCGCGTGAGAATGGTCAGGGTATGGTGTTTCCGGATGAGCCAGTCGAGACTGCTGGTGAGGAGCCGCAGGAGAGTGAGAGTGCTCCTCCCAAACCGGCACCAAAGCCGGGCAGACCTTCGCTCAAGGTTGTGAAGTAGGTTTACCCCTCATCTTCGACAGGGAGAGGAGAGTAGCGGCTCAGGGGTTGTTGAGTAACGACACCCCTTTCCCGGGGTTCAAAATCATATCCGGATCAAAGACCCGTTTAATCTCACCCATCAGTCGACGCTCTGTGGTGGCGACCTGCATGGCTACATAGGGCTGTTTTACCAGACCCACCCCATGTTCACCCGAGATCCCTCCGCGTAGCGAGAGAACCTGCTCAAACAGGGCATGCAGGCACTGTTCAGACCGCCTCATCTCATCCGGGTCATCCGGATTGACCAGCAGATTGGTATGCAGGTTGCCGTTACCCGCATGGCCAAAGTTGGCGATGGTGATCCGATACTGCGCCGATAACTGTTCGATGGCATTCACCAGTGCAGGAATGTTGGAGACCGGGACAACAATATCTTCATTGATCTTCTTCGGGGCAATCTCCCGCAGGCGTGGCGAAAGAATCTTGCGGGCTTGCCAGAGTTGCTGTGCCTCGGCCTCATTGGCGGCAATAGAAAAGTCGATCAGCCCACGGTTATCTGCCGCCTGCCGGATGGATGCAACGGCCTCGGTCACTACTGATTGGGTGCCGTCGGCCTCGATCATCAGCATCGCTCCGGCCTCTGCAGGGAACTGCTCTCCCAGCTGGTTGCGGATCAGATCGAGGCTGGCACGGTCCATAAACTCCAGTGCGCAGGGGGTAGTGGGTTGAGCCATGATCCTCGCTACTGCACTGGCGGCGGACTGCATGTCACGGTAGAGCGCGCGCATCATCTGCTTCTGAGGTTGTAGTGGCAGCAGCTTGAGGGTGGCCTCGGTGATAATGGCCAGGGTCCCTTCAGAGCCGGTCAATAGTTGAGTCAGGTCGGTACCGAGTGCCCATTTACTGGTCTCGACGCCGGTTCGGATCACCTCTCCGGTTCCGGTGACTGCCCGTAGCCCGAGGAGGTTCTCCCGCACCGTGCCGTACTTCACCGCGCGGGGCCCGGCCGAGCCGCAGGCGATGTTGCCTCCAATGGTGCAGAAGGGGCTGCTGCTGGGGTCGGGGGGCCAGAAGAAGCCGTGTTGCGCGGCCTCTTGCTGAACCTCCTGGTTGGTAACCCCGGGCTCGACCACCATCAAGCGGTTTTCCGGTTCGATACGCAGAATCTTCCGCAATCGTTCGGTCGAGAGGACAACACCGGACTGCTCGGGAACCGCAGCCCCGGCAGTACCACTGGCGCGCCCCCGAGGTGTGATGGGGATCTGTTGATTTCTGCAGAAGGTTACGATTTGTGCAATCTGCTCCGTTGAGGCGGGAAACAGTACTGCCTGGGGAGTGACCGAGATTCGACTGTTGTCGTAGCTGTAACTGAGCCGATCTGCCTCGCTGCTGCGTACCGCCTCTGCCCCGACGATCTTCCGCAGTGCCGTGAGATGTGCCGGATCCATCAGGGGGTGGGTCAGTCTATATACTCAAACAGCTTGACGATCTTTTGTACACCACCTACTCCCTGGGTAAGTTTGACGGCGAGGTCGCCCTGGGCACGGTTGACTACCCCCATCAGATAGGTGGTTCCATTCTCGGTGACCACCTTGACCTTGTGCGCAAAGTTACCCCCTTCTCCCAGCATCTTGGCCTTGATTCGTGCGGTCAGGGTGGTGTCACTGGTGCGGCTGAGCAGTGAACTGGGGGCCGCTATGGTCATCATGTTGTGGATCCGTCTTACCTTCGGGATCGACTTGATGATGGCCTCGATACGGCTGCGCATCTCCTTGCTCGGAGTCTCTCCAGTGATGAGAACAATAAAGTTGTAGCTGGTGATGTTGACGTGGCTCTGCTCATTCAGGCGCTGATCCTGATAGATCGCATTGGAGGCGTTGAGCTCGATGATCTCGTCATCCAGCTGTGTGCCAAAGGAGCGTTGATCGGTGGTGGCGACCGCCGCACTGCCGGCAGCGGTGGTTGCAGTGGTAGTGGCGCAGCCGCTGAGTTGAAGCAGTAGCGGAAACAGAAGCAGAGGGAGCAGTCGATTATCAATCATGGTTCAGCCCGATTTGATGGCAAAAGCGGCAGTATAGCTTATTGATCACCAGGCCAGAAAGCCTCTTTGAACCAGTCGAATTGAAAATTACCCGGTTGGCCGGTTACCGAGATTACATCAAAGCGGATATCAAACTCCTGTAGAGCCGGGTGCTTTTGCAGGTAGTGCAGGGTGGTTCGGGTGATTCGTCTCTGTTTGCTCGGGGTGACCGATTCGGCACCCGAGCCGAAGTGGAGGTGGTTGCGCATGCGCACCTCGACAAAAATCAGTAGAGAGGATCCCTGTTGCAGAATCAAGTCAATCTCGCCCCCCTTGAAACGGTAGTTCCGTGACAACAGCCTCAGCCCCTGCTGTTGCAAGAAGTTGGCGCAGGCCAGTTCAGCGGCTTCTCCTGCGGTAGTGCTCCGGGAGGGTTTCTGTTTCAATAGTGCTCTTTGACAGTGTGGAGTGAGAGATGGAAGGGGTACTCTATATCGTGGCGACACCGATTGGCAATCTGGAGGATCTTTCGGCACGAGCACTGCGTATCCTCTCCGAGGTGGATCTGATCGTGGCAGAGGATACCCGCCACAGTGCCATGATGTTGAGCCACTTCGGTATCGATACCCCGCTGCGCTCCATGCATGAGCATAATGAGGCATCAAGGGTGGATGCCCTGTTGCAGGATCTGCAGCAGGGGCACTCGATTGCACAAATCAGTGATGCAGGGATGCCGTTGATTAATGATCCTGGCTATCGTCTGTTGCAGGCGGTGCATCGTGCCGGGATTCGGGTGAGTGCCATTCCCGGGCCCAGTGCACCGTTAATGGCACTGGTGCTCTCCGGGTTGCCGGTTGACCGTTTCAGCTTTGAGGGCTTTCTTCCCTCTAAAGCGAATCAGCGTGAGCAGCGTCTGCGTTCGCTGTTGGCGGAGGAGCGTACCATGATCTTTTTCGAGTCCCCTAAGCGGGTGGTGGCAGCTCTGCGAACCATGGCAGAGGTACTGGGTGGGGAGCGCAGGGTGGCGCTTGCCAGAGAGTTGACCAAGCTGCATGAGTCTGTCCATACCGTTCCCGTTGCCGAGTTGGTGGAATGGGTAGAGGTGGATCCCAACCGTAGCCGGGGTGAGATTGTGCTGGTGGTGGAGGGGGCGGAGCCGCAAGCCGAGGATGAGCTGGAGGGGGCGCGGGTGGTGCGCCTGCTGGCACGGGAGCTGCCACCACGCAAGGCTGCTGCGCTGGCTGCCGAGATTACCGGGCTGAAAAAGAATCGGCTCTATCGGATGTTGGTTGGGTAGGGTATGCTTGCCGACGGAAGCTGGCCAGGCAATCGCTGTACCCTGGGTGCAGAGGAAAGTCCGGGCTCCGCAGAGCAGAGCGCCAGGTAACGCCTGGAAGGTGAAA
>CAYFNH010000063.1:0-14056 GCA_964344435.1 uncultured Piscirickettsiaceae bacterium | reverse complement strand
TCATTATTGTTACAAATTCAAGGTAACCCCTGAATAGTTACTTTCAGTCTTCTTTGCTGGCCTCAGCGGCCTGTTCGGCATTCGCCTGCTCTTCCGCACTCAACTCGTTCTCGGTCTGGCGACTACGATAGTACCCATAGGCAGCAGCTGCCCCCAAGGTACCAATCAGAACAGTACTCCAAATGCCTATGCCCAGACCGAGCACACCCGCACCCTTCGCTGCAGTCATTCCGCTGGCCCCTTTGGAGCCGGTAGTAGCAGCGACATTGACCATCTTGGCACCACCCACACCAGCCGCGGCCGGTGTTGCCTTGGCCGTGGTAGCCGCTTTGGCTGTTGTTGCGACCTTGGTTCCCGCACCATTCGCGGCTGCCTTGGCAGTCACCTTGGTACCCGCTCCCTTGGTTGCCGCCATTGGGCAGACGGCCCCTTTCGCGGCCCCAGCCTTGGCCGCCGCACCATTGCGCATACCTTCAACTTCCACACCACGAGGCAGGGCTCCCATCCCGGCAGCCTTGGCTCCAGCTGCTTTTGCACCTGCGCCCCCCTTGGCGGCCATTGCGTTGCGCATGCCTTCCATCTCCACGCCACGAGGAAGTGCGCCCATGCCGGCCACCTTGGCACCTGCAGCTTTAGTTCCTGCAGCCTTCGCCCCCATACCTGTTTTGGCCGCTACACCTGCATTGCGAAGTCCCTCTACCTCGACACCGTTATTCATCATCGCTGCCAACGCAGCTGCATCAACCCCTTGTTGTACTGCCATCGTAAAGTTCCCCTAGGTGGTAAAAATTAATGTATAAACTCAATAATTCTACAAAATATCCGTGTCTGGCTCAAATACTAAATCACTAGCGCCAGCGGAAAAACTGCTTCTCTAGCGGCTGCATTACAATCAAGTCATGACACTTGATGCAACGGCCCGCAGCTGGATGAGGGCGCTCCGAGGTTGCCTTGATGGGGGGCCCCAATTTGACGACATTTTTGCTGAAGGCCTCATAGAGTGCTCCAATCGGTGTCTTGCCCTGACTACCCGCCTTGGCACCGCCAATGATCAGGTGGCAATTGATACAGACGCCGACATAGGGGTGTGGCATCGTGGCCCCGGGTTTGATTCGCGGGATATGGATAATCCGCATCGGTCGGTACTCTGTCTGCGGATTGATCAGATCAATCGTCGGGTCAAACAGGGATGGCTCGGTCGGTTTCGGCAATCGCCCCATCAACCCATTGGTGGCGGCACGGCGCGATGGATCTTCCACCATCTTTACCCAGAAAAAGCCGGTTCCCAGCAAGGTGATGATGACAAATCCCCAGATCGAGGGGCGCATCAATGGCTCTACCTTGGTTATGAGCTGTTGAATTCGTCCCATAGGGTTAAATCAGGGTCAAAACCAAAACCGCAATCAACGGGGTTGGTCACTCCAGAGCGCCAACCCATCCAGAGTACGCAGGCGGCAACGCACCCCATTCACGGTAATATGGCGCGCGTAGATCGGTGAGTTGGGTCGTACTCGGTCAAAACGGAAGGCCTCACCATCGACCTGCTGACCGTTTTTCAGAGTACATCCCTGAAAGGTAAGGTACCACTCCGGTGCCAGGGAGACCTCCTGTTGGCGCCCACCAGACTGCACCATCAGGTGAATCTGCCCCCAGCCGCCGGGGTCACGGTTGATTACCTTGGTGATACGCCCTTGATAGTGTTCTGTCACCCCCATCTTGAGCGGCTGCATCTGCTGTACATTCTGCATCTGCACCGGCTGCTGCCACTGCACGGCGCTCATCTGTGGTGCGTTTGCTTGTGGTGCATTTGCTTGTGCTGCGTTGACCGGGGTCTGAGTTGAGAATGGTGCGTTGACCGCTGCCTTACCTCCACCGCCCTGACGAACCTGACGGTGCAGATGTGCCTGATTCTGAGCCGGGCCGCTACGGGCCGTGGCCACATCCACCTCGATATCTCCAGGCACCAGCGCCACCACGGCGATTCCCAAAAACAGCGCTGCACCGGCAAGCATCACCCACTGTTCCGGCTTGAGAAAAGACATCAGTTCACGCATTGCTTGCCTCTCCTGACTAATTGACGGTCACGACCGGAATTTCGCCCGCTGGGCGCTTGGATCGGCGAGCCTTGCCTCCCCGCACCACCTGCGCCGGAGTAAGTGACACCCGAATATCATGAACATGCTCCACACCGTACTCAATCTTCTCTTTCACCCAACGTACGATCTGATCTCCCTCTTTAACACTGAGCCCCTTGTCCACATACAGATTGAGCTCAACATGCATCTCCTCACCCACATGACGCCCACGCAGATAGACCACACCAATAACACCATCCACCTCTTGCGCCAGATCATAGATCTCTTTCAGATCATCGATATCGAGTGACGAGTCCATCAGTCCGGAGATCGCCTCCTGGTTCAGTTCGATACCGATATGGATCACCATGAAGCCAACCACAACCGCCGCAATATTATCGGCGATGGGGAAGCCCATCACCGCAATCCCGATACCCACCAATACACCGACAGAGGAGAGCGCATCAGAGCGGTTATCCCAGGCATTGGCCATGATCGCGGGGCTCTTGTTCTCGGTGCCTACACAACTCTGGTAACGGTACATGATCTCGTTGGTCAAGGCGGAGACCAGTGCTCCCAGCAGTGCCATGGGGTTGGGTTCACTAATATCCCCTGCAATAATGGCAGAGACTGACTCGTAAATCAGATAGATGGCGCCAAAGATCAGGATCAGGCCAACAATCGAGGAGGAGATAAACTGGATATTGCCATAGCCATAGGGGTGCTTCTCATCTGCAGGACGGTTGGAGAGTTTCAGACTGGCCATGGTCACTCCACTGGCCACCACGTCGGCTCCCGAGTGCATCGCATCGGCAACCAGGGCCGCACTACCGGTCATCAAACCAAGCAGCCCCTTGTAGGTCATCTGTCCGATATTGACCAGAAAGGCCCACCAAACAACCTCGTCGCGACAATCTCTACAATGTTCAAACTTTGCCATAATACTTATTCTTGATCCTCTCAGATCACCTCATCCTGTTTCAGATAGTCAAGCAGACTGGAGCCGGGAATTCGGTAGTTACCATTTACCATACGCCCCTTGATCTGCTTTTTCTTCAGTTTCTCCACCACCACAATACGTTCAAGCCCCAACAACACCGCTGCCTCATGCGAGCTGTAGATCCGGTGCGGCTGAACCTCTTTTTTCTCCTGCTGATGAATGTCCCGCAGTTTTTTCAGGCTGATCGTTACCCCCAACAGGGTACTGAACCGCCCAACCAGTACCCAAAGCGGATTCATTTCTCCCTCTCCGCTGCGGTATCTTTTTCTGTAGTGACCGGTACACTCTCCTCCACCTCGGACTGCTGCAGCGAAGTGGCCTCTGCCTCTTTTCTCGACTCAGGGGCTACACGGTTGCCGGCCGCATGCCTTTTATCGGTACTGAACGGCAACAGCTGCTCGAAGATGCTGCGGTGTATTTCGGGACGACGGTGCGCCACCTCTTCGGCCACAAAGTAGTCGAAGCGCTGGAAGCGGGTTACCTCTGCCAGGATATACCAAGGGAAATTTGAGATTTCGGTATTGAAGATTCTCACCTTCTCCTGGTAGGCCATACGCCGTTCTGCAATGCGGTCCTCGATGTGAACCAGCGAGGTCATCATCTCCTTATAGGTATCGGATGACTTGATGTTCGGATACTGCTCCGCCAGCCCCAGCAGGCGCCCGAGTGACTGCTCCATACCACTCTGACTCATCTCCTTCAGCACATTACTGAAGTCATCAAAATTCGGGTTCTTCTGCGATGAGAGGCTGCGGGTAATCGATGCCTCCACCTCGGGGGGGAGCTTGATCTTCTTGATGATATCCTTTCGCGCATCGGCAACATGAGAGAAGACGGCATGCTCCAGGGAGGCATGGTTCAGTGTCAGTTTGAGCAGATTTTCAAACAGGTTGGCTCTGCGCTGAAAAGCCCCCTCCAGGTGCCCACGTTTGGCCAGCACCTCCTCCTGCATCATGATGAAGGCGTTGAACTTGTAGAGCACGGTTGCCGAGAAGATGGTCAGGATAATCAGGGAGATCACCAAAATCACCCGTGCTCCCGGAATGTGGGGCATGGAAAAGCGTGGATTGATCTCCTCATGGTAGAGCTCACGCAGGCGGTCTTTTGACGCATTCATTCGATCGCGCCGCCCCCCCTGAAGATCGTCGTATCCGAGTGGCATCAGGCTGCCTGCTCCTTGTGGTTATCATCAGTAGCGCTCTCGGCCTCCTCATCGACGATAGTCACACCTGCTGAGGTACTCTCCGTGTTTGAAGCCGCTTGCTCCTCCTCTACCGCCTCTACTGCCTGAGACGCTTCCTGATCCGCCTTGGCCTCTTCACGTCTCTCCTCTCCCTCCAGCTCAATCACTCTTTTATGGTGAACGGTGGCCTTGTCACTCTCTCCTTGGCTCTCATAGAGCACAGCAATCAGGCGATGTGCCTTGAGACTGTCGTTATCCAGTTTCAGTGTGTTCTCCAACACCTCAATCGCCTCGGCGATCTCACCGGCACGATCGAGGGCAGCGGCAAGCACCATCAAGGTCTCGAAATCTTCGGCATTGGCATCACGATCTTCACGCAGCAGTTGCAGTAACGGCTCCTGCTGTCCCAGCCCCTCGTACACCTTTACCAGTACCGCACGCAGGCGACGGTTTTCCGGCCGATCCTCCAGTGCGCCTTCCAGCAGTGGCTGAGCCTGCTCCAGCTTGCCTGTTTTGTAGAAGCAGATCCCCAGATAGAGCGCTACCTCGACATCATCCGGGTAGTCGTTGTGGAGCTCCACCAGTAGTTTCTGTGCCTGCATGTAACGGTGGCGCCGTGCCAGCGAGATCCCCTTGTCACGAAAATAGTCATGTCTCAGATCTTCATCAATCTTGAAGGTCTGATGAAAACTGTTGATAAAGCGGTCGCTCATCTTTCCCAGGATACGGGCACCTGCCTTGGCATAGAGCCCCAGCAAATCACTCAGTTGTACTTCAATTGCCATCTATCTCAATTCCATTCCGTCAGTCATCAACTATCTATGTAAGGATCAGCATCTTCACACCAATCACCAACATCAGCCCCGCATAGAGCCACTTCAGGCCATCTACAGAAACCATCTTCAACCACCTCGCGCCCAGCACACCCCCGAGGTAGGAGGTAGGGATCAGCACCAGTGCCAGCCCCAACGGCTGGGTGATATCATAGGCCCCGATCACAGTACCATGCACCAGTGCGGTGACGGCTGCGACCGAAGAGGCCGCAAATACCATAATGGAGCTGTTGGCAATGGCATTTTTCCAGCGCTGTTTCTCCAGGTAACGCATCAACGGCACCTGAACCACCCCTCCACTGATACCCAGCAGACCACTCAACAGCCCCATTGGCAACCCCAGCACCGCATGTCTGGCGGTTTCGTTGTTATTCAAGGCAGACTCGATATCCGAGGTCTCCTGCTGCTCCAGCAGAGCATCTCCATCGGCGGTCAACTCCAGCTCGTACTCCTCCCGCTGATTGAAGATTTCGTGCAAGGTCTTACCCCCCATCACCAAGGCGAAGGTTCCCAGCAGATAACCGATCCATTCGTCATTAAGCGCGGTACCAATAAAGTATCCGGCAATCGCCCCCACCAGGGCCCACGGCAGCAACTGCTTGACCAGCTCCCACTGCACGAACCCGGCCTGCCAGTTCTTCCAGGAGGAGGCACCGTAGGTAAAGACATTGGTTACAAAGGCTACCGGGCGAATCAGCAACATCCCATATCCAAAGAAGAGGAACATGCCGGAGACCAGAATGATCCCTCCCCCCATGGTCATGAAGCCTCCCACCAGGCCAGAAAACAGCCCCAGCAGCCCCAGCCCCATGATCGCCTCAATGGTGTGCCCCCCGAGACGGAACTGAACCATGTGCTCCTGATCTGCCGCTGTCGTAGCCACATTACCTGCCGCCACCACGGGTTGCGCGAAGGCAATATTGCTCCCCTGCAAACCGTTACCATTGGGGGCAACAAAGTTCATTTCCCCACCTAGCACACCGCTGCCCGGTGGGATATTGCCCGCATTCTCTCCCGTTCCAACCGCGCCACCAACCGTAAACTTAACCTCGTTACTGAAGGCGTGATAGATGACATGTGCAGGAACCGCATAGCCATCCACTATCCCCTGCTGGGTCACCACCGGAAGGTTGATACCAATCAACTCATCACGGGTCGAGACCAGGGCACCGCCAACCTGCCCTCCAACGCTAACAGCATCAGTTCGCAACAGACGGCTGATGTTGGCTCCTACAGCACTCTGTATGACCTCCCCACGCTGCTGTACGGTACCACCACTGGTAAGTGCCATCCCCTGCTGTCCCAATCCAATCGCGGCAACTGGATAGCCGGTAGCGATCCCGCTGGTATCCGCCAGCTTGAGGTAGAGAAAGCGCTCTCTGGTCTTGAGTTTCAACAGCGCCAGGTCATGTGATGGATCCTGCGCAATCAATTTTGCCTTGTAGTGCTTGGGGCCCTGATTGGTCGGGATGCCCACATTGAGATCAGCAACATTGAGAATGGGGTGAAGCACAGTAACCACATAACCGTCCGGATGTACCAGCACTCCCGATGCGAGCGGACCGACACCACGCCCTGCCAGCTTTTTCGACTGGATATGAACCAGTGCCGGCTTGACCTGCTGTTCGATAAGCCCCAGTCGCATCCCGATATTCTGCTGGGCCGCAACGTTGAGCATACCCACCCCGCTGACACCAGCCATCCCCTGCTCCACGCTGTTGATGGCATACTCCTCCAGCTCGAACTCTTCCAGATAGTTATCGAAGATGTAGAAGGCCCAGAGGAAGGTGATCAGGCTGAAAAAGGCCAGTGCAAGCGCAGGCAATCTCCAGCTCTTCTTGCAAAAGACGATGTTGTTCGGGGAATTCGCTCCTCCCCGAGGGCGCTGCGTACTATGAGCTGGCTGTGCGGACATGGTCTCCTCCCCTACAAAGTTACCGAAGAGTAACTCTCTGATTCATCAGACTCATCGTGATCCAGCGGCTGCGAAGTGTAGGCCACATGCACACTGCCCATATGGGGAACCACTCGCACCAGCCGATCAGTTACGTCATCGGCAATATCACTCGCCTCATCAACCGAGATCTCCGGGCTGACCCGGATCACCATATCCACCCATAAATCCTGCCCTACCAGACGGCTCTTGAGCTCCTCAACGGCCTCAACCCCGGCCACCTTCATCGCCTGCTGACGAATCTCCTCTTTCACCTCCACCGGGGCACTGCTATCCATCAACCCCTTGTACGACTCGCGGAACACCTCACTCCCCAGATACATCAGGTGGGCGGTCTCAAACAGGGCCACCGCGGTATCAATCCAGGGCATCTCCAGGTAATGGGCACCGACAATACCCAGAGCTACCGCTACCGATGAGGTGGCATCTGCATAGTGGTGACGTGAAAGGGTACGCACCATCGGGCTGTTGACCTCAATGGATACACAACGGGAGTAGTAGTACATCACCACGTTGACCAGAATCGATATGATGGCGGTCCAGAGGGCAATGATGTGGGGAGCTGAGTGCTCGTTGCCATCCGTCAATACCTGAACTGCATGGATCAGCAGCAGTGCGGTCACGCCGAGGAAGACCACACTGATGATCATCGAGAGGATAAACTCAATCTTGCCATGACCGTAGGGGTGTTCACGATCCAGTGGCCTGCCGGAGACCTTCAGCCCCACAATGACCAGCAGCGAGGTAATCACATCCTTGGCCGAGTACATCGCATCGGCAACCAGTGCCTGGGAGCCAGAGACAAAACCGACGAACCCCTTGAGAATCATCAGAACCAGATTGGTCCCAAGGCCGATCCAGCCGATATAGCTTGCACAACTGATGCACTTCGAATATCTCATAGAACCCTTTTCCTGCTTCGGATCACACTATACAAATCAACAAAATAAAAACCAATCCGCATTCAGAACCGGGATGGCTCGCGCATCACCAGATCCCGGTTCCGGTCCTTGCGCTTCGACTGCTTCATGATAAAGGTAAACAGTGCCGTGGCATACCCGGCAATAAAGGCACCGGCAATGATCAGGATCAGCGGAATACGCATGGGATTGCCTGCAACCATATGGATCTCGGCATGCTCCATATTCTGCGAAGAAAAGATCAACAGCAGAAGAATGAAAATTAGCACTAATACGCTTTTAAACACGACTCCCCACCCGTTATTATCAAATAGTTACCAGAAGGTAACTCGTGCCCGACCTGCAACTGCCGGACGATTATCCACAAAATACCTCATGCTGCAATCACTTGCGGCGCTGCTTGTGGAAGTTTGCCACCACATCATGGATCCGGCTCTGGCTCAACGGCTTGACCACAAACCCGGAGACCCCCTGAGTAACCGCCTCCTTTACCGTTGCCGGATAGGCATCTGCACTGACCATACAGATGAAGACCTCCTTATCCTCTTCACGAATCCGTTTGAGTACATCGATCCCATCCTCTTCAGGCATATTGATATCCAGAAAAATCATGTCTGGACTCTTGGACTTGTAGAACTCAAACGCCATCAACCCATTTTCCGCTTTCGCCACCACATTACACCCCTCCTGGCGCAGCAGATCAGAGAGCAGACTGCGCATGGTCTGCTCATCATCTGCAATCAGAACCCGGGGGGTAAAAAAGTCTGCCGACGATTTAGGTGCGATAGCCACTATTTCAAACTGAACTCTGCGGGAAAATTCTGACGATTATAGAACAGATTACCCCCATATTCCATGGAAACTCTCCCCTCTTACCTCCCCTGTAAACGCTCCAATGCATGTACCATTTCGCCCTCTTCTGCCACCACAATGGCCGGCACCGCACAGATTTCAACCAGATTGGCCACCGTTCTTCCCTGTTGATCTCGATGCCGAATCCACCAGACGCCGGAGAATCCGGTCTCTACCACTTCACTCTCCCCCATCACCTCCAGAGTGATGTGGACCTCTCCACGCCCCAGTGCCTTCTCCAGCGCCATGCGATCGGCCGCCGTCAACGGCAGCCCCAGCAGATCAATCTCCACCCGCTCCCCACTCTCCAGATAGCGCGCCAGCCCTTCGGCTATCTGCTGCAGAATCGCATCCACCATCGCCGTATTGGCTGCGCCCTGCACCGCCACCGCAACCCGATCCAGACTACTCATCGGCCCAGCGCTCCAGCAATGCATTCACAGCGGCCTCTGCTTCCACCACCCCCGCCTCCACTGCAGGAGAGAGGCGATCGGCCCAATCCACAAACTCCGGCTGCACCCCTACCAAGGCACGCCGTTGCGGCAGCTCTGAACTCAGTGCCGTAATCGAGAGCAGGTCCAGCAGGCTCACCTCATGCACACTACTCATCTTTCCGGTACCGATAAAGTGGTCCATCTGTTCCCCCTCGTACACCCCTACCGCCCCACTTTGACGCTGCAAATTGGCAGCGTCCACCACAATCAGATGATCCGCCTCGGCAATCGGCCCGGCCAGGGTAAAACTGAGCGTCCCCCCGTCCATCCACTCCACTCCGGGACGGCTACCCGACGCTGCCAGGCGCTCAACCACGCGTACCCCCACGCCCTCGTCTCCCAACAGGGTATTGCCCAACCCCAACACCAGTGTCTTCTTCATTGACAGCTACATCTCCTGTACTTTAGTGAACGCTCGCGTATCATTCACAATATGTGTTTTGGTATCCCCATGCAGATCAAGAAGATTGACCGCTTTATCGCTCACTGCGAGGCCAAGGGGGTCGAGCGCGAGGTCAACCTCTTCATGTTACAACATGAGACCTGGGCCGTTGGCGACTATCTGGTAAGCCATCTGGGCCAGGCCATCCAGAAGGTATCCCGCGAAGAGGCGGAGACTGCCTGGGCACTCTATGACGAGATGCACGAGAAGATGATCCCGCCACAGTAGTCATCCATTTAAAGCGCTGCATAAGTCATGGATCCGCCTGCTCCGCCAGCATCTTGTAGTGCCGATAACGATGATCCACCTCCTGCTGCGCCTGCTCTTGCAGCTGTTTTGCCACCTCGGGGTGACTGCGCAGCAATGTGTTGAAACGCCCCTCACCTGACATAAACTCGGCATAGGGGATGGAGGGCGCCCTGGAGTCGAGCTGCATCGGATTCTTGCCCGCCTGCAGCCGACGCGGATCATAGCGAAACAGTGGCCAGTGCCCACTCTCTACCGCCTTGCGCTGGCGCTCATGGTTGGAACCCAGCTCTACACCGTGAGCAATACAGGGGGCATAGGCGATGATGATGGAGGTGCCGGGATAGGACTCCGCCTCCAGAAACGTCTTCAGCGTCTGCATGTCTTTGGCCCCGTAGGCGACCTGCCCGACATAGACATTGCCATAACTGAGCGCAACATCGGCCAGACTCTTCTTCACCGTAGCTTTTCCACCGGCAGAGAATTTTGCCACCGCACCAAGCGGAGTTGCCTTCGAGGTCTGCCCTCCGGTATTGGAGTAGACCTCGGTGTCCAGCACCAGGATATTGAGGTCACGCCCCGAGGCGAGGGCGTGGTCAACTCCGCCAAAGCCGATGTCATAGGCCCAGCCATCCCCTCCGATGATCCAGACACTACGCCGCACCAGCACCTCGACCAGTGCATCCAGTGCCAGCGCCTGCTCGCTGTTGATCTGGTGAAGCCGGTCACTCAGCTCCGCAACCGCCTCACGCTGCTGATGAATACCCATCTCTGTGGCCTGATCCCGGTTCAGCAGCGCCTCTACCCTCTCTCCGCCAAGCGCTTCTCGCATCGACAACAGCTTCTCCCTCACCTCATCCAGCTGATGATCGAGTGCCGCCCTCATCCCCAATCCAAACTCGGCATTATCTTCAAACAGAGAGTTGTTCCAGGCCGGACCGAGACCTTCGGTGGTAACGGTCCAGGGCGTGGTAGGCAGATTACCACCATAAATGGAGGAGCAGCCGGTGGCATTGGCAACCACCATACGCTCTCCGAACAGCTGACTGGCAAGACGCACATAGGGGGTTTCGGCACATCCGGTACAGGCGCCGGAAAACTCGAACAGCGGCTGAAACAGCATCGCCCCTTTCAGGGTAGAGGATCGCACCAGGGTTCTGTCATATTCCGGCAGACTCTTGAAGAAGGCCCAGTTAACACGCTCCCGTTCCAGCAGTTCCGGCTCCAGCGGTACCATATCCAGTGCCTTATGCTGCGGATTTTTCTTGTCCTGCACCGGACATACCTCTACACAGAGACCGCAGCCGGTACAATCTTCCGCTGAAACCTGGTAGCTGATCTGTGTCTCTGGCGCAAACTCCTTGCCCTTGACCGGTGCAAACCTGAAGCCATCCGGTGCTGCCTGCGCATGCTCCGGATCAAATACCTTGCTACGGATGGCCGCATGGGGGCAGACAAAGGGGCACTTGCCACAGTCGATACAGAGCGACTCATCCCAATATGGAATCTCAAACGCTAGGTTACGTTTTTCCCACTGTGTAGTGCCCACCGGCCAGGTACCATCCACCGGGAAGGCGCTGACGGGAAGCTGCTCCCCCTCTCCCGCAATCATGCGCGCAGTCACCTGCTGCACAAACTCCGGGGCCTGGGCCGGAACCACTGCAGGCATCTCCTTGTCGGAGGTAGCCTGCTGCGGCACCTCAACCCGGTACAGGTGGTTGAGTGCTGCATCAATCGCAGCAAAATTCTGTTGCACAACCGCCTCCCCCTTTTTGCCATAACTCGACTGCACCGCCGCCTTCATTGCCGCGATGGCCTGCTCTTGAGGCAGCACCTCGGAGATGGCAAAAAAGCAGCTCTGCATGACCGTATTGATCCGCTTGCCCATGCCGCTGTCGGCCGCAACCTTCATTGCATCGATCACATAGAAGCGCAAGTGTCGCTCGATCAAGGTCTGCTGTAGTGAGCGCGGCAGGGTATCCCACACCTGGTCAGGCGGCTGACTGCTATTGAGCAGGAACACCGCCCCCGGCCGGGCCATCTCTGCCATCCTGTAACGGCTGAGGAAGCGCTCCTGGTGACAGGCAACAAAGTCTGCCTCACCCGGCGTGATGAGATAGGAGGAGCGTACCGGCTCCCTGCCAAAACGGAGGTGAGAGACCGTAACCGCACCACTCTTCTTGGAGTCGTAGACAAAATACCCCTGGCCGTAGTGCTCGGAGTGTTCCCCAATGATCTTGATCGCGTTGCGGTTGGCACTGACGGTACCATCGCTACCCAGACCGTAAAAGAGCGCCTTGAACTGCCCGCTAACCGCATCGGGCCGGAAGTCCTCCTCCCAGGAGAGACTGCTGCCGGTAACATCATCCTGGATACCGATGGTGAAGGAGGGTTTGGGTTGCGTCGCCAACATTGCGAAGATCGCCTTGACCATGCCGGGGGTAAACTCCCGGGAGGAGATTCCGTAACGTCCCCCGACAATCTCCGGCATCGGCTGTGGCCATTGCCGCCCTGCCCCACTGTGAATGGCCAGTGCAGCCACCACATCCTTGTAGAGCGGCTCACCATCCGCACCTGGCTCCTTGAGCCGATCCAGTACCGCGATTCGTCGCGTGGTCAGCGGTAGCACCTCCAGCAGATGTTTTGGAGAGAAGGGGCGGTAGAGACGCACCTTGACCACCCCCACCTTCTCACCACGTGCCGAGAGGTGCTCCACCGTCTCTTCCACCGCCCCCACCCCGGAGCCCATCAGTACAATGACATACTCTGCATCCTCTGCCCCCAGATAATCAAAGGGACGATAGTGGCGACCACAGAGTAGCGCGAAGCGTTCCATTACCGCCGTGACAATATCGGCAGTTTTGTCATAAAACGGGGTACAGGCCTCACGTTGCTGAAAGAAGGTATCCGGGTTCTGTGAAGTACCTCGCACTACTGGGTGGTCCGGACTCATCGCCCGCTCCCGGTGTAGTTGAACATGCGATTCTCCCAACATCTGATGGAGCACCTCAGTGGGGATCTCCTCCACCTGGTTGACCTCATGCGAGGTGCGAAAACCATCAAAAAAGTGGAGAAACGGCACCCTTGAGGCGAGCGTTGCCGCCTGTGCAATCAGGGCAAAATCGTGCGCCTCCTGTACCGAACTGGAGGCCAACAGCGCAAAACCGGTTCCACGCACCGCCATCACATCACTGTGGTCTCCAAAAATGGAGAGCGCATGGGTAGCCACGGTTCGGGCTGCGACATGGATGACCGTTGGGGTCAGCTCACCGGCAATCTTGTACATATTGGGGATCATCAACAACAACCCCTGCGAGGCGGTAAAAGTAGTGGCCAGGGCACCGCTCTGCAGTGCACCGTGGATGGTCCCGGCAGCCCCTGCCTCACTCTGCATCTCGATCACCTCCGGCACACTCCCCCAGATGTTCTTGCGACCCGCTGCCGACCAGGCGTCGGCAAGCTCTCCCATCGGCGATGCCGGAGTAATCGGATAGATTGCAATCACCTCATTGGTCTGATGGGCGATCCGAGCAACCGCCTCATTACCATCCATCATCGTCATGCGCTCTGCTCCCTATACATTTCATTCAATTACCCTTTTATATCACAACCCATATATCACAACCCAATCGATTAATAATTCAAACTCCCCTGATGGAAAAAGTTGCTAATCACAATGATTATCAAATAGAATGGTATTCGCTAATAACAACGACCACTTTGGGAGTACGCACAATGACCCTGGATCATCTCAAACCCGGCAACCGTGGAAAAATCACAGCCATCAGCGGGGAGGCAACCCTTCAGGCCCGCCTCTCCTCGATCGGCATGATTCCCGGTGCAACCATCACCACTGACCACACTGCACTGCTGGGTGACCCTCGCACCTACACCGTGCAGGGAGCCCAGGTAAGCCTGCGCAACAAAGAGGCGGAGATGATTCAGATTTCTGCTGCCTGATCGGCTTCCCTCCCCCCAGTCAGACTCCACTACACCACTGACGTGGGCAGTGGATATTTTTTACCCAAAAACTGAATAGTAATAATTCTCATGAGCA
>CAYFNH010000062.1:0-15121 GCA_964344435.1 uncultured Piscirickettsiaceae bacterium | reverse complement strand
CCGTTATTAGTAACCAATTGAATTTATTTGATTAAACGTTGGGACACCAGTGAAGTGATCTTATGGATGAGACCTGCTATAAGCAAGTCAACAAGAGGAAAGTCTACACCGGTTGTGGACTATTTTCGATCAAAACAGGTTCAAAACAGCGTGAGTTCGCCACTCTCCTCTTCGATCGCATCCAGCCCATCGGCTTCCTCCTCTTTGCGGAATATCTCCACCTCTTTTCCAACCAGGCGATCTTCGCTTCCCCAGAACAGGTCGGCATTGAGGCGGTGGGCATCCTCATGTACCAAATGTTCCACAATTTGATAACGGGGGAATACGGTATCTCGTTCTATCGGCTTCTTGTAGAGGTTGTTGTGGCTGTCCCAAACGGCATAGACCAGAGGACAGGTACGCTTGGTGCGACGATTTGCCACCACGGCAACCTCCCCACTCTTCAGCAGTACCGTCACCCCTGGAGGATAGACTCCAATCTCCGCAATAAAATGGCGGGCCAGGGTGGAATCATACTGCTGACTCTCCGGGCTTAACAGAATGCGCATCACATCCTGTGGGTTTTTGGGTTTGCGCCCAACCCGGGGAGAGATGGCCGCACCATAGCGATCGACAATGGCCAACAGCCTTGACTCTTCCGGTATGGCATCCCCCGAGATTCCATTCGGATATCCCCCACCATCCATCTGCTCATGGTGATATCCGATCGATTTGAGCCAATCCTTGTCCTTTACCCCAAGAGAGATCAGCATCTTGACTGCCTGTGAGGGGTGTTGACGGATCATCTTCTTCTGCCACTCCTCCAAGGGCCCTTCGTGTTTGGCCAGGTCATCCTGCAACGGGTACATGCCGAGATTAGCGGTCAGTGAGGCGCAGGCGAGACGAATAATGCGCTGTTTGCTCCACTTGAGATGTTCCGATGCCGTCAGCACCGCAAATGTGGTGTTTTGCAGGGTGCGTATAATGGAGTGCTTCATGTCGGAGCGCAGGTGAAGCACCCCAATCATCGCATCCGGGTCCTCCTCCAGCTGTTTGACCAGCTCAACGGAGATCCGCATGACATCATTGACCAGGTTGTAGCCGTTGGTAACGAAGTTGTTGTAGGCGATATCAAGGCGCCGAATCAGGTCTTCAATATAGCTGGTAACGGTTGGCTCGTTATCCTCCTCGATTAGAAGCTCGATCTCCCCCTCGGGGGTGGTATAGCACTTACGCTCACAAATGTTATCGATTTGGGACTGGTTGTAGATCACCACCCCTTTTCGCATCAGCAGTTTGCCATCCTCCGAATAGATATCGAAGGTCAGCGGAACCTCAACGGCCAACATACCATGTGTGATGCGCATTGAATTGAAACCTGGCTATTTTAGAAAACAGGCATATTACACCAGCTGTAATCCGAGAATCCCCTCCATTTTTTCTGCAGTTTCAGACTTTCCGGTACGGCTGTCTCCCACCAGTGCAACCGTGATACTGACCTCTTGCTGCTGCTTGTTGCCGCTTCCCCGCTTCTCGAGGGCAATCTCCTTGATCAGATCAATAAGATCCTCCGCCAGCCGCTCTGGTGCCAGCTGCTCGACCTGATCGCGATCACTGTAGCCGCAGCGGGTCAGGTCTTCATCACTGTTTTCGCTGTAGACTCCGGCCATCAACTGACTAAAGGCGACTCCCAAATGGAGCTCATTGCGCTCGATCAGCACCTTGGCGGCACTCATGAAACGGGACTCGTTATCCTGAAACTGCTCATAGAGGTCCGGGTGGAGAATCTTGCCCGCTTCATCCTTGAGCGCCGGGAAGGGGTTGGCCCAGTAACTACTCTCCTTGGCACCTCGATGGGTATGTGTACTCCCGGCAGCAACCCGCTCGCCAAGACGGAAGTGCTCAACGGCCTCATCCACACCCATATCGGAATGGATGGCAGAGATGCCCTGCTCAACCAATTCAAAATTATTCATATAGAGCAGCACATCCAGTGGGTCGCCGCTCATCACCTCGATGTCCTCTGATACCGGAACAATCTGTCGGGCATTGGAGCCGGTGTCCTTGTTGTAACCCACCTCTCGGCCAACCATCAGCAGCTTGGCCTGCTCACTGAACCCATCCAGGCAGGCAAAGGCCCCGGTCTCGGTACCATAGAAGATCGGTCTCACCACACCATCTTCTCCAGTCTGCAGTACCATTCGGCCCATATCATCTGCCTTGATCAACATCTCGGCAATATAGGGCCCCTCCTGCTCATCAAAACGGACGATATAGCGGGTACAGCCACAATGAAGCGGCAGCTCACCATTCTGTATGGCCAGCACGTTGTGCAGGGTGAGGATCGGCTTTTTGCTATAGCCAAAATATTTAAGCTCATCCCGGTTCGGTACCAACCCTACCAACATCCGGTTCTTCTCATCCCAGTAGTAGCCGAGATCATTCGAGGCTGCATTGGGATCCCCGAAGATGAAGACTCCATCCGGACGGCGGTTGTTTTTGATGTCATCCACACGGGCAAATGGGAACAGATTGAGCAGTCCCGGCTCCATCTCCACCGTGCCACGTGATTTGTGCAGATAGGCCACAATCAACCAGGCACCCACCTGTAGCGGAACCGAAACCCACTCATCCGGATTGAACTGCTCCAGTTTGAGCGGATTATGATCAAGCTCATAAAAGGGTTCTGCACGCTTGTTGGAAGGGGTGGTGTAATCCACTCCGGTACGAATGTCGGCAGCTATGGTCAACGGGACATGCGAGAGCCCAACGTAGTCAGAGGGCAGATTGAGATAGTGGCCGGAAACCTCTCCTGCAGTCACATTGGGGGAGGCATCCAGTCCGTGGGTACGACGTACACCGTGCTCCATATCAACCTTGCGCAAAAGCTTGCGCCGGGTTTCCAGAATTAGATCCGACAGGGTTCCGGCCTTCTCGGTCACTTTGTCCTTGACCGACTCCGAGGTCTCCAGGCCAGTTGAAACCACATCGTTCTGTAGCCTCACCAAACGGGAGTAACTACTGGAACGAAAGTGGTGAAACGCACCATCGATAAAGCGTACCAGGTTTCGTGCCCGCTCCATCTCGGTGCCGGGAGCAATCCCTTCACGTTGCAGCAGATCGAGATAGTCCCGTGCACACACCTCCTTGATAAAGCTAACCCGGTGTATCGCCTCATTCTTGCGTTTGATATCACGGTGATCCAGATTATCAATAAACTCCGCCTTGTAGATCTTCAAAAAGCGGGAAAAAGGCAGACTTTTCAACAGCTGCTCAGGGGTGTTGCATCCTTCTCGAATCTCCAGAATTTGCTCCATCATTCATCCTCTATTTACCTGGGGGACGAGCATCTTAGCATATCCTTGGCTGTCTCTTCTCGGCAATCACCCGGCAGCGCCTTGATTGAAACGGTTTTGTGTGTAGCATTGCGCTCTATTGCACTGAGGGAACCCCTGAACAAGTCATGAGCAAATGCCTAACGCCTGTAGCGTCCAATATCTTCGTTGAAGATCTTGCTAATAGCCTGCTATTGGCTGCGATCTCCGCCTTGATCTTGAACGCTACAGACGCGATTCAAATTACTCAGACTTATTCAGAGGTTCCTGAGATTTGGTTCTGTTACTCACCCAATCAATTCAGCACAGCGCATCGCTTAATATAAGGAATATTGTAATATTATGGCTAAAAAAGGCGTGGTTCGTATCCTCTTTGTCTGCATGGGGAATATCTGCCGATCTCCCACGGCTCATGGTGTTTTTCGTAAAATGGTGGAGGATGAGGGGCTCTCGGAGCAAATCGAGGTAGATTCAGCGGGTACCCACTCCTACCATGTGGGTAGCCCACCGGATCAACGTGCACAAAAGACTGCGCTCAACCGAGGGCTTGACATGAGTGACCTGCGAGCCCGCAAGGCAAAAGAGCGGGACTTTGAGCGCTTTGATCTGGTGCTGGCGATGGATCGAGACAACTACTCCATTCTCGAGCAGTACACCAATCAGGAGAGCGTCACAAAACTTAAACTGTTTATGGAGTTTGCCTCAGACCAGTGGCGTACCCGTGAGGTGCCCGACCCATACTATGGTGGAGCCAATGGCTTCGAAACCGTATTTGATATGGTGGAGGATGCCTCACGCGGCCTGATACAGCATATCCGCACACACTATAATCTCGGTTGAGAAAGTTCTGGCCGAGATAATGTGTCTCACCTGATCTGACACTACCTCCTTCCCCCCTCAATGGGGAAGGAGATTGTGTGTAACCAAGTATACTCAGCTATTCGCCTTCCGCTTTGGGCGCTTCTGCCTTGGCTGGTTTCGGTTCTGCTTTGGGAGATTTCGGCTTTGGTGCATCCGTTTTAGCTGCTGCCGAGCTATCCCCTGATGGTGCCGACGCGGCTGTTTTAGGGGCTACCGTCTCTGTTGATTTGACCGCTTTAGCCGGTTTCTCTTTTGGCGGCTCACCCTTTGGTTTCGTATTTTCAGCCGTTGGCTTTGTGGCGTCAGGCTGGGCCTTCGCATCCTCGTTACCTGCTGTAGTAGCCGATTTTGGTTTGGCCTCTGGTTTTGCTGCACGACGGTCACTGCTGTCAGGCTGGGTATTGCCGGAGTTATCAGCAGAGGGTTTTTCTGTGGAGGCTGAGTCGCTTTTGTTTGACTGCCTTGGGGCCGCTCGCTTTGTTCTTGGCTTGCGTGGTTTCTGTTCCGTACTCTCCTTCACAGCACCCTGCTCTTTTCCAGCACCAGAGGATGTGGCACCACCGCTGGAGGGCTGTTTTTGCTCATTACCCTGTGCCTGCTGTTGCGCTTGTCCCTGATCCGGTGCGCCCTGTGCGGCTGCTTGTGAGCCACCTTTGTTACGGTTTCGCCCCCCCCTGCGACGTCTGCGATTGCTACTTTTCTGCTCCTTCCCCTCCTGGCGGCTATTCTCCGCTTCGTCGTTATCCTTCTGCTGATTCCCCGCCTCCTTGCGCGGCCGATTACGATTATTCCCCCCCTGTCCGCGGCGGTTGTTCCCTCGGCCACCGCTGCTGCGATTCCCCTGTTGGCGGTTACGGTTTCTACCGCGACTGCGCTCTCCATCAGAGCTCTTCTCTGCAGCAGGTTCCTCCTCTTTTTCATCGCGACCAAACAGGGAAGAGAAAAGCTTTTTAACGAAAGAGGTAGAGGGTTCACCCGAGTCGGTTGCCCCCCCTTCTTGCCTGCGTTCGCTTTGAGGTACCGGTGCATCAGGCATGATCTCTCTTACCGCTGGCTGTTCCTTGACAACAGAGGCGGCCTCCTCAATCACCACACGCTCCGGTTCACGCTCCTCGACCTGCTTATAACTGGGACGATTCTCTTCCTGCTCCTGACCTGGGCGTTTGCGCAAGCGTTCGATGCTGTAGTGCGGGGTCTCCAGGGTATGGTTGGGCACCAGCAGAATCGAGACCTGGCAGCGCCCCTCAATCTCGGTAATGGCATTACGCTTCTCATTGAGCAGATAGGTAGCCACCGAAATGGGCAGCTGGGCAACCACCTGTCCGGTGCCCTCCTTGAGCGCCTCCTCCTGAACCAGTCTCAACACCGAAAGGGCAATGGACTGGGTGCCCCGAATGGTGCCCTGACCGCTACAGCGCGGGCATACGTTATGGGCCGACTCTCCCAGCGAGGGGCGCAGCCGTTGTCGTGACATCTCCAGCAGACCAAAGCGGGAGATTCTCCCCACCTGAACCCGAGCCCGATCCGGTCTCAAGGCGTCCCGCAACCGGTTCTCTACAGAGCGTTGATTTTTATTGGACTGCATATCGATGAAATCAATTACCACCAGTCCACCACTGTCCCGCAGTCTCAACTGTCTCGCAATCTCATCGGCCGCCTCAAGGTTGGCATTGAGCGCAGTCTCTTCGATATTGCTCCCCTTGGTGGCACGAGCAGAGTTGATATCAATAGAGATCAGCGCCTCGGTAGGGTCGATAACGATAGAGCCGCCAGAGGGGAGGCGAACCTCACGCTGAAACGCGGACTCCAACTGGCTCTCGATCTGGAAACGGGTAAAAATGGGGCTCTCTTCCTGGTAGCGTTTCAGCTTTCTCAGGTTGTGCGGCATGACACGAGACATGAATTCATGTGCCAACTGGTAGGTATCCTCATCATCGATCAGGATTTCACCAATATCATCTCGCAGATAGTCTCGAATGGCCCGTACCACAATGTCGCTTTCCCGGTAGATCAGGAAGGGGGCCGGTTTCTCGGCAGCGGTCTCAATACTGCTCCAGATCTGGTGCTGATAATCAAGATCCCACTGCAGCTCTTCGGTGGTCTTGCCGATTCCCGCAGTACGAACAATGGCACCCGAACCGGTGGGGATCTCCATATCCTTCATTGCGTTACGCAGTTCCTGACGATCCGCCCCCTCAATCCGCCGCGAGATTCCGCCCGCTCTCGGATTATTTGGCATATAGACCAGGTAGCGCCCGGCCATGCTGATGAAGGTAGTCAACGCAGCCCCCTTGTTGCCACGCTCCTCCTTCTCAATCTGGATGATTACCTCCTGCCCCTCCCGGATACATTCGGCAATATTGGGACGCCCCCCTCCGTCAAATGCCCCCTCCTTGAAATAGCTACGGGAAACCTCCTTGAAAGGGAGGAAGCCGTGACGTTCGCAGCCGTAGTTGACAAAGGCAGCCTCCAGGCTGGGTTCAATTCGGGTGATCTTGCCCTTGTAGATGTTCCCCTTCTTTTTCTCATAGGCCGCACTCTCGATATCGAGATCATAGAGGTACTGACCATCCACCAAGGCTACGCGCAGCTCTTCCTGCTGCGTTGCATTCATTAAAATTCGTTTCATTTTATTATTCTCAATCTACTTCCATGGATGGAAGTGTGCTCGAGAATCTCTCGACAGAGCGTCGATCATACAGGCAAAAACCCCGAACAGCATCAAGCTGTTCGGGTTTGACTAAATTCTTCTGTTTTCTTTAAACAAAACAATTAGATACTGTTATTTTACCCTAACCATTCAGTGTTTGTCTGGTATATCAATGATATTGGCGCCACAACTGGCGACAACCAAAATTACTCTGTCGAAGATGACTCTGCGATATGCCGCATCTACAGCCACACTTCCAAAAAAATCTGTTATTTTTACTCGTCCCCATTCTGTCTCAATCAGGACAGCTATCTACAAAAGGTAGTTCTTGCTGTACTCATGCAGCGCCTGACTGGCACTCTGCCATCAGGACTCTCGCAGCTGAAAAGGTTCACTCTGCCGATGGGTCTCACTGCATGGAGGCTGACTATACCAGCGAACAATTCTGCTCGCAATGTCAAAAATTCACTATCATGCCGCGAAATGGGGTGAACAGGAGAGTATCCTTGTTATGCGGAGAGTCGTGTCAGGAGGGTCTGCAACTCTCTGCGAATCTCTGAGATGTCCGCCTTTACACTAACCCCTTCACCTTTGCGCCCCAGTTTATGCTGTGCACCACTAATGGTAAACCCTTCCTCATAGAGCAGGCTGCGAATCTTGCGAATCAGCTTGATGTCGTGCTGCTGGTAGTAGCGCCGGTTGCCTCTGCGAGTTACCGGCTTGAGCTGTGAAAACTCCTGCTCCCAATAGCGCAGAACATGTGGCTTTACAGCACACAGTTTTGAGACCTCGCCAATGGTGAAGTAACGCTTGGTCGGGATCGGAGGCAGTTGACTGACCTTGATCTCGGTTGCGCTGGGGTCGTGACTCATTGTGATTTACAAGACTACTGTCCAAACGGACGGATCAGTTTGAAAACACCTGATTGCTGTAGTTGTCCACACTCTCCTTCAATTTGAGCCCCGCCTTGAAGGTGACTACACGACGAGCCGTAATGGGAATCTCTTCGCCGGTTTTCGGGTTGCGGCCTGGGCGTGGAGACTTCTCTCGCAGATCAAAGTTGCCGAAGCCTGACAGCTTGACATTCTCCCCCCCCTCCAGCGCACCACGAATTTCTTCGTAGAAATGTTCAATCATCTCTTTTGATTCACGCTTGTTTAGCCCCAACTCTTCATTCAATGTCTCACATAGTGACGCTTTGGTCAGTGTCATTTCACCAACTCCTTGTTTGTTTATGATTATATTTGGTTATAGCCCATGATACAGTGGGTATCATCATACCGCTGTATAGGGATGTCCTTTTGGTAATGGTCGTAACAATATAAAATTTAACCGCTTTCAGCAAGCCATTTGTGACTTGTTATGCGCGCAATTGGGCACCATGCCGGGTTTGCAGCGCCTCTACTACCTGCTGCACAATCGCATCTACCTCATCATCGGTCAACGTGCGCTCATCGTGCTGTAAAAAGAGCCCAAAGGCCAGGCTTTTCTCTCCCTGCCCAAGATGCTCCCCCTGATAAAGATCAAACAGTCGCAATTCACGCAACAGGCCACCATCAACACTCTCTACTACCGAGTCCAGAACATGCTGTGCTGGAATCTGCTCGTCAAGCACGATAGCCAGATCACGCCGGATCATCGGGAATTTTGAAAGCGGGGTAAAACCGGGAATTGTGCTCTGCTGAACAGGGTGCAGATCGAGCTCAAACAGATAGAGCCCTTTCGGTACAGAGAGCCTGGCGGCAACTGCAGGGTGGATCGCCCCAGCCCAACCCAACGCGGTTTCACCGGCAAACACCTGGGCACATTTCCCGGGGTGAAGCATGGGGTGTGCAGTGGCCACAAAGCGCAATTCGCTGACCTCGGCCAGTAGCTGTTCAATGTCTCCTTTCAGATCAAAAAAATCTACCGATCTTAAAGTTGATGACCATTGCTCAGGTAAAAACTCACCATAAACAAGGCCGGAAATCGCCATCTCCTGCTTCAGCTCCCCCTCTTCCGGGACAAAGCGCAACCCGGTCTCAAAGAGACGAATCTGATTCTGTTGACGCTTACTGTTAAATTGGAAGCTCTGGATCAATCCGGGCCAGAGTGAGGTGCGCATCACCGAGAGATCCGAGGAGATCGGGTTCGCAAGTGCAAGCCCCTGGTGACTACTATCCATCACCTCCTGCAGTACAGGGTCCACAAAGCTGTAGGTGATCACCTCGCTATAACCACGATCCACCAACACCTGCCGCATTTTGGATAGTGGCGTGATCGCCTCCGGGTTACTACGGATGGCCGCAGTCAGCTGTGGATGGGTACTGGGAAGCTGGTCATAGCCATAAATTCGCCCTACCTCTTCGACCAGGTCCGCCTCGATGGTCAGATCAAAGCGCCAGCTTGGTGGTGTAGCAATCCAGCCCTCATCGGTACGTTCTACCGACATGCCCAGGCGCTGCAGGATCTCGCTTACCCAGACAGGGTCAAGCGCGAGCCCCAACACCCTCTCCAGTCTGTTTTCACGCAGTGTGATGACCCTGGCTTGAGGCAGATTTTCCTCACTAGCCACCTCTGTAATGGGGCCTGCACCCCCCCCGACAATATCGACCAGTAGCTGGGTGGCCCGCTCCATTGCCCGGTGCTGCAAGCGGGGATCAACTCCGCGCTCATAACGGTGTGAGGAGTCGGTGTGTAGACCATACCCACGTGCCTTTCCGGCAATGGCCAACGGAGCGAAAAAGGCGCACTCCAGAAACAGGGACGTGGTCTGCTCGCCAATGCCGCTCTTCTCTCCCCCCATGATTCCGGCCAGCGCCAGCGGCCCCTGGTCATCCGCAATCAACAGGGTTCCCGGCTGCAGAGTAATTGGCTTGCCATCCAGTAAGGTCAACGTCTCCCCCTCTACTGCATCGCGCACGGTAATCCCGCCACTCAACTGCTGCAGATCAAAGGCGTGCATGGGCTGCCCGAGCTCCAGCATCACATAGTTGGTTACATCCACCAGTGGCCCCAGTGAACGTAACCCGGAACGACGCAGCCGCTCCTGCATCCACAGTGGCGTTGTGGCCTTCGGATCAATCTTCTCGATTACCCTTCCCAGGTAACGTGGGCAGCCGGCACTGTTTTCAACTGATACTGGATAGGTCTGCTCTGAACCGACCACTACCGAATCAAACGTTAATGTGGAAACTTCTGTCTGGTTAACCACCCCAACCTCTCTGGCAACCCCGGCCAGGCTGAGGCAGTCGCCCCGGTTCGGGGTGAGATCCACCTCAATCACCTGATCATCAAGCGCCATATATTGACGAATCGAAGCCCCTACCGGTGCATCAGCAGGAAGTCGCTCCAGTTTGTCACTCTCCTCCAACAGTCCCAATGTGCCCATCGAGCAGAACATGCCGAAGGAGGCAACTCCGCGCAACTTGGCCTTCTTGATTTTCATTCCATCGGGCAGTACACAGCCCACTTTGGCAACGGCCACCTTCTCTCCGGCAGCGATATCGGCCACATTGGTAACGATGGTCAGCGGTGCCTCTTCTCCAACATTGACCTGAGTGACCCGCAGGCGATCGGCATCGGGGTGCGGATCAACCGAGATAACCTCTGCCACCACCACCTGATCAAACTCCGGGGCAGCACTTTCGATGCCATCCACTTCCAATCCTGCCATGGTCAGCTGTTCCAGCAACTTTTCGGTACTGACCGCAGGGTCGACCCACTCACGTAACCACGATTCACTAAATTTCATCTTGTCTACTCGTCAACAATGTTCAGGCAAAACTCTTGAGAAAGCGCAGGTCGTTCTCGAAGAACAGACGCAGATCATTGATTCCATAGCGCAGCATCGCCAGGCGCTCCACCCCGAGCCCGAAGGCCAGACCGGTATAACGCTCGGTATCCACCCCAGAGTGGTTGAAGACCTCCGGATGGACCATACCGCAACCCAGCACTTCCAACCAGCCGCTATGGCTGCATACTCGACACCCCTTTCCGCCACACATGACACACTCTATATCCACCTCGGCAGAGGGCTCGGTAAAGGGAAAATAGGAGGGGCGAAAACGGAGCTGCAGCGCCTCCTGCTCGAAGAAGCTGCGCAGAAAGTCATGCAGCAGCCCCTTGAGGTCGGCAAAGCTTACCGACTCATCCACAATCAGCCCCTCCACCTGGTGAAACATGGGCGTGTGTGTCAGATCTGAGTCACACCGGTAGACCCGCCCCGGGGCAATGATACGCAGCGGAGGTTCGCTGGACTCCATCACCCGAACCTGTACCGGTGAAGTGTGCGTTCTCAGAACCCGACCATCAGGAAAATAGAAGGTGTCGTGCATCGCACGCGCGGGGTGGTGCTCGGGGATATTGAGTGCCTCGAAATTGTGGTAATCGTCCTCTACCTCGGGCCCTTCTGCCACCTCGAAACCAACACGGCGGAACAGCTCTTCAATCCGTTCCAGTGTGCGTGTCACCGGATGGATAGAACCCTGATGACCACGACGCCCCGGCAGGGTTACATCAATGGCTTCTTCGGCCAGTTGACGATCCAGCGCAGCACTTTCCAGTACCTTTTTGCGCTCTTCGATCTGCTGTTGTAGAGACTGTTTGGCCTGGTTTACCGCACCCCCGATCTCCTTGCGTTGCTGCGGTTCCATCGTGCCAAGGGTTTTGAGGATTGCCGTCAAGGCCCCCTTCTTACCCAGCACGCCAACCCGTACCTGATCCAGTGTGGTCAGATCGGTGGCCTGACGGATGGAATTTTCAGCATCACTTACCAGTGTCTGTAGTTCTGTGGTCATCGGTATATCTCAAAAATGGAAAGGGGGCAGCAAACCAAAACAGTATGCTGCCCCCTCTTTACGGCTTTCGTCCGGTTGGTTGCAACCGTATTTACAGTGCGGACTTGGCCTGCTCAGCCAGTGCAGCAAAGGCAACCTTGTCATGTACAGCCAGATCTGCCAGCACCTTGCGGTCTACTTCAACACCCGCACGATTCAGGCCGTTGATCATGTTGCTGTAGGAGATCCCGTTGTTACGAGCCTCTGCATTGATGCGCACAATCCACAAGGAACGGAACTGACGTTTTTTCTGGCGACGGTCACGGTAGGCATACTGCCCCGCCTTGGTGACCGCCTGTTTGGCAACTCGGTAGACCCGGCTACGGGCACCGTAATATCCACGTGCCTCTTTCAGGGTCTTCTTATGACGTGCGCGTGCCTGGACGCCTCTTTTTACTCTTGGCATGGTTCAGTTCTCCCGGGTTAGGCGTAGGGCAGCATCTGCTTTACAGCAGCCACATTACTCTCATGGATGTGCAGTGGGCTACGCAGCTGACGTTTGCGTTTGGTTGATTTCTTGGTCAGGATATGACTGCGAAAACCCTGTCCCCGCTTGAAGCCGGACGCGGTCGCCTTGAAGCGCTTGGAAGCGCCTCGCTTGGATTTTATCTTTGGCATCTTGTTACCTCTATTACGTGCGGATCCTGACAACAGCCGATCCGGTTAAAACTCCCCAGCCGGTGTGCCTTGTACCGTACTGGGGTCAAAAAGTTTGCGGATTATAACAGCTTCAACAAAAACTGAAAGTCCTCGATTACCACATCATCAAATAAACAAGCTGAGGGATGGCGGCTATTTCTTTTTGGAGAGCGGCCCCACCACCATGATCATCTGGCGCCCCTCCATCTTGGGAAACTGTTCAACCTTGCCGTACTCTTCCAGATCATTTTCAATGCGCTTGAGCATCTCCATACCGATCTCGCGATGAGCCATCTCACGCCCACGATAACGAATCGTGATCTTGGTCTTGTTGCCCTGTTCGAGAAACTTGATCAGGTTTTTCAGCTTGATCTGATAATCCCCTTCACCGGTACCCGGGCGGAACTTGATCTCCTTGATCTGAACCTGCTTCTGTTTTTTCTTCGCAGCGCTCTTCTTTTTGCTCTCTTCAAACAGGAATTTACCGTAGTCCATCACGCGACAGACTGGCGGCTCCGCTTTCGGTGCAATCTCGACCAGATCCAATCCAGCCTCTTCAGCCATTGCCAATGCCTGGCTCAGGGAGACGACCTCTGATTCCGACTCACCTGCACCAAAAACACGCAATGGTGATGCAGTAATATCCTCGTTGATTTGATGCTCCCGGGTCTTTTCGGGCATGCGGCCCCTGGGGCCTTTGGGCTGAAGTGCGATCTCAAGTTCTCCTAATCAAACAATCAAAAAATAGGCACCGTCTTACTGTGCGTCAACCTGCCTGCGATCCTTCACATCCTGCTGCAGGTGTTCGATAAAGGCCTCAACGGGAAGTGTTCCCAGCTCTTTACCCCCACGCATACGCACTGCGACTGTACCCTCGTCCATCTCGCGATCCCCAATCACCAATATATAAGGGACACGCTGCATGGAATGTTCGCGAATTTTAAGTCCAATCTTCTCGTTTCTCAAGTCAGATTCGACCCGAAACCCTGCATTATTCAGGGTTTCAGCCACTTTTTCGACTGCTTCACGCTGATTGTCGGTGATATTGACCACCACCGCCTGTAGTGGTGACAACCAAGGCGGCATTGAACCGGCAAATTCCTCGATCAAAATACCGACAAAACGCTCCAGAGAGCCGAGGATTGCACGGTGCAACATCACAGGATGCTTCTTCTCACCCTGCTCATCCACGTAGGTGGCTTCCAGACGTCCCGGCATGGAGAAGTCGACCTGAATGGTGCCACACTGCCAGACTCGACCAATGCAATCTTTCAGTGAAAACTCGATCTTCGGCCCGTAGAAGGCACCCTCTCCGGGCTGCAGCTCCCATTTCAGCCCCTTGGTGTTAAGTGCAGTCTCCAGCGCCTGCTCTGCCTGATCCCAGACCTCATCACTACCGACCCGCTTTTCTGGACGGGTAGAGAGCTTGATCAGCACTTCGTTGAAACCAAAGTCCTCATAGACCTCAAACAGTAGCTCCATAAAGGCAGCCACCTCGGACTGGATCTGCTCCTCGGTACAGAAGATGTGGGCATCATCCTGGGTAAAGTTACGTACTCTCATCAGCCCATGCAAGGTACCGGAAGGCTCGTTACGGTGGCAGGAGCCAAACTCCGCCAGACGCAGTGGCAGATCCCGATAGCTGCGCAGCCCCTGGTTATAGATCTGCACATGCCCGGGACAGTTCATCGGCTTGATCGCATAATCACGATTTTCCGAGTGGGTAGAGAAGATCATGTCGCCAAACTTGTCCCAGTGTCCCGACTTCTCCCACAGTACGCGGTCGATCACCTGTGGGGTGTGAACCTCCTGATAACCGTGGTGACGCAGCTTCTCACGTACATAATCCTCCACTTCGCGGTAGATCGACCACCCCTTGCTATGCCAGAAGACCATGCCGGGGGCCTCCTCCTGACTATGAAACAGATCCAGTTTCTTGCCAATCTTGCGGTGATCTCGCTTCTCTGCCTCCTCAAGCTGGTGCAGATACTGCTTGAGCTGCTTCTTGTCGGCAAAGGCGGTTCCGTAAATCCGTTGCAGCATCTCGTTATTGGAGTCGCCACGCCAGTAGGCTCCAGCCAGCTTCATCAACTTGAAGCCCCCCTTGAGGTGGCCGGTGGAAGGAACATGTGGGCCACGACAGAGATCGATAAAGTCGCCCTGACGATAGAGTGAAAGTACCTGCCCTTCCGGAATATCCCGAATAATCTCCGCCTTGTAGGCCTCACCCTGCGCTTCAAAAAAGGCGACAGCCTCATCCCGATCCATTTCAGAGCGTTCAACAGGCAAGTTTTCCTTGGCCAGCTCAGCCATCCTGTTTTCAATCTTCTTGAAGTCTTCAGGAGCAAACTTCTCTTCCCGTGAGAAGTCATAGTAGAAGCCATTCTCAACCACCGGACCGATGGTGATCTGGGTCTCTGGATAGAGCGACTTCACAGCCTGGGCCAGCAGGTGCGCGGTAGAGTGGCGAATAACCTCCAGCCCCTCCTCATCACGACTGGTAATCAGCGAGAGTGCAGCATCTTCGGTAATGGTGAACGAGGTATCGACCAAACGCCCCTCTACTTTGCCAGCCAATGCCGCCTTCGCCAGCCCCGGACCAATATCCGCAGCCACATCATGAACCGTAACCGGACCATCAAAAGAGCGTTGAGAACCATCGGGAAGAGTAATCAAAGGCATATTCCATCTCCAGTGGCGACCCATACCAGGGGCCGCATGTTTAACAAACTCGCTAAATCAAAAAAAATGGTCAGACATCATACTGGATGGCTGACCATTATCATAAAATTGGTAGGCGCGAGTGGATTCGAACCACCGACTTCCACCATGTCAAGGTG
>CAYFNH010000061.1:317-15224 GCA_964344435.1 uncultured Piscirickettsiaceae bacterium | reverse complement strand
TGGTCCCTACGTTTACGTGCGGTTTCGTTCTCTCAAACTTTTCCTTGGACATCGTCTATTTCCTCTTGTTTTATTCGGTCTGCATCTTGACCGGAAAAAATCTTTAAATCTGCCTGTTACTGTTTACTGAAGGTGCCTGATCTACTAGCCGTTCTTCTTGATTACAGCCTCTGCAATATTGGCGGGTGCCTCTGCATACTTCTCAAACTCCATGGAGTAGGTTGCACGTCCCTGGGTAGCCGAACGCAGGTCGGTTGCATAACCAAACATCTCGGAGAGGGGCACGCTGGCCACAATCATCTTGCCTGCCGGGGAGTCATCCATTCCGGCAACCATACCGCGACGACGATTGAGGTCACCCATCACATCCCCCATGTACTCTTCCGGGGTTACCACATCCACCTTCATCATTGGCTCAAGCAGCACCGGGCTAGCGTTCAGCGCACCTTGCTTGAATGCCATGGAGCCAGCCACCTTGAACGCCAATTCATTGGAGTCCACATCATGGTAGGAACCGTCATACAGGGTCACCTTGCAGTCTTCGATCGGGTAACCAGCCAGTACACCGTTCTTCATCTGCTCCTGTACCCCCTTGTCTACCGCAGGGATGTACTCCTTGGGTACGACACCACCGACGATCTCGTTGACAAACTCATAGCCTGCACCAGGCTCCTGTGGCTCAATCCGCAGCCAGACGTGTCCAAATTGACCACGACCACCAGACTGGCGTACAAACTTGCCCTCCTGCTCGATTGGCTTGCGAATGGTTTCACGGTAAGCCACCTGAGGCGCACCTACGGCTGCCTCGACGTTAAACTCACGCATCATGCGGTCAACAATGATCTCCAGGTGAAGCTCACCCATACCGGAGATAATGGTCTGACCAGACTCTTCATCGGTATTAACACGGAAAGAGGGATCTTCCTGCGCCAGCTTGGAGAGAGCAATACCCATCTTCTCCTGATCCGCCTTCGATTTGGGCTCTACCGCAACCGAGATCACCGGCTCCGGAAACTCCATACGCTCAAGGATAACCTTGTCATCCATTGAACAGAGCGTGTCGCCCGTAGTGACATCCTTGAGGCCAATTGCCGCCGCAATATCACCTGCACGAACCTCCTTGATCTCTTCACGATCATTGGAGTGCATCTGCACGATACGCCCGATACGCTCCTTCTTGCCCTTCACCGTGTTGTAGCAGAAGTCACCGGAGTTGATCACACCGGAGTAGACACGGAAGAAGGTCAGGGTTCCCACATAAGGGTCCGTGGCAATCTTGAAGGCCAATGCAGAGAACGGCTCGTCGTCATCCGCATGACGCTCTGCCTCGGTACCATCCTCCAGCTCACCCTTGATCGCAGGTACGTCAAGCGGAGAAGGCATAAAATAGATCACTGCGTCCAGCATCGCCTGCACACCCTTATTCTTGAATGCAGAGCCACACATCATTGGAACAATTTCGTTATTCAGTGTCTGAATTCGGATTCCTTCACGAATCTCATCCTCAGTGAGCTCACCCTCCTCGAGGTACTTCTCCATCAGCTCCTCGTTGGCTTCGGCTGCCGCCTCAACCATCTGCTCACGCAACTCATCGCACTTGTCTTGCAACTCGGCTGGAATCTCTCTGGCCTCATAGGTCATCCCCATGTCGTCCTCATTCCAGTAGATCGCCTGCATACGAATCAGATCAACCACCCCCTTGAACTCATCCTCGGCACCGATATTCATCTGGATCGGCACCGCATTGGCACCCAGACGTTCACGTACCTGCTCAACCACACGGAGGAAATCAGCGCCAGAGCGATCCATCTTGTTGACGAAGCCAATACGGGGCACACCATACTTGTTGGCCTGACGCCATACCGTCTCGGACTGTGGCTCTACACCACCGACCGCACAAAAGACCGCACAGGCGCCATCGAGCACACGTAGTGAGCGCTCCACCTCAATGGTGAAGTCAACGTGTCCCGGGGTGTCAATAATATTGATACGATGCTTGTCAAACTGCTGATCCATACCCATCCAGAAAGAGGTAGTCGCAGCCGAGGTGATGGTGATTCCACGCTCCTGCTCCTGCTCCATCCAGTCCATGGTTGCAGCACCATCATGTACCTCACCAATCTTGTGAGAGAGGCCTGTATAGAACAGAATGCGCTCGGTCGTAGTGGTCTTGCCCGCATCGATATGCGCCATGATCCCGAGGTTACGATACCGCTTCAATGGTGTTGTACGTGCCATTTCTATCTAAATCCGTATCTGTTAAAGAGCAAAAATCAAAAATATAAGGTTACCAGCGGAAGTGCGAGAACGCCTTGTTGGCCTCAGCCATACGATGGGTATCCTCTCTCTTCTTCACTGCCGCACCACGACTCTCTACCGCATCCATAATCTCACCAGCCAGACGCAAACCCATGGTCTTTTCTCCGCGCTTGCGGGCAGACTCAACCAACCAACGCATACCCAGTGCCATGCGACGCTCGGGACGAACCTCTACCGGCACCTGATAGGTAGAACCACCCACACGGCGAGATTTCACCTCGACCTTGGGGCCAATATTCTCCAGCGCCTCAAACAGCGCCTCGACCGGCTCACTCTTGCCACGCTCCTCGACCACATCCAGTGCACCATAGACAATCTTCTCAGCCACTGACTTCTTGCCATCCTTCATGATGACATTGATAAACTTGGTCAGCTGCTCATTTCCAAACTTTGGATCTGGCAATACGGTACGCTTGGGGGCTCTATTTCTTCTGGACATCAGCTTTGCTCAAATTTTTTACTGAAAAGTGGAGTAGTCAAATACCAACTTAACTCTTGGGCCTCTTCGCCCCATACTTGGAACGACCCTGACGACGCGCCTCGACACCGGTAGTATCCAGACTGCCGCGAACAACGTGATAACGTACACCGGGAAGATCCTTGACACGACCACCTCGAATCAGCACCACCGAGTGCTCCTGAAGGTTGTGCCCCTCACCACCAATATAAGAAGAGACCTCCATACTGTTCGTCAGACGAACACGCGCCACCTTCCTCATTGCCGAGTTAGGCTTCTTTGGAGTGGTTGTATAGACACGGGTGCAGACACCGCGCTTTTGTGGACATGCATCCAGCGCAGGCACCTTGCTCTTCTCTTTCTGAACCTTGCGAGGTTTTCTTACCAACTGATTAATCGTTGCCATCGTTCTTCTTTACTTTATGCCAAATTCAAACGCTTTCGAGCCGCATATTTAGGCACCAAAATCAATCAGTGTTAAAGAGCAGATGCAAAAGCGACAAAAAAGACCGACCCCTTTCAACCCGACCGGGAGAGTCGATCTTCATCGATTTTGTTTCAGCAGACCCGGCCCATCTACCTACTCATTACCTCAACTTTGCCAGTATACGATGCGGGCGTTTCGGCCCCTCCTCGTAATCAGGAACGCGAATTCTAGAGATCCGACTCGATGGTGTCAACCGCTTTATGGCAAAAAAACCAAATTAATTAGCGACACCTTGCCACGGCCACCTCCCCACCCTGATCCCGGGTGCAGAGATGGTCGCAACAACGTCATCACTCTTCAGCAGCCTCATCGGCCTCAGCCACAACCTCGACCTCTTCCGCACTAACCTTCGGAATTTCGGCATCCGCGAACAGACCTCTACGCTGACGACGCTGCTTGTGGAACGCAAGCCCGGTTCCCGCTGGAATCAGACGGCCTACAATCACATTCTCCTTCAGTCCGCGCAGGTCATCACTCTTGCCGGTAACCGATGCCTCGGTCAGTACACGCGTGGTCTCCTGGAACGAAGCGGCTGAAACAAAGGAGTCGGTAGCCAGTGAGGCCTTGGTGATACCAAGCAGGATATCCTCATAAGAGGCCGGCATCTTGCCCAACCCAGTGACTCGATCATTCTCATCCAGCATGCGAGCCCTTTCAACCTGCTCCCCCTGAAGGAACTTGGTATCGCCCGGATTGATCACCACTACACGACGCAACATCTGACGCACGATACACTCGATGTGCTTGTCATTGATCCCTACACCCTGCAGACGGTATACATCCTGCACCTCATTGGTGATATAGCGGGCAAGCTCGGGGATCCCCTTCAGTCGCAAAATATCATGCGGATCCGGTGCACCATCCACGATCACCTCCCCCTTCTCCACATGCTCACCTTCAAATACGGTAACGTGTCGGAATTTAGGGATAAGCGTCTCGGTCTGCTCCCCATCCTCGCCGACGATGACTACACGCTGCTTGCCCTTGGTCTCTTTACCGAAGGTGATGGTACCGGTCTGTTCCGCCATAACGGCCGGCTCCTTCGGCTTACGCGCCTCAAACAGATCGGCAACCCGGGGCAGACCACCGGTAATGTCACGGGTCTTGCCTGCCTCTTGCGGAATACGGGCGAGGACATCACCTACACCCACCTCTGTACCATCCTCGACCGTTACAATGGCACCTGCAGGAAGGAAGTACTGTGCCGGAACACTGGTTCCGGGAATCATGATCTCCTCTCCGTTCTCATCCAGCAGCATGATCATCGGACGCAGATCACGGTTACCCACCACCTCTTCAAACTGCTCGCCCTTGCCATTGGTCACCATCAAGGTCTGCTCACCTACGGCACGCTGTTTGGCATCAGTCACGACCACACTGGTCAGTCCCGTTACCTCATCCGTCTCCTTGCGGAAGGAGACCCCGTCAACAAAGTAGTTGAAGCGGATATGTCCACCTACCTCGGTAACCACCGGGTGGGTGTGCGGATCCCAGCTGACTACACTCTGCCCCGCCTCGACACGATCCCCTTCATTGATCGCAATCTCGGCACCATAGGGAATCTTGTAGCGCTCACGCTCACGGCCTGCCTCATCCACCACCGCAACCTCACCGGAACGGGAGACCGCAACCCGGTGTCCATCGGCATGTTGTACCGAACGTATATTATGCAGGTGAACCGTACCATTATTGTTCACATCCACACTGTTGTCTGCTGCTGCACGCGATGCCGCACCACCGATATGGAAGGTACGCATGGTCAGCTGGGTACCGGGCTCACCGATAGACTGTGCAGCGATTACGCCGACCGCCTCACCCTGGCTGATCAGGTCACCACGGGCCAGGTCACGACCATAGCAACGTGCACAGACACCATCCCGGGTTTCACAGGTGATGATAGAGCGCACCCGCATCTGGTCAATACTATTGGCCTCCAGCAGATCCGCCACCTTCTCGTCGATCAATGTGTTGACCGGGATCAGCAATTCGTCACTACCCGGCTTGGTCACATTCTCGGCTGAGACACGACCCAGCACACGTTCGCGCAGGGACTCGATCACATCACCCCCTTCAATCAGGGTGTACATCAGCACGCCATCGGTGGTTCCACAATCCCTCTCGGTCACCACCAGATCCTGCGACACATCGACCAGTCGACGGGTCAGATAACCGGAGTTGGCCGTCTTCAAGGCGGTATCCGCAAGGCCCTTACGAGCACCATGGGTGGAGATGAAGTACTGCAGTACATTCAGCCCCTCGCGGAAATTTGCGGTAATCGGCGTTTCAATGATCGAACCATCCGGCTTGGCCATCAAGCCACGCATACCGGCCAGCTGACGAATCTGGGCAGCGGAACCACGCGCACCGGAGTCGGCCATCATGAAGATGGAGTTGAAGGAGTCCTGGGAGACAGTCTTGCCCTCGGCATCAATTAGCTCCTCACTGCCGATCTTGTCCATCATCGCCTTGGCCACCTGATCATTGGCATGAGTCCAGATATCGACCACCTTGTTGTAGCGCTCACCATTGGTCACCAAGCCGCTGGAGTACTGATCCTGAATCTCCTTCACCTGCCCCTCGGCATCGGTCAGAATCTTCTCTTTTGCCTCCGGGATGATCATGTCATCGGCGCCAAAGGAGACGCCCGCCCGGGTCGAGTTGGCAAACCCGGTATACATCAACTTGTCAGCGAAGACTACGGTGCTCTTCAGTCCCAGGGTACGGTAGCAGACATCGACCAGTCCGGAGACCACACGCTTGGTCAGGGTCTTGTTGACCTCGGCAAACGGCAGCCCCTCAGGAAGAATCTCGGAGAGCAGTGCACGCCCGACCGTAGTCTCTACACGCTGGGTAATGTGGTCGATATTGCCCTCTTCATCAATACTGCTATCGTTGATACGCACCTGAATTCTGGCGTGGATATCGACCATTCGGCTGTCATAGGCACGGCGCACCTCATTGACATCGGCAAACAGCATCCCTTCGCCCTTGGCGTTGATACGCTCACGGGTCATGTAGTAGAGACCCAACACCACGTCCTGAGTCGGCACGATGATGGGCTCACCATTGGCAGGGTGCAGCACATTGTTACTGGCCAGCATCAGCGTACGTGCCTCCAGCTGGGCCTCGATTGAGAGCGGTACATGCACCGCCATCTGGTCACCATCGAAGTCGGCGTTGAACGCGGTACAGACCAGTGGATGGAGCTGAATCGCCTTGCCCTCGATCAGTACCGGCTCGAAGGCCTGAATACCCAATCTATGCAGTGTCGGAGCACGGTTAAGCATCACCGGATGCTCACGAATCACCTCGTCGAGGATATCCCACACCACCGGCTCTTCACGCTCCACCATCTTCTTCGCCGCCTTGATGGTGGTCGCCAGACCACGCAGCTGCAGCTTGCCAAAGATAAAGGGCTTGAACAGCTCCAGTGCCATCGCCTTGGGCAAACCACACTGGTGAAGCTTGAGGGTAGGACCTACCACGATCACCGAACGCCCGGAATAGTCGACACGCTTGCCCAGCAGGTTCTGACGGAAACGTCCCTGCTTGCCCTTGATCATGTCGGCCAGCGACTTCAATGGGCGCTTGTTGGTACCAGTCACCGCACGACCACGACGTCCATTGTCGAGCAGTGCATCAACCGACTCCTGCAGCATACGCTTCTCATTGCGTACAATAATGTCCGGCGCAGAGAGATCCAGCAGTCTCTTGAGACGGTTGTTACGATTGATTACCCGACGGTAAAGATCGTTCAAATCGGAGGTGGCAAAGCGTCCTCCCTCCAGTGGAACCAGCGGACGCAGCTCTGGTGGCAGTACCGGCAGTACGCGCAGCAACATCCACTCCGGCTTGTTACCGGATTCGATAAAGCCCTCGATCAACTTCAGTCGCTTGGAGAGCTTCTTGGTCTTGGCCTCGGAACGGGTCGCCGCCAACTCTTCGCGCAACTGGGCCGAGATCACCTGCAGATCCATTCCGCGGATCAGCTGGTCAATCGCCTCGGCTCCCATACGCGCATCAAACTCGTCCCCCCACTCTTCAATCGCATCCAGGTACTGATCATCAGTCAGCAGCTGTCCACGCTCCAGATCGGTAAGACCAGGCTCGATCACAATGAAGGACTCGAAGTAGAGCACACGCTCAATGTTCTTCAGCGAAATATCGAGCAGCATGCCCAGACGGGAAGGCAGCGAACGCAGATACCAGATGTGGGCTACCGGGCTGGCGAGGTCGATGTGCCCCATACGCTCACGACGCACCTTGGAGAGGGTCACCTCGACACCACACTTCTCACAGATTACGCCACGGTGTTTAAGGCGCTTGTACTTGCCGCAGAGACACTCGTAGTCCTTGACCGGGCCAAAGATCTTGGCACAAAAGAGGCCGTCACGCTCCGGTTTGAAGGTACGATAGTTGATGGTCTCCGGCTTTTTGACCTCACCATAGGACCAGGAACGGATCTTCTCAGGGGCCGCCAGACCAATACGGATGGCGTCAAAGTCCTCAGTCTCCTGCTGAGCCTTCAGAAAGTTGAGTAGGTCTTTCATCTTTTCTTAATCTCCTATTAGAACAGTGGATGGGCTGAACGCAACGGTTCAGTCCACCTGCTCCAGGTCAATATCAATCGCCAGCGAACGGATCTCCTTCAACAATACGTTGAAGGACTCCGGCATACCCGCCTCGATTCGGTGGTCGCCATCAACAATATTCTTGTACATCCGGGTACGGCCCGAAACATCGTCCGACTTCACGGTCAGCATCTCTTGAAGTACATGCGATGCACCGTATGCCTCCAGTGCCCACACTTCCATCTCACCAAAGCGCTGTCCACCAAACTGAGCCTTACCACCCAGTGGCTGCTGGGTAACCAGACTATAAGGTCCGGTAGAGCGGGCATGCATCTTGTCGGCAACCAGGTGGTTGAGCTTGATGATGTGCATCACGCCTACGGTTACCGGACGGTCGAACGGATCGCCGGTACGCCCATCATAAAGTGTGGTCTGGCCGCTCTCGGGGAGGTCGGCAAGCTGCAACATGCGCTTGATCTCATCCTCATGAGCACCATCAAAGGCCGGAGTCGCCATCGGCACACCACCACGCAGGTTGTTGGCCATCTCCAGAATCTCCTCATCGCTGAGGGTATCGAGTGCCTCCGGCTTGCCGCTAACGTTATAGACTTCGTCAAGGAAGCTGCGCACGGTCTTGATCTCGGCTCCGGCATCCAGCATGCCACCGATCTTGATACCCAGCCCCTTGGCTGCCCAGCCCAGATGAACCTCAAGCACCTGTCCGATATTCATACGCGAGGGTACGCCCAGCGGGTTGAGCACGATATCAACCGGAGTGCCATCATCCCGATGCGGCATATCCTCGATCGGAACGATGCGGGAGATTACACCCTTGTTACCGTGGCGACCGGCCATCTTGTCACCCGGCTGGATGCGACGCTTGACCGCAACATAGACCTTGACCATCTTCTGCACACCAGGTGCCAGATCATCACCACCAGTAATCTTGGATTTCTTCTCCTCATAGGCATTCTCGATCTCTTCGCGCTGCTGCTTGAGTTGAGCCTGAGAGAGTTCCAACTGCTCGTTGACCTCCTCATTGCGCATGCTGATCTGGAACCATTTCTCCTTGCCAATTTCATTGAGATAGCTTTTGGTCAGTTTGTCTCCAGCCTTGATGTTACCCGGCCCCTTCTCGGCAACCTTGCCCACCAGCAGCTTCTCCAGACGCTGGAAGATATCTTGCTCGATGATTGCCTTGCGCGAGTTGAGATTCTTGCGCACATCATCCAGCTCCAGCTGCTCAATATCGAGTGAGCGCTTGTCCTTCTTGATACCATCTCGGGTGAATACCCGCACATCGACCACGGTTCCTGCCATGGAGGATTTGGCACGCAGTGAAGTATCCTTCACATCGGAGGCCTTCTCACCAAAGATGGCGCGCAGCAACTTCTCTTCCGGGGTCAACTGGGTCTCGCCCTTGGGGGTCACCTTGCCCACCAGAATATCTCCCGGCTGTACCTCGGCACCGATATAGACGATCCCGGACTCATCCAGACGGCCCAGTGCAGACTCACCCACATTGGGGATATCGGAGGTGATCTCCTCTGGCCCCAGCTTGGTGTCTCGCGCCATACAGGTGAGCTCTTCGATATGGATGGTGGTGTAACGATCCTCCTCCACAACCCGCTCGGAGATGAGAATGGAGTCCTCGAAGTTGTAGCCATTCCAGGGCATGAAGGCGACGGTCAGGTTCTGTCCCAGCGCCAACTCCCCCATATCGGTAGAGGGGCCATCTGCCAGCACATCACCACGGGCAATCACATCACCCGGCCTGACCAGCGGACGCTGGTTGATACAGGTGTTCTGGTTGGAACGGGTGTACTTGACCATATTGTAGATATCAACACCAGACTCACCTGCATGGGTTTCATCATCGTTGACACGAACCACAATTCGGCTGCCATCGACAAAGTCAACCACACCACCACGCTTGGCAACCACGGCAACCCCGGAGTCGACCGCTACATCACGCTCGATACCGGTACCAACCAGCGGTTTCTCGGCGCGCATGGTAGGCACGGCCTGACGCTGCATGTTGGCCCCCATCAAGGCACGGTTGGCGTCATCGTGCTCAAGGAACGGAATCAGTGAAGCCGCTACCGAGACGATCTGGCGTGGAGAGATATCCATGTACTCGATCATGTCCGGTGCCGCCATGGTGAACTCATTCTGATAACGACAGGAGAGCAGGTCATCGGTCAGCACCCCGTCCTCATCGGTATTGGCACTGGCCTGCGCGATGTGGAACTGAATCTCGTCATAGGCCGAGAGGTAGACGATCTCGTCGGTTACCTTGCTGTCGACCACGCGACGATAGGGGGTCTCCAAAAAACCATACTCATTGGTACGGGCATAGACCGCCAGGGTATTGATCAGACCGATGTTTGGCCCCTCCGGGGTCTCGATCGGACAAACTCGACCATAGTGGGTTGGGTGCACGTCACGCACCTCAAAGCCGGCACGCTCACGGGTCAGACCGCCCGGGCCAAGTGCAGAGATACGACGCTTGTGGGTCACCTCTGACAACGGATTCACTTGATCCATGAACTGCGAGAGCTGGCTGGAGCCGAAGAACTCCTTGATCGCTGCCGAGATCGGCTTGGCATTGATCAGCTCCTGTGGCATCAATCCATCGGACTCCGCCAGATTGAGGCGCTCCTTCACCGCACGCTCAACCCGCACCAGACCGATGCGGAACTGGTTCTCGGCCATCTCCCCGACACTGCGGATACGACGGTTGCCGAGGTTATCAATGTCATCCACCAGACCGTGACCATCCTTGATGTTGATCAGGGTCTTCATCACATCCACGATATCCTCATTGGAGAGGGCACCTTCGCCAGTCAACTCTTCACGCGAGAGGCGGCGATTAAACTTCATCCGACCGACTGCAGAGAGGTCATAACGATCAAAACTGAAGAAGAGGCTATGGAAGAGGTTCTCTGCAGACTCCTGGGTTGGCGGCTCACCCGGACGCATCATCCGGTAGATCTCCACCTGTGCCTCCAGCTGACTGGCCGAGGTATCGTTGCGCAGGGTATCGGAGAGATAACCACCACGACCCAGTTCGTTGATGTAGAGAGTCTTGAACTCGCTGACCTCTGCCTGCTGAATTGCAGCCAGCAACTCGTCGGTAATCTCGTCATTCGCCGAGGCAACCAGCTCACCAGTCTCGGTGTTGATCAGATCGTGCCCAAGAGTACGGCCAATAATGAACTCTGCAGGCACCTCCAGTGAGGTGATACCCGCCTTGTCCATCTCACGAATGTGGCGCGCGGTGATCTTGCGTCCGGACTCTACCAGCACTTTCTTGCCATCGAGGATATCGAAACTGGCCACCTCACCACGCAGACGCTCCGGAATCACCTCAAACTGAAAGCCCTCACCGCTACAGGTAAAACGCTCCATTTCAAAGAAGAGATCGAGCATCTCATGAGAGGAGTAGCCCAGTGCACGCAGCAGGATGGTTGCCGGCAATTTTCTGCGACGGTCGATACGAACATAGAGCAGATCCTTGTGGTCAAACTCGAAGTCGAGCCAGGAGCCACGATAGGGAATCACTCGGGCAGAGAAGAGCAGCTTGCCGGAAGAATGAGTCTTGCCCTTGTCATGTTCAAAGAATACACCGGGGGAGCGGTGCAGCTGGGAGACGATGACACGCTCGGTGCCGTTAACCACAAAGGTGCCATTGTCGGTCATCAACGGGATATCCCCCATATAGACCTCCTGCTCCTTGATGTCCTTGACCACCTTGTTCTTGGAGTTCTTGTCGTAAATGACCAGGCGCACCTTGACTCGCAGTGGTGCCGCGTAGGTCATTCCACGCTGCTGACACTCCTGGACATCGAAAGCGGGGGTTCCGAGGCGATAGCTGACATACTCCAGTGCAGCTGCACCCGAGTAGGCTTCAATCGGAAAAATGGAGTTGAAGGCGGCCTGCAAACCAGTGCTTTTGCGCTCCTCAATAGGCGCGCCCTGCTGCAGAAAATCACGGAAGGAATCGAGCTGGATCGCCAGCAGATAAGGCACCTCCATCACATCGGGACGTTTACCAAAACTCTTGCGAATTCTCTTCTTTTCAGTAAATGCGTATGCCATTGGAACCCTCTATCGTCAAAATGTTGTAGCACGGAATCACTTCCGAACTACTGAATCTAATCGTTCGCTGTGGGGCAGGAAATTCTGTTCCAACAGCGCAAAAAGGCCGGCGACCCTCAGGGATACCCGGGCCGCCAGCCAGATCGCAATCAGGCTATGATTGCTGTCAAGGTCAGCTTACTTGATCTCAACCGTTGCGCCGGCCTCTTCCAGATCCTTCTTCAGCGCTTCAGCCTCATCCTTGGCAACCGCTTCCTTCAATGGAGCAGGTGCAGACTCAACCAGAGCCTTCGCTTCCTTCAGACCCAGGCCAGTAGCGGCACGAACCGCCTTAATCACACCAACCTTGTTGTCACCGAAGCCAGCCAGAATTACGTCGAACTCGGTCTGCTCCTCAGCTGCAGCACCGGCATCACCACCTGCTGGGGCTGCTGCAACGGCAACCGCTGCCGCTGCGGATACACCGAACTTCTCCTCCATATCAGAGATCAGTTCAACAACTTCCATAACACTCATATTGGAAATGGCTTCCAGGATATCGTCTTTAGTTACTGCCATTTTGAATACTCCTAAAAAATAAAAATTACTGTTGTGTCTTGCGACTCATACTTCTTCGTCCCGTCACATGAACTGTGACGTTCTCATAACCGTTGTTACGCTGCCTCTTTCGCATCGCGTACTGCAGCAACAGTACGAACCAGCTTGGCATGGGGCTCCGCCAGGGTACGGACAAACTTCTCGACCGGTGCTTTCATCACGCTCATCAACATGGAGATGGCCTGATCACGAGTCGGCAAGTCTGCAACCGCTCCCAACTGGGAAGCATCCAATAAAGAGTCACCCAGGGACAATGCCTTGACCACCAGCTTGTCATGATCCTTGGAAAACGCCTTCATCACTCGAGCTGCACCACCTGGATCTTCCTGGGAAAAGCCCAGTACCAGAGGCCCAACCAGCGCCTCATCCATGCATGCGTAGCCTGTCCCCTCGAAGGCACGACGTGCCAGGGAGTTTTTTACCACCCTGATCTGTACGCCAGCTTCACGAGACTTGACACGCAATTCGGTCAGCTCTTCCACGGTGAGTCCACGATACTCAGCCGCAACAACGGAGAGTGCAGAGGATGCAACTTCGTTCACCTCTGCGACGACGGCCTTCTTCTCATCAAGATTCAATGCCACGTACTTTTCTCCATATCACCAAGGTCAGATCACTCTGACCTTTTTCGCGCAAAATGCGCATTCGGGATCACCATACAACCAGCGGCTCTCCCACCCACGGCACAACAGTATTCTGAGCACCGTCTACGTTGGCGTCTGTGCGACAGACATTAAACCCATACAGGCACCAACGGTCTTTGACGACTGTCGCCCCGAAAAAGTGGCAACAGTGCAAAGTTCTTTTCCTGACTATTTAAGCTTCCAGTGTGGCCTGGTCCAGTGCCACGCCAGGCCCCATTGTTGTAGAAACGGTCACCTTCTTCATATAAACCCCTTTGGCACTACTGGGCTTTTTCTTGTTCAGATCATTCAATAGCGCCTGCAGATTTCCAATCAACTGCTCCGGGGTGAATGTGACCTTGCCGATAGAGCAATGAATGATACCGGCCTTGTCTGTACGGTAACGTACCTGGCCCGATTTGGCATTACGAACTGCACCCGCCACAATCTACCAACAACGCCCATCGCATCCGGAGAGGCGATCACCACATCAAAATTGAGATCTCCTCCCTTGATGCTCTCTGCCAGATCGTCCATGCCAATCACGTCGGCTCCCGCCTCCTTGGCTGCATCCACATTGGCACCTTGAGTGAAGACAGCAACTCGTACACTCTTGCCGGTTCCATTCGGCAGTACTGTAGAGCCACGTACGACCTGATCCGACTTACGAGGGTCCACACCCAGATTAATGCTGACGTCTACCGACTCTTCAAACTTGACGCTGGAAATTTCCTTCAACAAGTTGAAGGCCTCCGTTGCCTCATACTGTTTGCCGACCTCAACCTTCTCGGCAATCACCTTTGCTCGCTTGCTCATCTTCGCCATGATTAATCCTCCACATTCAGGCCCATGCTACGCGCACTGCCTGCAATGATACGAACGGCTGCATCGAGGTCATTCGCGTTAAGATCGGTCATCTTGGTATTTGCAATCTCTTCCAACTGCGCACGGGTAACGGTACCCACCTTCTTCAGATTGGGCTCACCACTACCAGATTTGATGCCTGCCGCCTTCTTCAACAGAATCGAGGCAGGTGGAGTCTTGGTGATATAGGTGAAGCTGCGATCGCTATAAACCGTGATCACAACCGGAACAGGCATACCCTGCTCCAGGCTCTGTGTAGCCGCATTGAAGGCCTTACAGAACTCCATGATATTGACACCGTGCTGACCCAGCGCTGGACCAACCGGAGGACTTGGGTTTGCCTGACCTGCAGGAACCTGCAGTTTGATGTAGGCCTCAATCTTCTTTGCCATTTTATTACTCCTAAATGGGTACAAACGCTGCTGTAATTTCAAAAACCAGCCAGCTCCCCGTTACACAACAAAAGCACTCACCATGAAGAGCATGAAGATTAGAAGAAGAACATCATCTTCATGGTAAAAGCTGTTTTATCCTTTACTCACCTGCCCAAAGTCGAGTTCAACCGGGGTGGAACGTCCAAACACCTGAACCGATACGGTCAGCTTGTTCTTCTCGTAGTTGACCTCTTCAACTACGCCGTTAAAGTCGGCAAACGGACCATCGATAACCCGCACCATCTCGCCCGCCTCGTAGAGCACCTTGGGACGTGGCTTCTCAATACCATCCTGAATGCGCTGCAGAATATTCTCTGCTTCCTTATCACTGATCGGAGCTGGACGATCTACAGTACCGCCAATAAAGCCCATCACCTTGGGCACATCCTTCACCAGATGCCAGGCACTGTCGTTCATCTCCATCTGTACCAGCACATAACCGGGGAAGAACTTG
>CAYFNH010000061.1:0-255 GCA_964344435.1 uncultured Piscirickettsiaceae bacterium | reverse complement strand
AAAGACTCCTCCATCCCCTCGCGCTCAATGCGCTCTTTCATCGAACGCGCCGCCTGATGCTCAAAACCTGAATAGGCGTGTACCACATACCATCGCATTGCCATGATTCATTACGCTCCTGTAAATACCCGGACCGCCCAGACCAACCCCATATCGAGCAACCACAACATGAAACCGACGATAATTACCATCACCACTACCATCAATGTGGTTTGGGTTGTCTCTTTGCGGGTCGGCCAGACCACCTTGCGCGCC
>CAYFNH010000060.1:0-15247 GCA_964344435.1 uncultured Piscirickettsiaceae bacterium | reverse complement strand
AAGTAGGTAAGCCCCGCCTCTGCAAAGATTGGATCGGCAAAATTCTGAAAGGCGTGATGAGAGGTCTCCTGCCCACTGAAATGGGCCGGATGATCCCAGGCCAGCATCACAGAGAGGAACATTCCCTCATCACTCAACACACGTAAAACCTCATCAAACATCTTCTGAATCTGTTCATCACTATTGTGGGTGATCGCAATGCGATCAATCACCAGATCAAAGCTGCCTCCGCTCCACGGCAGGGTAGCAATATCCCCAACACGAATATCTGCCTTCAGTCCCTCTTCACCGAGATAGTTACGGGCGTACTCCACTGCGGTCTTGGAAAGGTCGATTCCAGCCGTCTGAAACCCCTCCTTCGCCAAAAACCAGAGGTTGTTCCCGGAGCCACTGCCCACCTCGAGCACACGTAGTGCAGTGCGGCTCCTGCCAGCAGACCAGCGAAAGACATCACTCACCACCGTATCATAGGGATAACGGTTCAACTGCCGCCCCTTGGCATAGACATTCTCTTCCCAACTACTCATAACCCAACACCATCTCTACATTCTTCCATCAGCCCTCAACTGCTCTAACGAGGTACCCAACAAAATTCCATTTACCCGGCGATCCCCGTAGAGGATGTTGTTCTGTAGAACCCCCTCCACATAAAAACCGGCCTTCTCAAAGGCCCGTACCGAACCATGATTCATCTCGAAACAGCCTGCAGAAATCCGCTCTACACCCAACTCATGAATCAGAAACCGGATCACTGTCTCGATTGCCTCCGTGGCCACACCCTTGCCCCAGTACTCCTTCTCGCCAATCACGATCCCTAGATCTCCCCGGCAATGGCGGCGGTTGATGTATTCAAACTTGATATTACCGATGTGCTGACCGCGCTCCCGCTCAAAGATTCCGAACAACCAAGTATCCTCTTGCTCATTGGCATGCTGTACGAATGCTTGTACCGAGGCCAGTGTCTGCAGCTCATATTTGCTCTCCAGAAACTCGTTCACCTCAGGGTCATTGAGCCACGCCACATAGCGCTCCGTCACATCGGCCATCTGCAGTGACCGATAGTCAAAACGCTCACTCTGTAATTTCTGTTCAACACCCATCAATTAACAATCCACTAAGGAATCCTTTATCCATTATCGGCCCATCTACCAAAAACCACACTCCATTTTATTGATAAAAAATAATAATTTCTATTTCCGATCATACACCGCCACTCTGAATTACTGGAAAAAAACAGGCCAAAACCGAACCTTCAAACCATTATCAAGCATTTTCCGTGCCGCAAAACCGATGAAATCCATTGGTTTTTATAATAAAGTAGCCGCAAATCTTGAACCGGAAACACACCCTCTGTAATCCTTCGACTACCAGACCACTCTTTTATAACCCATGGAACCGTTACAGATTGTTTGCCACCCTCAAGCTGAACTTGCCGAGTCACCCGTCTGGGATGAGAACACAAAATCACTATATTTTGTTGATATAAAGCAAAAAAAACTCCACAACACCGATCTCTCCGGCACCCTGAAAACATGGAAACTGACTGACCAGACCGGGGCTATTGCCCTAACCGAAGAAGATCACCTGATTGCGGCCCAACAGGATCGTTTTATCGAGATCCACCTCTCCCCCTTCAAAGAGAAGACCATTACTACAATTACTGGAGAGCCGCCCCACAACCGCTTCAATGACGGCAAGTGTGACCCTCAGGGCCGCTTCTGGGCAGCAACAATGGACGATCACTGTTTGCAATCCACCGGATCTATCTGGAGCTTGAACAGCAAGCGACAGATTCAACGACATCACTCCGGTTATACCGTGGGGAACGGCTTTGGCTGGAACCGTGCAGCGGACCGCCTATACTTCACTGACAGCGAAAACCGTACTATCTATTACTGGAGCTACAGCCCGGACCAGGGAGCACTATTGGGTACACGTATCCTGTTTGCCAATATACCTGAGCCACACGGCCTGCCCGATGGACTCTGTATCGATGCAGAAGACCATATCTGGAGCGCCCACTGGGGTGGCCACCGCATCACCCGCTACCGTCCTGATGGCACCATAGAGCGGACGATACCAGTTCCCGTACCGCGCCCCACCTCAATCACCTTCGGAGGCGAAGATTTGACCACACTGCTTATTACCACTGCACAACACGGCCTTGATTCCTCTACCCTAGAGCAGTACCCACTCTCCGGGGCAATCCTCTCCCTTCAAGTAGATGTAGCAGGACTGCCTGCCGCACGTTTTCCGGGATAAACACCATGTCCCACAACAGTATCGGTGTAATTGGGCTCGGCACCATGGGGCTGCAGCTTATCCTCAACTTCAGAGACCATACCGTCCCATTCGAGGGATACGATCCATCCGCCGAGCGCCGTCGGTTGTTCAAACAACAGGCCCAGCAAAACGCACAACCAACCATAGAGCAGCTGATTGAATCACTCCCTACACCCAGAACGCTTCTACTGCTGATCCCGGACCAATCCTTCACCGAGGACCTACTTCGGAAGATACTCAGACAACTGGAACCACAGGACATCCTGATCGATGCCGGCAACTCCCACTATCGCAGAACCGAACGGTTTCAGCAGGTCGCCAAAGAGGAAGAGCGGCAATTTATTGGAATGGGCATCTCAGGTGGTGCCGCAATTATGCTAGGGGGTAAGAAGGATACGATGGAGAGGGTACTTCCACTTCTCTCCTCAGTGGCGGCCACTGCAGAAGATGGGAGACATTGCATCACCGCGGTAGGGCCCGGAGGTGCCGGTCACTTTGTCAAAATGGTTCACAATGGTATCGAGTATGCCGAGATGCAGATTCTCGCAGAGATCTGGCTCTGCCTGCAGCATCTCTGCAATATGCCCCCAAAGACAATTGCACAACAGTTCCGGCATTGGCTGCAGCAATCCCCCTCCTTTCTACTGGAGTGCGCCACCGAGGTACTTGAAGCAGAGACCGCAGACGTTACAGGCAACCCATCACCGCTGATCCACCAGATTATGGATCGATTAAGTGAGAAAGGCACCGGGCGCTGGACCGTCAGTGCCGCACTGGAATATGGAGTACCCGTCCCTTCCATTGCCGAGGCAGTCTTTGCCAGATATCTCAGCCAACAGATACACCAACCAACCCCCTTTCCATCTGCATCCACCTGTAACCCAGACCAAATCATAGAAGCTGCCCACGCAACACTCACCGGAGCCAGGATCTCCACCTATGCACAGGGCTTTTCCTTAATCCAACAAGCTAGCCAACAGGAAGGATGGGAGATCAATCGAACCAGCCTCGCCCGAGGCTGGAGGGCTGGCTGTATTATTCGTGGTCAACTGATCAACGAAATAGCCAGTAAACTGGAATCGATAGACAACCAATCGGATCTTTTCTCTATCCCCTCCCTCAACCAACAACTCCACTCCACTGAAACGGACTGGCACAACCTGCTCCAACAGACGATGGGGTACCGCATCCCCACTCCTGCAATCAGTAGTGCACTCAACTACTACCATGACTGGCAGAGCAGTCACCTAGGCGCAGACCTGATTCAAGGAATGAGAGACAACTTCGGCTCGCATGGTTTTGAGAAGATCGGACCACAGGGAACCCACCACCACAGCAATTGGCCACGTAATGGTTAAAATCCTGCTGATGGGGGTCAGTGGCACTGGTAAGACCTACATCGGAAGAGCGCTAGCCAACCGTCTCAAAGCCCTCTGGATTGATGGGGATGAACACCACAGTGATGAGAATATTGCCCTGATGAAGGCCGGCATTCCCCTTACCGATGAACAGCGAATCCCGTGGTTGAAGACTTTAGCTGCACTACTGAACCAAGATACGGATATCGTGATGGCCTGCTCCGCACCACGAGAACAGTACCGAAAACAGCTATTACACAAATCACCAGACTGTATCGTAATCTGGCTCGATGCCCCCAAGAAAATTCTGCAACAACGACTGGAGGAACGCAGTGAGCACTTCTTTTCTCCCTCACTACTCACCAGTCAATTAAAGACGTTGGAGCCTCCGGTCGCTGCTTTTCGGATTGATTCCACTCAGCCCATCGAGGAGATTATGACCAAAATTCTCAGCGATATCACAAGCACCGAACCATCGTACTAATGCCGCACATAGTAGAAAAACTCCTCCACCGTCGCTTTCGGAAAACAGGCTTGTGTGATGCTAAACAGGAGATCATCTGATTCAATCAGCTCAAAACCGAAACGTCGATTCATCTGCTGAACAAAACGGTTCTCACGATGGATAACTGCCACCCAGGGAATTCCAGGATAGTCCTGGTCGGTGATCTCCAGCTGTTGCCCCAGTGCCGCCATTGCATCCATCGGGCTGCATTCGGATGAGGCGACAAACCAGCCACCGATCAGTACCGTTGCCGAATCGATAGTGACGCGCTGATGCCAGATGTAGAGTAGTGAGCGCCCATCCCGTTGCAACTCATAGGACTTTCTCCGGTTACACTGTAGCCACCAGATATAGTGCGACAGATAGGGAGCCGGCTCTTGGTCTGTCATATTCCGCAGGTTCTCTTTAAGATTTCGGGCCTGCAGGTAGCGGTTGATTGAACGATCATCGACGGGTAACAGCTGGTTTTCATTTGTTGTTTCTACAGATATTGGCAGCTCTTCCTCTACTTGAGAGAGAAACTTTCCCCGAATCAGTCGATCAATCTGATCAACCACCCGCTGCACACCTTGCCCATCGATGGTTACCTGTGCTGGCTGACGATAGAGTTGCTGTAATCGCTGACTCTGTTGTGCCATCTGCCAGATCAATGTCGCCATCTCCGGCAATTGCGCTTTACCGACCACACCTAAATGGAAGTAGTGGCCCAGCACCTCCAGATCGGCCAGGTCATTCTGCTGATTCTCACTGAGTGAAAAGGTGAGGCAAGGGATCTTCAGTGCCAGTGCTTCGAACAGTGTCCCACCCGCAGCACCAATAAAGAGATCCGTTTCTGACAGCTCCCGGTAAAGACCATCACGATTTTCAATGGGGACGACTTCGGCATGCTGTACTGCAAAATCCCGCAACAGAACACGATGATCTGCGAATGGCCCGACAACGGGCCGAAGCTGGAATGTAACACCCTCGGGCTGCTGCTCCAGAATCTGCTCCATCAACACTACCAACAGCGTTAGATCGCCCCCCCCTCCCAGACCCAACATCAACTGGATTGTGTCATCCTCTATCTCTCCCCTGCCATGCTTTGATAATCCATTGGCATACACTTCATCCATCATCAGATATCGTGCCCCCAGCAGCTTGACAGCATGGACTGGAACCTTGTTGCGGTAGCGAGCTTGTGTCTTCTCTCCCTCCCAGCGGCTGTCAATCAACAGATCACACTGGTGGGGGCGCTCCAGGTCATCGATAACAATCAGCGGCACATCCGGTTGATCGACCTTCTCCTCCCACGCTGTACCTAGGCGATAATCGTCCACCAACACCGCCTCTACTTCATGCGATATTCCCAACAGCTGTAACAGTTGAGTGGCATCCTCCTCTTCCTGCTCGAAACCTTGCCCTGGAGCATAGAGTGACTGAAAGGTAAAAGCTGAAAGATACTGTTCCAGCTGATCATTGAGCTGATCTACCACAAAATGAACCTTGTAACCAATCGTCTGTAACCTGCTGGCCAGACGACGACAGCGGGCGAGATGTCCAATCCCGGTTTCTGGTGAGGCGTGGGTACGGATAATCACCATCGCAGATCAGTCTCCCTGCAGTGCCCTGAGTTTGGCACTCAACTCCAGCTTGAGCCCGTTCAGCTCATCCTGCAGTGCCCGTTTGTCTACCTTACCCGACGCCGTCATGGGCAGTGCATCACGAAAGAAGTATCGCATCGGGTGTTGATAGGGGGAAAGATGCTGCCGCACCAGCCCGCGCAGCTCCCGCTCCAGGAACCGGGAATCAGCCGATGGAATAATGACCGCCACCGCCACCTCTCCCAGAAACGAGTCATCGATTGCGACCACAACCGCCACCTGAACCGCCGCATGCTGCGCCAGTACATTCTCAATATCCGATGGGTAGATATTCATTCCACCGGAGATAATCATCTCCTTCTTACGGTTAACGAAGTAGAGATACCCCTCCTCATCGAGATAGCCAAGATCGCCGGTATGGAAGTAGCCATCAATGAAGGAGGACTCTGTCACTTCAGGAAGGCCATCATATCCGGGTGAGGCAAGCGGTGACTGTACGGTGATTTCGCCAATCTGTTTAGGGGGCAGTTCGCTACCTGCATCATCCACAATACGCAGTGAGACACCGGAGCAGGCAATCCCGACCGAACCGCCATGCATGATGGCCTGTTCACGATTGAGATCGGTTGCAGTGGCCACCTCGGAGGCCCCGTACATCTCATGAAAATCACAGGTGAGTGCATCGAACAGCCGCTGCTTGACCTCATTGGAGATTGCCGCTGACGAGCTGACCAGACAGCGTAGCGTGGAGAAGCGGTGCGGTTGATCAATCAGTGTACCCACCAATTCGTGCAGATGGGAGGAGACCGGAATGGTAAAGGTTACCCGCCGCTGCTCCACCAAATCAGTCCAATGCTTCGCGGTAAAACGGGTCAGCTGCACCAGGGTTGCCCCCAACACCAGGGGCAACAGGGTAAGTCGCTGCCCCAGTGAGTGAAAGAAGGGGGAGGCGCAGAGAATATGGTCGGTTGCCGTTACCCGGTACATGGTAGCCGCCTGTCGCGCCCGATCCAGCTTGTTCTTTTCGGTAAAAATGATCGGTTTGGGATCACCGGTGGAACCGGAAGAGAGGGTGATCAGAAATGGCTTCTGCGGTGAGTAAGCAAGATTCTCTTCAGGATATTCGGCTTCTCTCTCTTCAGTCCAACGGCTGTGATCAACCACGATCAAGGTAGGGGAAACTGCCTGTAACTTCTCGAACGGAGCAACCGTCTCTTTTGTAGCCACCACCACATCGGCTTTGACCACCTGCAACAGTGATTCCAACTGGGTCACCTGCAGTGTCGGATTGAGTGGAATCAAGGTCACCCCCATCCGGTTCAGTGCCAGCACCGTTACCGGAAGCTCCTCACCCTCATGGAGCGAGAAGGCAACACGGCTCTCACCGGGACGGACAACCGCTGCCAACTTCTGATAACGACGTGCTACCGCCTGGAGCAATGCACGATAGCTATGGGCCTCACCACGCTCGCTGATGATGGCGATTTTCTCTGGCTGCTCCAGCGCATGGCTCTGTACGGTGGCGTAAAGATCCCCCATCAGCCACCTTCTCTCATCCCTGCCTCTGACCCAGATTGTTTCCCCAGCACTGCTGAAGCCATCCCGGCCAGTGTCTGCATCGACTCGTGTGTCAGCTCTTCCGGGGTGAAGGCAATCTGAAAATGCTCTTCAATATCGGAGATAAAACTAAGCAGGGAGAAGGAGTCGAGTGCACCATTGGTAACAAAATTGTATCCAGCCACCTCATCCATCGCTGGCTGGCTGGCGTAATGCTCCAGCAACTCTATCAACTGCTCCACTATCGCTTGATTTGAACTCACACATCCCTCCTCATCTATCTCATCAATGATCCACCATTTACATGGAGTGTAGTACCGGTGACATAACTAGACATCTCCGAGGCCAAAAACAGGGCACACTCCCCTACCTCCTCCGGCTCTCCCAGCCGTTTCATCGGTACGCCATTGCGCAGTCGCTCTCTCGCCGCCTCCGTCATGCTCTTTGGCATATCGGTATCAATGGAGCCCGGTGCAATGGCATTGATACAGACATTATGTGGTGCATACTGCAGTGCCAGATGGCGAGTCAGTGCCGTCAATCCCGCCTTGGAGACCTCGTAATTGGGCGAGGCGCTGGGGTGCGGCATGTGGGCCATCTGCGAGGTGAGGATAATCACCTTGCCGTGTTGACGACGTCGCATGTCCGGTAAAAATTGACGACACATATAGAAGGTACCATGAAGATTGACATCAATAACCCGGTGCCAATCCTTCAGCTCCAGCTCTTCAAACGGTGCACGAGTGATGGTACCGGCAGAGTTGACCAGAATATCTGCCTGACCAAAGCGTTCCTGTGTTTGTCGGTAGACATGCTCACAGAAGCTTACCTCGGACACATCACCCAGCAGGGTCATCACCTCAATACCAAATGCCTCTGCTTCTGTCTGGACCGCCTCCAGTGCAGCACGATCCCGGAGGCAGATCAGCACCAACGAGGCCCCTTCGCGAGCAAAGGTGAGTGCGATATCCCGTCCAATGCCACGTGATGCGCCGGTAATAACAGCGATCTGGTTGGATAGTTTTCCCTCTGCCATCGTTCTCTCCTTTACAAGATGAAGTTGGGGATGATCCGCTCCACCGGCACCCCCATATCGAGCAGGCGATGGACAATCTGCCCATAGTAATTGGAAGAGGCGACCACCACATAGTCCCGTTGCACATCAATCTGTGACGGAGGCTCGATGATCCACCCCTGAAATTGGCCACCCCAGTTCGACTCCAGCCCGTCTACCACCCGTAGAATCCGAACCTTCCCCTGCTGCATCGCCGTGGAGCTCTGCAACAGGTAGCGGGAGAAATCGCCGGTCCCCCAGAGGACAATACCGACCTCCTGCTGCTGTTTGATCTGCTTCAGTGTTTGATCGTAGTCGTCACGCAACGCCGGATCGATACCATACTGTGCAAACAGCGGAGCCATCCGGTTGCCAATCTGCCGTACCCGATAGTAGATATGGTCGTCAAAACTGACCCCATAGGTTCCCTGACGATAGAGCATGAAGAAGAGCGACAGAATCGCAACCACCGCCTCCTCTTCCACGGTTTCAGCTGTGAAGTCGGCACTGATCAGGAAATTACATGCCAGCAACTCATATTGAACCAGATTTTCTACCAGCGCCTTCAGTTCAGATTGGGAAAAATTCTCTTCAGTGAAGATGTATTTGATGGTGACCCGCTCTGGGTGATGTTCTGCATAACGCTGTAGATGGCGAAGCACCTTCTCCATCCCCTTGGAACCACGCACCTGCTGAAAGGTCTCCTCTGTCCCCGCATCGAGACTGCTGGTGATGGTGACCCGCTCCTGATCCAGCGCCTGCTGAATCACCGGCGAATACTTCAATGTATTGGTAAAGACAATCTGAGTTCTGGCAGTAAAGCGTTGATTGACTGACTCAAACAGCAGCTCGAAATCCTTGCGGGCAGTTGGCTCACCTCCACCCCATGCCAGATGGAGATCTTCACCCACCTGATCAATCCCCTCCAATAGCGGTAACAGTGGATAGTAGGGTTCCACTCCACCATAGTAGGTCTCGGAACAGTAGCTACATTTCATATTACAAAGCGAATGGTTTTCGATCGATAGGGTACCGACAGATTCCTCCCGGATCTCCGGCCACTCCTGCTCCATCAGATGGGGGCATCCGCTGCAGCGTTGATCCATTCCCTGGTTGATCCCCTCCAGCAACTGCTCTTTTGCGGCCAACACCTCCTGATAACTCACCTCACCGGGTTGATCCAAGTGTATCAACACCACATCACCCTTCATCTCTCCACCCACAAAAAAGCGCTGACAACAAGTTCGAATCTCATCGGGTGCCAGATAGAGTGAGCGCTGCAGATGGATACAACTCTTGTGACGACTCGCCATCACAACCACCTGCTGCACTGCTGGGGGGTAAGATCAATGTGACTGTTGATATTCATGGATAAACTGCTCTTTCTCCCGGTTATGACTCCAACACCACAGATAACGGCTGACCACCCGATCCTTGTCACTACTGTTTCGCTCCATCACCCCTGAAAATTCCGGAATCTGACGGTATCGTTGATAGAGCACATCCATCAACGCCAGCTTCTCTGCAACACTGGAGGCAGGTCTTACAATCGCCTGCAGCAGGGTATCCACATACCCGAATAGCCCGTAGCCAAAATCATCTTCAAACGCACCATAACGAGACAGCTGATGGTCAATCACCTGCTTCCTGACCCGTAAACACGCATTCAACATGCCATCGATATGCCTACTAGATATCGTATTCACGATTGACCCTATCCGATTGATTTTTCTGTACGCAGTCGCCATTGTCTGGTGGCGGCTATGGGCCAGCAGCATTGCACTATAGGCAAACGGGATATCCTCATAGATGCCAGTAGGAAAACGGAGCTGGAGCCGATTAATCAGCGTTACCGCATAGATGGAGAAGATCACAGAACCATCAAACTCCCCCCGCATGCAACGCCGCACCATCAACTCGTTATCATCCGTGAGCCGCTCCAGATCATAACGGGATGCCACCTGTTCTCCACTGACCACCTCACCATTGAAGGTAATCCACTCTGCACCGCTGTCGATTCCCTCTTGCAATACCTGTAGATAGGTGGACGACAACAGTTGATCATCGGCATCGATAAAGCCGATATAGCCGTGGCGAATGATCTCCAGTGCACGATTTCTCGCCGCACCAGGGCCACTATTGGCTGGGCTCTTCAACATGGTGACCGATGGCAGATCCTGCAGATAGTGCTGCAGCCACTCGACACTATTATCCGTTGATGCATCATCTACCATAATCAGTTCAACCGGTATCTCAGCCTCCTGCTCCAACGCCAGATAGGATTCAATCGAGAGACGCACACTCTCCCCCACATTGTAGACCGGCATCACCAAAGTCAGACGGGGGTCACCGCTTTGCATCTGCAATCCTCTCTGCCCGTATCCAATCCTCTTCAGTATCGATATCCACGGTCAGATAGGGGATCGGGAAACCGATCCGGATGGTACCTGCCCCTTGGTTCCAGATCGATGCCTCATCATAAATCACAAACTCGGCAGTCTCATACCACGCCTCCTGCAGATCCTGAGAGCGCATCGCCAGCCCCTTCGGGGAGACAGGCTGTAGCGAACCGTTATCCTCCATCCGCATCGCCCACTCCACCGGTACCGGAAAGGAAGCGACTGAAATCATCTGTACACCAGACTCTAGCGCCTCGAATTGCGCCAACGCCTGATTCAGGACTTCTCTTTCAAGTAGCGCTGCCGTCGCATAGATCAGCACAATGGTGTCAAATAACTCACCACGCTGTTTATAGCTTTCCACTACCGACTGCATCACTGCACTCAGCGGAGTGTAGTCATCTGCAAGACTTTCAGGGCGTGTAAAGGAGGGTGCATAGCCTGCCTCACTCACCAGCTGCAGTATCTCCTCATCCTCGGTGGAGACGTGGATAGCATCGAAGATCTCCTCATTTGATATCTCATCCAGTACCCGGAGGATCATCGGTCTACCCAGAAAGGGGCGCACATTCTTGCGGGGAATCCGTTTGCTACCCCCTCGTGCCGGGATGATTGCCAGTCGCCGTCTCTTCATTACCAATACCCAACAGAATCAGGAGACCAGCCCCCAACTCAACGGAGTCCCCTTAACAGCGGCCTTCACTACTCTTCTTCCCAACATCAGTGGATAGAATTTGGGTGGCAACCCTAGATTGGGGCGAACGACCCGTATATTTTCTCTGTTCAACACCTCTCCCGGCTCCATATCCTCAGAGATATAGATTGAACGACGACCAGAAAGAGAGGCTACCTCTGAATCGGTTGGCCCGAAGAAGACTCCGCCCAGTGCCTCTCGAGCCCTTTTGGCCTCTTCGACCAGTGCCTCCATCTCCGCTGGCTCCATCGAGAATGCACTGTCGACCCCACCATCAGCCCGATTCAGGGTCAGATGTTTTTCAATCAGGGTCGCCCCATGAGCAACTGCTGCAATAGCCGCTCCGATGCCCAGCGTGTGGTCAGAGAGCCCTACCTCACATCCAAACAGTTCTCGTAAACGTGGAATCGTGAGCACATTACTGTTTTCCGGTGTAGCCGGATAGCTGCTGGTACATTTCAACAGCGCGATCTCTGTCGCACCTACCTTACGTGCCTCATTGACCGCCTCGTCAATCTCAGCGAGGGTTGCCATTCCGGTAGACATGATCATCGGTTTACCTGTCATCGCCACCTCACGAATCAGCGGCAGGTGCACGATCTCCTGCGAGGCCAGCTTGTAGGCGGCAATATTGGCTGACTCCAAAAATTCAATCGCACTCTCATCAAACACCGAACTGAAGCAGAGCACTCCTTGATCAGCAGCATGCTGAATGATCTCCTTCTGCCACCCCCACGGAGTGTAGGCTTCCTGATAAAGTGAATAGAGTGAACGACCGAACCAAAGGCTACTCGGGTCGGTGATCATAAACTCATCCCGCTCCACATTAAGAGTAATAGTATCTGCGGTATATGTCTGCAGCTTCAACAGCTGGACGCCGGTAGCCGCTGCCGCCTCGACGATCTGCAGGGCCCGTTCCAGTGACTGGTTATGGTTACCCGACATCTCTGCAATAATGACGGGATCTTGCTCCAGTCCAATCTCTATCTCACCTATCCGCATCGTTCTGCCCTCTAATCAATTCAGCCTCTTGAAGCCACTGTGGCACACCGGCCCTTCCAGCAGGGCATTGACTGACGCCTCTCCCGACTCACACTGTTTCACCTGACCGAAACAATCATCCAGTGCCTCAACATAGCGTTCGATGGTCTCTTCATCATGCGCCGTAGAGGAGAAGAGCAGCGGCGTAGATAGATAACCTTTTTTCAGCATTTCCTGAGTCACCAAAGTCTTGTACTTCAGGTTGTCTTCACTCTGAAAGGCGTAAGACTGCACAGCTGGTAGACCCGACACAGTCATATTAAGGGCATGCTGTTGGGCCAACTGCTGCCACTTTTTACGTATCTTGATACCTATTTCAGTAATCACTTCCCAAGAGCGTTCTCGCTCCATCACTTCCAACGTTTTGAGTGCTGCAGCTGGCCCAATCCGCTCTGTCCAGAAGGTGCTACTGATAAAGGTCGATTGTGCATTCTCCATAACCTCTCGCCGTCCAATCACCGCGGAGATTGCATAACCATTACCCAGTGCCTTACCGAATACTGCCATGTCCGGCTCTACTCCAAACTTTTTATGCAGTCCACCATAGGTTTCACGAAACCCAGAGGTACACTCATCAAAGATCAACACAATATTGTGTGCTGATGCCAATGCTCTCACCTTCTCAAGAAAACGATCCTGCGGCCCCTCATTTCTGGAGACCTCCATCTTGATTACACCTATCTCATGGTTGGCAACCAACGCCTCCAACTCATCAATACGATTATAGTTAAAGGTGAGCACAGTACCTTGAAGATCACGCGGCACCCCCTTGGGATCAAGTCCAGGCAACAAATGCCCGTCCAACTTCTGCTCATCCCCTAGATTGGCCGACAGATACCAGTCATGCCAACCGTGATAACCACAGATCGCCACCTTGTCCCGACCTGATGCCGCCCGCGCAATACGGATTGCCACCGCGTTAGCCTCTCCACCTGTACGTGCAAATCTTGCCATATCAGACCATGGGTGAAGCGCAACCAGTCGCTCTGCCAGCGTGACCTCTTCAGGGCAATTCAAGGTCGACATATTTCCATGATCAATAACCTGACGCACCGCCTCATCCACATCGGGGTGCCCATATCCCAAAGTATTGGTGCCAATTCCCATAATGGATAGATCCAAATAGGCATTTCCATCCAGATCCCATACCTTGCACCCTTGTGCCTTACTGTAGTACGCGGGCCAGTTCTCTGGCAAAAACATTTCAGGACGTTTGGACAGCAGCATGTTCCCACCAGGAATTACCTGTTTGGCTTTTTTCCATAAATTCTGGCCCGCTCTTTGACTCATATCTTTCTATCCATCCAACTGTTCACTATTTGGCCATAATGATGGATTGAGAATCCGATCATCTACAATACCCATACTATCCACTATTGCTTGTAAGCTCTTAGGCAATATCCCCTTCTGCTCAGCACTAATGGCCGTTTTAAGCTCTTTTTCTGTGGTGACACCAATCAGCACACTCCCTTGACCACCACAGCTCAGTGCAAAACGTAACGCCAGTTCAGCCAACTCACCCCAACCGCATTGCAACTGTTCAATCACACGGCTTACAGCTTGACGGTGGCTTTCCATATCACCATGGAGCGATTGCCCCCACTCGGTTAACAATCCTTTAAGAAATACGGAACGAATCAGCAATTGCACACCCTGGTGTTCTGCTTGTGGTATTACACGCTCTCGCATCCGCTGATCCAACAGGTTACAGGCCATTTGCAGCACATCCATTCCCGCATCAAGCACCGCATCAGCAGCCTGCACCCCATAAACTGAGGCCCCGACCTTTCCGATCTTTCCTGATTGCTGAAGCTCCCTTAGTAGCTCGACCGTCTCACCGTTTTGTAACAGCTGTGGTGTCGCATTATGGATCTGTACAATATCCAAACATTCACGCTTCAACACCTTCAGACTGTTATCAATCGACGAGGTGATTGCTTCAGGATAAGCCAAACCGTCGACTTTGGTCGCAATCACAACTTTGCTATCTCCTGCAAATGCATCCCCAACAATTGACTCACTCTCCCCATATCCTGGTGCCGTATCAAACAAGGTAATCCCGGCATCTCTAGCTTGGTGCAGCAATCGAATAGCGGCCTTGCGAGGCAAACGCTGGACTTTACCCTCCGATGCAATTCCATAAGGCATTCCCAACGCAACCGTCCCCATCGCTAACTTGGAGGCAGTGTGCAAAGTATCACGCTTCACTGTAATAACCCCTTCACTGTCTCAACCACATAGGCCTGATCTGCCGTACTCAACCGTGGATATATCGGCAAGGTAAGGCATTTCCTATAGTATTTTTCTGCCTCCGGAAAATCCCCCTCCTGAAACCCCAGCTGTCTGTAGTAGGGTTGAGTGTGTACCGGAATATAGTGCACATGTGCCTGAATACCTTGACTACGCAGCTGTTCCAGCAGGTATCTACGCCGTCCCTCTTGTTCATTATCCAGCAACACCACGTAGAGATGGAAAGCAGAATAGTGCCCCGGAATATGAACCGGTAGTTGTAGTGGCTGCGCCCCCAATTGTTGACTGTAATTTGTGGCAATCTCATTTCTACGCTGAATAAAGTGATCCAGCCGCTTGAGTTGACTGATACCCAGTGCTGCCTGTAGCTCGGTCATTCGGTAGTTGTAACCCAGCTCGATCTGCTGGTAGTACCAAGGGCCATCTGGCGGGTGTGTCATCAACTCTGGATCGGAGGTGATGCCGTGGCTGCGCAAGCGCCTCATTCGCTCTGCCAGAGGCTCGCTATTGGTAAGCGCCATCC
>CAYFNH010000059.1:0-15298 GCA_964344435.1 uncultured Piscirickettsiaceae bacterium | reverse complement strand
TACCGTGATGGGGGATAGGGGGTGACCTGCCGCGTAGCGGCTTCGTTCAACAAAGAGGAACAACAGATGATTGAGTCGTTGCCCTACATTCTGGTGGTAGACGATGAAGAGATTAATCGACAAGTCGCCGCCGCAGTACTGACGGATGAGGGGCAGCTCAGGGTTGGTTTTGCCGGCAGTGGTGAAGAGGCGCTGAGTATGGTGGCGGAGAGCCCGCCGGATCTGATTCTGCTTGACCTGGTTATGCAGGGGATGAGTGGCTATGAGGTCTGCCAGGCCCTGAAGGAGCATGAGCAGTACCGGAATATTCCCGTGCTCTTTCTGACCGCACTCAATAGCGTGGAAGACTTGGTTAAAGGCTTCCAGATCGGGGGAGCCGACTACATCACCAAACCCTTTAATGAGATGATGTTGAAGGCACGGGTTACCGCACATCTGCAGAGCTATCTCTATTTGAAAAAAGAGCGCTCCTACATGAAGGATCTGGAGCAGGCGGTTAAAGAGCGTACCGAGGAGCTCACCAAGGCCAACCAGGCGAAAGATGAATTTCTGGCCCGCATGAGCCATGAACTGCGTACCCCGATCACCGCAATCATTGGCAACAGCGAACTCCTCAAGTCAATGGTTCACAAAAGCCCTGAGCTTGAACCGATTGCCACTGCTATTGAGGGGGTAGGGCGTGCCCAGCTTTCTTTGGTCAATGACCTGCTGGATCTGTTCAAGATCGATGCGGGACAACTCACCATTGAAGCATCTCCCTACTCATTTTCCGGCTTGATGCAGGAGATAGAGAAGATTCTCAAGGTACGTAGTAAAGAGAGTCGTCTGCAGGTACAAGTGAATCAGCAAAACAGCGAAGCCAACAAGTTGCTGGGGGATGCACAGCGAATTACCCAGATACTGGTCAACCTGATTGATAACGCAATGAAGTTCACCGAGCAGGGACGGGTCACCGTGACCAGCAGTGTGCACAACAACCAGCTCTCGATTGCAGTCTCCGATACCGGTATCGGTATCTCGGATCAGGCGATGGAGACACTGTTCCACCGTTTTGAACAGGCCAACGGGGCACTCTCCCGGCGCTTTGGAGGTGCAGGGCTTGGTCTCTACATTTCGCAGACACTGGCACAGCTGATGGAGGGGGAGATTGCAGTAACGAGCCATGAACAGAAAGGCTCCACCTTTACCCTGATGCTCCCCTACCAGCCTACCGAAGAACAGGAGGTAGAGAGACGGAAACCGGAGGGGGGTGAGCAGCAACGGTTTAGTGGACGGGTGTTGGTGGCCGAAGATACGCCTGAAATGCAGCTATTGGTCAAGCGCATACTGACTCGCAAGGGGTGTACGGTAGATCTCGCCAGCAATGGTCAGGAGGCGATGGAGAAGGGGCTGCAAGAGCACTATGACCTGGTGCTGATGGACATGCAGATGCCGATAATGGATGGCATAGAGGCAACACAAATGCTCCGTTCTCTCGGTGCCAATATGCCGATCGTGGCATTGACCGCCAACGTCATGGCGGTACATCGAGAACAGTTTGAACAGGCCGGTGCCGATGGCTTTCTTACCAAGCCGATCCAGCAGGAGAAACTCAACGCGCTGTTGGCGCAATATCTGAAACAGGTCGAGGGTGATGAGACGGTCGAGCCTGTGGTCGAGGAGTCGTTGATCTCCGATGAGCTTAAAGAGATGTTCCTCAAACGGGTGGTTGAGCAGAGGGCAGAGCTCCCGGTTCTACTGAACAACCGGGACTGGAAAGGGATACGAACCATCGCCCACAACCTCAAGGGGAGTGCAGATACATTCGGTTATCCAGAGCTTACCAGGCAAGGTAAACTGCTGTGTGAGGCAATTGACGATCAGCAGCTCGATCTGCTGCCACAACTGGTGGAGCGCCTTGGCAGTAATCTGGCAGAGCTGTAAGCAGGTAGAAATACCTAAGCCCGGTTACTCCGGCTTCACCCCATGGGTTGCCATCCCGGTGGTGTTATAACCACCATCCACATAGGTAATCTCTCCGGTCATCCCGGAGGCGAGATCGGAGCAGAGGAAGGCCCCCACGTTGCCCACCTCGTCAATGGTGACATTGCGTCGCAGTGGGGAGTTCTTCTCGGAGTAGTCTAGCAGCAGATTGAAGTCGCCAATCCCCTTGGCGGCCAGGGTCTTGATCGGACCGGCAGAGAGACCATTGACCCGGATACCGTCCGGCCCGAGGTCAGCGGCCATGGCCCGTACACACGCCTCCAGACTGGCCTTGGCCAGGCCCATTACGTTGTAGTGGGGGATGGAGCGAACCGCGCCGAGGTAGCTCAATGTTAGCATGGAGCCATTGCGCCCCTCCATCAACGGCAGGGCTTCACGCCCCACGGCAGCAAAGCTGTAGGCGCTGATGTCATGGGCAATCATGGAGCCTTCACGGGTAACCGAGTCAATAAAACGACCATCCAGCTCTCCCTTGGGAGAGAAGGCGACCGAGTGAACCAGACAGTCCAGCCCGTCCCAGCGTTCAGCCAGGGCGCTGAAGGTGTTGTGGATCTCTTCATCACTCGATACATCACAGGGGAGCACGATATCGCTGTCCAGTTCTGCAGCCAGCTTCTCTACTCGCCCGAGCAGCTTCTCACCCTGGTAGGTGAGGGCGATCTCTGCCCCTTCGCGATGCATGGCCCGGGCGATACCCCAGGCGATGGAGCGGTTGCTGGCTACGCCGATAATCAGTGCTTTCTTACCCTGCATAAAACCCATGACAGTTCCTCTTCAACTATGCTCAAAACGATTCTGATATGATTCAGGCCATCGACAAGAGGGCCTGCGAAATTGCGATTATTCTACACAGAGTGCGTGCATAGATACAGCGTAAAAAGCTGCCTGCCCGGTTTGGTGTGGGCGCTGCTGCTATTGGGGGGGATGATGCCCTCTCTGCTGTTGGCCGGCTGGAATAACCCCTATGCCAGTGCCGGGGCGGAGCAGTCGGTGCTCTACTCCTCCTTTTCCGGGCGCCCCAAACATCTCGACCCGGCGCGCTCCTACAGCGCCAATGAGTACACCTTTATCGGGCAGATCTACGAGCCACCGCTGCAGTATCACTACCTTAAGCGCCCTTACCAACTGCAGCCACTGGGGGCAGTGACGATGCCGGTCGTCACCTATCTGGATGGTGATGGCAAGCCGTTACCGGTGGAGGTGGAGAGTGGACAGATTGCCTACTCGGTTTACGAGATCACCATTCGCGATGATATCCGCTACCAGCCCCATCCCGCCTTTGTGACGCAGAGTGAGGAGAGCCTGCAACATGCCAGCCAGTTAAGTGATTTCCCCCGGCAGGGAAGCCGTTCGCTGTTGGCGGATGATTATATCTATCAGATCAAGCGGCTTGCCCATCCTGCGCTCCATTCGCCCATCTTCGGGTTGATGACGGAGCACATCGTAGGCCTCAAGGCGTTGCGTGGGCAGCTTAAACAGGCCCAGCAGGCTGAGCCGGAGCAGTGGCTGGATCTGCGCAACTACCCGCTGGAGGGGGTGGAGCGGGTTGACGATTACACCTATCGCATCAAGATACATGGCAAGTACCCACAGTTTCTCTACTGGCTGGCGATGCCCTTCTTTGCGCCGATGCCGTGGGAGGTGGAGCAGCTTTATGCCCATCCTCGGCTGCGGGAGAAGAACATTACCCTGGACTGGTATCCGGTTGGTACCGGCCCCTTCATGCTTACCATGAACAATCCCAATCGCAAGATGGTGCTGGAGCGCAACCCCAACTACCACCATGAACCCTATCCGGCAGAGGGGGAGGCAGAGGATGTGGAACAGGGGCTGCTGGCCGACGCGGGCAAGCCACTCCCTTTTCTGGATCGCATCGAATTCAGTCTGGAAAAAGAGACCATCCCCTACTGGAACAAGTTTCTGCAGGGCTACTACGATGCCTCCGGTATCAGCTCCGACAGTTTTGACCAGGCGGTACAGGTCAACAGTGGTGGAGAGGCGGTATTGACTGACGAGATGGCGGATAGAGGTATGTGGTTGCAGACTTCGGTATCCGCCTCCATCTTCTATATGGGGTTCAACTGGGTGGACCCAGTGGTCGGTGGTGACAGTGAGCGGGCCCGCAAATTGCGCCAGGCGATCTCCATTGCGGTGGATTATGAGGAGTATATCTCCATCTTTGCCAATGGTCGTGGTGTGGCTGCGCAGGGGCCGCTACCGGCCGGAATCTTCGGTCATCAGCCGGGGGAGGCGGGGGTGAATCCGGTGGTCTACCAGTGGCAGCAGGGAGAGGCGGTGCGACGACCGTTACAGGAGGCACGGCAGCTGCTGCGTGAAGCGGGCTATCCCGAAGGGCGCGATGCCGAAACCGGCAAGCCGCTGACGCTTTATCTGGATGTAACCGCCAGTGGGCCGGATGACAAGGCGCGCATGGACTGGTATCGCAAGCAGTTCGAGAAGATTGACCTGCAGCTGGTGATCCGCAATACCGATTACAACCGCTTTCAGGATAAGATGCTCAATGGCAGTGCGCAGATCTTCATGTGGGGGTGGAATGCAGACTATCCCGATCCGGAGAACTTTCTCTTTCTGCTCTACGGCCCCAATGCCAAGATGGGCAAGAACGGTGAGAATGCAGCCAACTACCAGAGTGCAGAGTTTGATGCCCTCTTTGAACAGATGAAGAATATGGAGAATGGGCCGAAGCGCCAGCAGATCATCGACCAAATGGTCTCCATCGTACGTCGCGACGCCCCCTGGATCTGGGGCTTTCACCCGAAAAACTTCGGCCTCTACCACCGCTGGTACCGCAACACCAAACCCAATTTGATGGCCAACAATACCCTGAAGTATGTGCGGGTGGAGCCGGAGTTGAGAGAGCAGATGCGGGTGCAGTGGAATCGTCCGCTGCTGTGGCCCCTGTGGGTAGGTGTAGGGGGAATGCTGCTGTTGGTGGTACCGGCGTGGCGTGGTATTCGACGCAAGGAGCGGCAGTCACTGCGGATGCAGTCGGAGTAGAGGGGGCCGAGTGCTGGAGAATGGTGTAGACTTCGCCCTCCATTTTTGTCGAGACCCCATACCATGTGGTTCAAAAATATAACCCTGTTTCAGTTCAGTAACCCGTTTCGTATCAGTGCCGAATCTCTGGAGGAGAAGCTGGCCGGGCGCAGTGCGCGCAAGTGCGGGCCACTGGAGATGTCTGCCATCGGCTGGGGCAGCCCATTGCCCGAAGGTAGCGCTCATGTGCTTTCGGTAGAGGGGGGACTGCTGATTGCAGCCAGAAAGAGTGAGAAGATTCTGCCGGCAACGGTGGTGCGCGAGGCGCTGGAGGAGCGCATTGCCGAGATTGAGGCGAGTGAGGCGCGGGATGTGCGCAACAAGGAGAAGCAGCGCCTGCGCGATGAGATTACCGTGGAGCTGCTGCCCCGGGCCTTTACCAAATCCCGCACCACCTATGCGTTGATCGATCCGGAAAATGGCTGGCTGTTGATTGATACCGCCAGTCGTCCCCGTGCCGAGGAGTTGACGGTACTGCTGCGCGAGACCCTGGGTTCACTGGAGATCACCAATCCGGAGACGGAGCACTCCCCGGCCGGGGCGATGAGCCGCTGGCTCTTTAATAGCACCCCTCCGGCCGGTTTTACTCTGGATGATGAGTGTGAGATTCGTGAAAGTGACGAGCCGGGCGGTACCATTCGCTGCAAAAACATCGATATCACCCAGGGGGCAGTGCGCAAGCATCTGGAGAATCGCGCCCAGGTGGTCAAGCTGGCATTGAGCTGGAATGACCGCCTCTCTTTCGTGCTGGATAATGAATATACCCTGCGTCGCATCAAGCCGCTGGAGGTGATTGATAATCTGCGCGAAGAGAATGATGATATCGATGCCGAGGCATTGTTCATGGCCGACCTGATCTTGTTCCAGGCAGAGATCCGCGGACTGATTCAGCGCTTGCTTGAGGTGCTGGATAGCAAATAAACAGTATTCACTATGAAGGGCATAGAGCCCATATTTGTCTTCAGTAGCTTCATGTGCTTTATGGTAACTTCTCAATAAGTCCATGCAACAACAACCCCCTCCTCCTGTCAGGGGGAGGGCTGGGGTGGGGGTTACCGCCCAAGGGCGTTCCGAAGGGATAAATTGCCTGGTTATGCACCCCACCCCCATCCTGACCTTCCCTCTCAATGGGGAAGGAACTTTGGTTCGCATGGACTTATTGAGAAATTACACTTCATGGTGATTGTGATTGCTTTCTCTATCCAATCATCTGCTGATTGAGCCGTTCGATCTGGTCACGTAGCTGAGCCGCCTCCTCGAATTCCAGATCTCTTGCGTGGGTGTACATCTGTTTCTCCAGCCGGTTGATCTCTTTCTGTAGCTGTTTCGGATCATCGCCGCTGTAGAGTGCAGGTTCTTCCGCCACCTTGCGTTTGCGCCCTCTGCTCCCGGCCTTGGCCCCCGGTGCCTCCAGTACATCATCGACCGCCTTGATGATGGTCTGTGGGGTGATGCCGTTTGCTTCGTTGTGAGCCAGCTGTTTGTTGCGGCGGCGTTCGGTCTCCTCGATTGCGCGCTGCATTGATCCGGTCACGTTCTCACCATAGAGAATCGCCTTGCCGTGGGCATTACGGGCGGCACGGCCGATGGTCTGAATCAGTGAACGGTCGGAGCGCAGAAACCCCTCCTTGTCCGCATCCAGAATCGCCACCAGAGAGACCTCCGGCATATCCAGCCCTTCACGTAGCAGGTTGATCCCCACCAGCACATCGAACTCACCCAGTCGCAAATCACGAATGATCTCGACTCGTTCCACGGTATCAATGTCGGAGTGGAGGTAACGTACCCGCACACTGTGTTCATCGAGGTAGTCGGTGAGGTCTTCGGCCATGCGTTTGGTCAGGGTGGTTACCAGTACCCGTTCGTTGAGCGCTGTCCGCTTGTGGATCTCACTCAGCAGATCGTCGACCTGGGTGGTGGCGGGGCGTACCTCTACCTCCGGATCGAGCAGTCCGGTGGGGCGTACCACCTGCTCCACCACCTCGCCACCACTGTGTTCGGTTTCGTAATTGCCCGGTGTGGCCGAGACATGGATGGTCTGAGGTGAAAGTCGCTCGAACTCGTCGAACTGCAGGGGGCGGTTGTCCAGTGCCGAGGGTAGACGGAAGCCGTGCTCCACCAGGGTCTCCTTGCGCGAGCGGTCACCGCGGTACATGCCACCAATCTGTGGCACGGTGACGTGGCTCTCGTCGATGACCAGCAGTGCGTTGTCGGGCAGATAGTCCATCAGGGTTGGTGGTGACTCCCCCGGTGCCCGCCCGGAGAGGTAGCGGGAGTAGTTCTCGATCCCGGAGCAGTAACCGAGCTCCAGCATCATCTCCACATCGTATTTGACCCGCTGCTCCAGCCGCTGTGCCTCCACCAGTTTGTGGTTGTTGCGTAGCTGCTCCAGCCGCTGTTTCAACTCCTGCTGAATCTGGTCGATTGCATCGAGGATCTTCTGGCGTGGGGTGACGTAGTGGCTCTTGGGGAAGATGGTGACCCGGGGCAGGGTGTGCAATACCTCGCCGGTCAATGGGTCGAAGCGGGAGATCTCCTCCACCTCCTCGTCAAACAGCTCGACCCGGATGGCATCCCGCTCGGAGTCGGCCGGGAAGATATCGATCAGCTCACCACGTACCCGAAAGGTGCCGCGCTGCAGCACCGCGTCATTGCGGGTGTACTGGAGTTCGGCCAGTCGTCGCAGTACCGCCTTGCGGTCGATCAGCTCACCCCGCGAAAGGTGCAGCAACATGCTGAGATAGGACTTCGGGTCGCCCAGGCCGTAGATTGCCGAGACGGTGGCAACAATGATGGAGTCCTCGCGCTCCAGCAGTGCCTTGGTGGCGGAGAGGCGCATCTGTTCGATGTGCTCGTTGATCGAGGCATCCTTCTCGATAAAGGTGTCGGTGGTGGGGACGTAGGCCTCGGGCTGGTAGTAGTCGTAGTAGGAGACGAAGTACTCCACCGAGTTGTGCGGGAAGAACCCCTTCATCTCCCCATACAGTTGAGCCGCCAGGGTCTTGTTGTGGGCCATCAATACCGTCGGACGCTGTACCTGCTCGATTACATTGGCAATGGTGTAGGTTTTACCGGATCCGGTCACCCCCAGCAGCACCTGATGGGCAAGGCCATCCTCCAGCCCTTCAACCAGTGCCTTGATGGCGGCAGGCTGATCTCCTGCCGGGGCATAATCCGAGACCAGTTGAAAAGTGCGTTCACTCATTGATTCGGTGGCGTACATAAAAAAGGCCGGTCGGGAGCCGACCGGCCTTTGGGTTTTAGAGTAGCGTAACCTTACTGGCCGGGAGCTGCCGGTGCGGGCGCGCGTGGTGCCTCCGGAGCCAGATAGTTGGGCTGCGGTGGCATGTACTGCTGCATTGGGTTGTAGGGCATGGGCGGCATCTGTGGGTAGGGCATCGGGCCATAGTTGCCGTAGCCATAACGGGGGCCGTAGCCATTTCCACCATAGCGGTAGAAGTCATCATCATCGTCATTGTCCCACTCATCCATCATCTCCTCCATCCAGTACATCGGAGTCCACTCCGGCCAGTCATTGTCGTCGTAGTAGTCATTCCAGCCATTATTGTTCCCGAACCAGCCGGCACTGGCGGTTGTGCTCAGGATGGAGGCTGCGATGGCAGCGGAAAACAGACTCTTTTTGTTGATCATGTGGAATCCCCCTCTGGGTGGCTCGATTGATGAAATGGTTCATCCCATTCTTGATCCAATGGCGGAGTGTGTCAAGTGGTTGGCGTAATCGTTGAGCTATCTTTTGTGATGGCTGCCGAGGTGTCAAACATTGTATCCACTGCAGTGAGGTGTTAGTTTGTACAGGTCGGGGGACCAAATCGGTACAGATCGACAACTATCGTAGACACTGGAGTATGGAAATAATATGAAAAAAATAACTGGCTCACTGCTGTTTGGTGTTGTGGCTACTGTGGCTACCACGGTACAGGCATTCAATTTCGAAGATATGCGTGGCCCTTTCAAGGGGGATAACTGGGGGGGGATGCCCAATGGTCCCAGCAGCATGAACTGGGGTGGGCCCAACTCCTGGGGGGGGATGCCGAGTAACTGGAATATGGGGAATCGTGGAGGTAACTGGGGTGGCCCCAACGGCTGGGGACCGAGTGGCTGGAATGCTCCCTGGGGTGGCGGCAACCGCTGGGGAGGTCCTCAGAACTGGGGCGGTAACGGAATGCCCTGGGGAGGAAATGGCTGGAGTGGGCCCTGGGGAGGCAACCAAATGCCCTGGGGGGGCAACCAAATGCCCTGGGGTGGTAATGGTTGGGGCGGCCCAAACAGCTGGGGTGGTCCCAACAATGGTTGGGGCTCTGCGCCACGCAAGTTGAAACCGCTGAAGCCACTCAAGGAGCTGCCACCACTGGAGGAGTTGCCAGCGCTGGAGGACCGCTATCCGAAGCGCCCTGTGGAAGAGGCAGAGCCAGCCGCGGCACCAGCTGCCGAGGCGGAGACCTCTGCCCAGTAGAAGAGTGTTGTTATAGTCTGGAGAAAGGGCCGCTTGTTGAAGCGGCCCTTTTTTTGTTGTGCCGGTAGGTCTGTTACATGTAACTGCGCATCTGGCCCACCAGTATTCCCTGAATTTGAACCTGATCGGGGTGGTAGTGCATCGGTTCCATCTGCACATTGGCGGGGTGTAGAACGACCTCCTGCGGGCGCTGTTCGAGTCGTTTCAGGGTGGCCTCTTCGCCATCAATCAAGGCAACCACAATCTCTCCATCGCGTGCACTGTTGCGTTGTTCAATGACCACATAATCCCCATCCAGGATCCCGGCTTCTATCATTGAGTCTCCATCAACTTGTAATACAAAACATTTATTTACAGATGTTAGTTGGGGTGGAATATCAATTGTCTCCTGCTCTTCGATGGCCTCGATCGGCAGGCCGGCAGCAATGCGCCCAACGAAGGGGAGCGGGTGGTAGCTGGTGGTTTGTGGTGTCTCCTGTTTCAAGCGAATACCCCGGTGCAGCCCCCCGATGGGTTCCAGTAGTCCGGCGCTGACCAGGGCGTGAATATGTTTATGCAGTGACCCTCTCGACTTGAGGCCGAGATGGTTACAGAGCTCTTCCAGGGTGGGAGGGTTATCGCGAAACAGCTCCTGATGCTCCAGCAGGTACTGATAGACCACCCGCTGTTTTCGAGTTAGTGGGGTTCTCATGAAGGGGCTCTCCAATTGAAGGTGAATCGATAAAGGGGTTGTGTTCTCTTGATGTTCTGTTATGGTACAGGGAAAACAAAACCGGAACAAGAGGAGAATATACATGAGTGCGCAACTGCATCTGCTGAGCCCGAAAAAGAGTCGTCCACTCTGGGCAGGGCCGTTCGATGAACTGGAGATTGCCGCAGAGTCGCTGATTGAGATTCCCCTGTTGGGACGAATTACTGCAGGACTGCCGATAGAGGCGGTTGCTGAGCAGGAGGTGGTTTCGGTACCGGCCAACATGGTGCGCAAGAACAGCTATGCGCTACGTGTGGTGGGTGAGTCGATGGTGGACGACAATATCCAGGATGGCGATATTATCGTGGTCGAGCAGCGCCAGAGCGCCGCCAACGGGGAGTCGGTGGTGGCGATGATCAATGACAGTGAAGTGACGCTGAAGAAGCTCTATATCGAGCATGATGGGGTTCGTCTGCAGCCAGCTAACAGCACCATGGCCCCTATCTATCTGAGAAACGAGGATGTGAGGATTCTCGGGATTGTTTCCGCGGTGATACGTCTTCCCGACTGAAACTTCGATAGAAGCTATAGAAATATTGTGGGTATACGATAGCGATATTGACCCTTTATACTGATTCGGTTAGAGGCAGCGCAATGGAGTCATGCAATGAAACTGAATCTGAAGGGGCGGCTACTATCCGGTTTTTTGAGTGTTGCACTACTGCTGTTGCTCACTGGAGGCGCGGGAATTGTACTGATTGACCGGGTGGCACAGACCACCGCACAGGTTCTCGATGACAAGAAACCGCTGGAGGAGAACGCACTGCGTCTGATGCTCTCGATTGAGCTCTCTACCGCACTCTCGCGAGACTACGTACTGAACTTTGATCCTGATCGCGCCGAGATGCTGCTGGAGCAGATGGATGAAGAGAACATCAATGTCTACAGTCTGATCGAAAACATGGAGTATGCCGACTCCATCCGCGAGCATCTGCAGCAGCTCTCCGGGCTTTACCAGGCATTCAACGAGGTCAAGCAGCGGGTGGTCGATGCCCATAATGCCCGCATGCAGTTCCGTTTTATCATGCATGGGCAGCCTACCGATCTCAAGACCTTTATTCTGCAGCAGCGGGTAGCGCTCAATGATTGGCTGGATGCGCTCCAGCTCTCCGCCAAGATCAATGCCTCCTTCAAGGGGGGGCTGAATATTGAAGAGAGTGATTATATTCGCTGGCACACCCAATTCGAGAGTGATGACGAGCAGCTCAAGCAGCTGCTGGATGGATATGCCAAGACGCAACGCAAACTCTATGAGTTTGCCAACAAGATCAATGAGGCAAAAGGGGAGAAGAAGCTCTCCCACTATGAGTGGGGTAGCTTCCTGTTGGTCGGTGGGGCCAAGAAGAGTCTGGATCAGATCGTCGATTATGTAGTGCCGGTGGTGGACAGAATCCAGCAACAGGAGCGGGAGGCGGTGGAGTCGCTCAATCTCAGCGCCGAGAAGATGAATGCCTCGATCTATCTGCTGCGGGATGTGATTGCCCAGGAGGTAGAGCAGGCACGAGCAGAGATGGGGGATACCCAGCGCATGGCCTGGGTTGGTCTGCTGGCGACCTCACTGGTCGGTCTGGTCGTTGCGATACTGATTGCGCTCTATATTGCCCGTAGTGTGGTCAATCCGGTCAAACAGTTGGTCGAGCTGATGCGCTCGGTTGGTGAGGAGGGGGACTTCTCTCACCGCATGGAGAATCCTCCCGAGGATGAGATCGGGCAGATGGCTCATACCCTCAACCGGTTGCTGGACTCGTTGCAGGGTGCCATTGGTGAGATTGCCGAAGTGATGGCCGCCTCGGCAGAGGGGGATTTCAGTCAACGCATTCACTCCACCCTGAATGGCGATCTTGACCGGCTCAAGCACTCGATCAATGGTAGTGTCGAGCGTACCCAGGATGCCATCGACCGGGTCAATCGGGTGATGCAGGCAGTCGAGGCGGGTGATTTTGGTCAGCGTATCGAGGAGCAATTTAATGGCGAGCTGCATACCTTCCGTAATACCGTAAATGGGGCTCTGGACAGCCTTGCCGAGATGACGGCTAACCTCTCCCGGGTGATGCAGGCCATTACCGAGGGGGATTTCAAATACCGCATGCAGGGCAGTCGTGGGGGGGAGATCGAACAGCGGGTCAACCAGGCGATGCAGTCGATGGAGCAGGTGATCGGTGCCGTGGCCGAGGTGATGGCGTTTGTTGCCGAAGGAGATCTGCGAAATACCATCGAGGGAGCGTATCCGGGGCAGTTGGCGGCCCTGGTCAACTCGATCAATGAGTCGCTGGGTAATCAGCGCGAGATCGTGCGCAAGGTGCGTGACGGGGCGCGGGCAATCCAGCAGGGAACCAGCGAAATTGCACGCGGTAATAACAGCCTTGCACAACGTACCACCGAACAGGCCGCCTCGTTGGAGCAGACGGCAGCCAGCATGGAGGAGATGTCATCCACTGTGCGCCTGAATGCCGATAATGCCCACCTTGCCAGTGAGCTGGCTGCACAGGCCAAGGAGGAGGCAGAGCAGGGGGGAGAGGTGGTACAGAGTGCGATAGAGGCGATGGGGCGGATCAACGAATCGAGCAGCAAGATATCCGATATCATCACCATGATTGATGCAATTGCCTTCCAGACCAACCTGCTGGCCCTCAATGCCGCAGTAGAGGCGGCCCGTGCCGGTGAGCAAGGGCGTGGGTTTGCCGTGGTGGCCGGTGAGGTGCGTACCCTGGCGCAGCGTTCTGCGGATGCCGCCAGAGAGATTACCGGGTTGATTGAAGACAGTGCCGCACGCGTGAATGAGGGTACCGAACTGGTCACCCGTAGTGGAGAGGTGCTGGGGGATATTCAGGCATCGGTGAAGAAGGTTAATGACACCGTTAACGAGATTGCCGCCGCCAGTCGTGAACAGTCTCAGGGGGTTGAACAGGTCAACCGTGCAGTGACCCAGCTGGAAGGGGTCAACCAGGAGAACAGTGCACTGGTTGAAGAGGCAGCGGCCTCCAGCCAGTCGATGGATCATCAGGCAGATCTACTGGCTGAACAGGTCAACCGCTTCCATCTCGATAATCACTGATATGTCATGCTTTCGAGATTGACTTGCCGTTAGTTGATGGCGAACAACAACAGGGCATAGCGAACCGCCTTACCCGTGCCGATATAGAGCAGACTGGGTAGCCAGTGGATACGAAACCATCCGGCAGCCAGGCAGAGTGCATCCCCAATCAGGGGTAGCCAGGAGAGCAGCAGGATGCTGGCTCCGTATTGCGTAATCCAGCGTTGGGCACGGGGGGACAGTTTTCGGTCGGCCTGTTGCGGTGACCATCGGCGCAGACCGTAATGGCCCAGCGCCCAGCTACTCATCCCGCCAATGGTATTGCCGACGGTTGCCGTGAACAGTAGCAGCATGGGGCCATGTTGCTGTTGCTGATGGAGCCAGACCAGAACCCCTTCGGAGCCCCCAGGCAGTATAGTTGCGGCCAGCAGCGAGGAGAAGAACAGCCCGGAGAGGGTCAGGGATGTATCATCCATCAGTGGGGATCAATTTTTTCACAAGGCGGATTCGACCCTTTCAAGCTCTTTAGCGGAATCTGCGGGCATCGTAGCACACCTATAAGTTACAGCAATAGAAGCTGGTTGTTCAGCTAGGTAGAAGTTTCTTGTAACTCACAGCCGCTGTCGTGCTCTTGGTACAATGCCCGGGGGTCAGTAATGACGAGATCTGCGAGAAAGCCAGCAATCTCAGTATCTCGCTCTACGTGCGGGCGGAAAACGGAAACGGCAATGGCAACGGCTCGACCGAAACGGTCAGCCTAAAACAGGCCATTGCGAACTGGCAGGAAAGCTCGATGGTATTGCGGGAGTCGATGGACTCCCTTTTGGCAATGCTTGAAAAAGGATTATCCGTAAATGACGCAGATGGGGGCAGATTAAGAACCGATTTACAAAATCTGAGTGAGTCGGTGAAACCTACGGATTCAAAGGTTCTGGCAGGAGGCGAGAAATGAATGAACTGAAAAAGAACAATCCAGGCCCGGACTACGCGCTCCTCCTCGCCGAGGTGAAAAATCGTGTCCGTTTAGCGCAGTACGCAGCGTTGAAAACGGTCAATACCGAGTTGGTCGGGCTGTACTGGGATATCGGCCGGATGATCGTGGAGCGGCAGGATGTTGAAGGCTGGGGCAAGGCGGTGGTGGAACAGCTCGCCGCCGATCTGCGGACGGAGTTTCCCGGTGTGGGTGGCTTTTCGGCCTCCAACCTCTGGCGGATGAAGGCTTTTTTTGAAGCGTACGCCGGTCTGGAAAAACTCGCACCACTGGTGCGAGAAATCGGCTGGAGCCACAACTTGGCCATCCTGGAGCGATGCAAGGACCCGCTGGAGCGGGAATTCTATCTGCGCATGACCCGCAAATTCGGCTGGTCCAAGAACGTGCTCATTCACCAGATCGATAACCAGAGTTATGAAAAATCCCTGCTGAACCAGACCAATTTCGACCGGGCGCTCACACCGGAACTTCGCGCCCAGGCCAAGCTGGCGGTGAAGGACGAATACACCTTCGATTTTCTGGAACTGGGCGAGGAACACAGCGAGCGGGAGCTGGAACGGGCGCTGATCGCCCAGATCGAAGACTTCCTGCGGGCCATGGGCGGCATGTTCGCCTTCATGGGTAGTCAGTATCGGTTGGAGATTGACGGTGACGAGTTCTTTATCGACCTGCTGCTGTTTCATCGGCGGTTGCGCTGCATGGTGGCCATCGAGCTGAAGATCGGTAAATTCAGACCGGAGTTCGTCGGCAAGATGTAGTTCTACCTGACTGCACTGGACCGACAGGTCCGTCAGGAGGATGAGAACTCCTCCATCGGTATCATTCTCTGCAAGGAAAAGAGTCGCACCATCGTTGAGTACGCCCTGCACGATGCTCGAAAGCCCATCGGCGTGGCAACCTACGAAATCACCAAGACGCTGCCCAGGGAATTGAGGGGGCAATTGCCCCAACCGGAAGAGATTGCGGCCTTGCTGGAGGGGATTGAGGAATGAAATTTATAACTCCCAT
>CAYFNH010000058.1:0-15300 GCA_964344435.1 uncultured Piscirickettsiaceae bacterium | reverse complement strand
TTACCGTGATGGGGGATAGGGGGTGACCTGCCGCGTAGCGGCTTCGTTCAACAATGGGATATTGGCGACCAGTCGGGCCAATCGGCCATTGCCATCCCAGAATGGATGGATATGGACAAAGCCGATATGCAGTTGGGCATAAACTTCGACCGCTTGCTCGATTGAAATCTGTTCGGTGAATTTCCGGTTGAGTGTTTGCAGAAATTCCCCCATCAATGCATCCACATGGATGGGGGCTGCATATTCGATGTAGGTTGGACGATCCGCTGCATCTACGGCATTGCAGCCATTGGGTTCCACTTTCCAGCCCCCCATTGGTTTGTGGATGTCCATCACTTGTTCAGTCTGTACGCTCTTGTGTAGTTCGAACAGATCTTCTCTGGTGACAGGTTGGTGGGATGTGACCAGTGCATAGATCTGATCAATCGCCTTGGCGTGGCCGATGACCTCCTGGTGCTCTTTCAAGGGTTTCCCGGAGATGGTCAGGCCGTACTCCAGAATGTTGAAAGTGTCCCCCAGTGTAAGGGTGTTCCCTTCAAGCGAAGTTGAGGTGTGTGTCCAGAGATCACGAATCTGGGAGATTACCGCACTGCGCCGGTGCTCTGGAACGGTGTTTAGAAACTGGAACTGATTGACCGGGGTGGATTCAATCCACTGGTAGCGGCTGCCTCGCTTTTGTCCGGTTCTCTCTACCACCCCCTCTTCAACCCACTGTGCCAGCCAGCGGCGTAGTGTACGGTCTGTGATTGCTCCCTCTACAGTTTCCATAAGCGTAGTGGTGCTTACGGGTCTCTGGCTCCGTTGCAATGCAGTCTGTACGATCTGTTGTGTCGTAGGCTTGGTCATATCGGACAATGATATGCTAATAATGGACATTCTTCACTGAAAATGTCCATTATGAGAGTGAGGCTGTGCCTGCGAAATAGGATCCAATATTCCACCAAACGTAATTTTCCATTTTGAGTGAGTGTACCGAATGGTTGTACATAAGGTTTGTTCTGTAAGACGCTGTTAATTGGTTAACATATTGGTTTTGTGCAATAAATACGTAGTTATGCGTATTTATTGCTGTGCGTGTAACGCATACAGTCACCTCAACAACGTAACCAGCGATAGTTTTATCAGGGGGCTAAACTATGCAGATTATTCATACCATTGCACATCAGCAGGGTCTGTTTTGTTCGTGGGTCTCTACCCCGCTACAGAATATCGCTCAGCACTGCACTGAGGCCTGGTCCGAGCAGTCTCAGTGTTCGGCGGAGCTGCTGACCACAGCTCTGCAGGAGTCGATGCGCCAGATTCCACAATATGCACTCTGCTATCTGATTTCCCCTCAGGGTGTGATCATGACACCGACCATCAGCCATACCGGTTGTGAACAGGCGGATCTGGGTAAGGATGTTTCACTGCGCCCCTACTTTCTGGAGTGGGATGGGGAGCGGGAGTTCTGCCTTTCGCACCCTTACACCAGTACCAAGACCAACCTTCCGTGTATGACGGCGATGCAAGCGATCCATATTGATGGTGAGCTGTTTGCGATTATTGCCATCGATTTTGATGGTGGTGGTACCGCCCAGCAGTTCAATCGATTTGTCCCCAGAGACCATACCCAGGTGAAGGGGGATCCATCGATTCGCCAGCAGCTGTTTGCCCAGACCCGTACCATCACCCCGATGGAGGAGCAGATGGATGAGGCGAGCCAACATGCGATCTGGATGTTGAAGCACCATGGCGCCTTCTATGTGCAGCTACGCTATTCACGCTCAACGGCGACGGTGCGTTTTGCCGATAACCCCTATACCGATTCCATCTTCACGCTCGATCAGCTGCTCGAATCCAATTCGCCCAACCGACAGCCCCTGACGAGCCTCTCGGTGGTATCGGAGGAGAAGATTGCTCCGGTGTTCGAACTCTTCAAGGCGTTGCGTCTGGCCGATGAGAACATCTATCTGCGTAGCGGTTCACTCAACCTGATCAGTGGCATGGTGGAGTTGAACTTCTCCTGTGATGGTACCCACTATCTTCCGGTGGATGAGTTTCTCAAGAAGAGTGCGGCCTTCTGGCTGGAAGGGGGAAGTACCCCCTGCGAGAGTACGGTTCAGATTCCCCCGGAGCCATTCAAGCCGGAGCTGGTGGCCAGCAACTATCCCCGCTACCAGAGTGCGGCGGCTGCGGTTTCACTCTGAGGTGGGTAGTGCCTCAACGCAGCAGCACTATTTTTTGAGCTGCTCCAGCACCTGGAACGGGTTCTCCTTTTCAACCACCGGAAGCTCGACCTCATCCTGCAGATAGCGGGCTGCGCTGCAGTCGGCCTCTTCATGGCTGCAGACCACCGGAATGGCGAGGATCAGCTCATCCTCGATAAACTCGAACAGTGAGAAGTGCTTGTCATCCACCAGTAGAGGCTCATACTGCTCGGGGAGTGTGGCCTCCTCCTCTTCGCTCTCGATCAGTGCCATGTTGATGGGGCTCTCGATGGTTACCTCCATCGGCTCCATGCAGCGCTGGCAGGGGAGCTGCAGTGTGGCACTCAAGGTCCCCTGAAGGGTCGGAGTATCACTCTGATCAAGACCAAAGTTGAGTGAAACCTGAACCTTCCCCTCTCTGTTTGCCAGTATTGACTCTGCTCTCTCGAAGCGATCGATGGGGAGCTGCTGTTCAAGAGAGCGGCCGCTGCGGGCAAACTGGAGTGGCGAGATCTGGTCTGGAAAGGGTTCGGACATGGTGTGCTAAGTGGTACTATGAGTGCCTGTGAATTTTCTATAGTGTAAAACAAAATGCATCTCCCCTTACCACTTGTTCTTGGCTCCAGTTCTCCCTTTCGCAAAGAGTTGCTGCAGCGTCTGCAGCTGCCGTTCGAGACCTGCTCTCCCGAGCTGGATGAAAGCCCGCTGCCGGACGAAACGCCACAGCAGCTGGTGGAACGCCTTTCTGTCGACAAGGCACGGGCGGTGGCACAACATTATCCTGACCACTTGGTGATTGGATCGGATCAGGTGGCGGTCAATGAGGGTACGGTGCTGGGGAAGCCGGGTAGCTTTGAACGGGCAGCGGAGCAGTTGGCGATGGCCTCCGGCAAGGTGGTGCAGTTCCATACCGGCCTTACCCTGCTCAATAGCCGTACCGGTGCGGTACAGTCGGAGGTGGTCCCCTTTGCTGTCCACTTCCGGGTGCTGAATGAGGCACGGATCAGCCGCTATCTGCAGGCAGAGACTCCCTACAACTGTGCGGGCAGTTTCAAGTCAGAGGGGCTGGGGGTTACCCTGTTTGAGCGTCTGAGTGGGGATGACCCCAGTGCATTGATGGGGTTGCCGCTGATTCGGCTGATCAGAATGCTGGAGCAGGAAGGGGTAGAAGTTCCCTGAGTAGCCCAATCTGCTCAATGCAGGCAATCGGGTTGTGACGTTGTAACCTGCTGGGGCTGTGTACGCCGTAGCAGACACCGATGGAGGCAATCCCGGCCTGAGTGGCCATCTCCAGGTCGTATTCGGTATCTCCGACCATGACGGCAGCCTCTGCCGCTACCGAGAGCTCCTGCAGAATCTCGAACAGCATCTGCGGATTTGGTTTGGAACGGGTCTCATCGGCGCAGCGTGTAGTGTCGAAACTGGATGCCAACCCGCTCTCCTGCAGTACCTGCTCAAGTCCACGCCGACTCTTGCCGGTTGCAACCGCAATTTTTACCCCATCACTGCTGAGTTGCTCAAGTAGTTCAAGGACGCCGGGGAAGAGGTCGCTCTGCCCCTGTGCAGTCTGCAACCAATGGTGGCGGTAGTGGTCGGAAAGCTGTTGGGCGAAGGCCTCGGTAGCCCTCGGGTAGAGCATGGTGACTGCCTCAACCAGCCCCAGTCCAATCACATTGCTGATCTCACCGTGAGTGCGGGGTTCGATCCCCATATCCCGGATGGCCCCCTGCATGGCGCTGACGATCGCCTGCTCGGAGTCCATCAAGGTACCGTCCCAGTCGAAGATGACCAGCTCGACCGGCTGTTTCAGAGTGTGTGACATGGTTGGTTTTGCTGCAGAGCGTCCAGCACCTGTTCCAACTCCTCCGGTAGCGGGGCTTCCAGTCGCAGGGTAGTCTCATCGGCAGGGTGTGGCAGGGTGAGGCGATGGGCATGCAGGAAGAGTCTTCTCAGTCCCAACTGTTTCATCTGCTGGTTGAAGGGGGCATTCCCATAACGCTCATCTCCAGCCAGAGGATGGTTGATGTGGGCTCCGTGGACTCGAATCTGGTGGGTACGACCGGTCACAATCTCCACCTCAGCCAGGGTGGCCTGGTTGCACCTGCGCAACGGGCGAAAGTGGCTCTCGGCATGTTTGCCTTGCGGGTCGACCTGTACCACCCGCTCACCAGAACGCAATACCTGCTTTCTGAGCGGGGCGTTTACCGCTTTGCTCTTGCGCATCTTGCCCTGAATCAGTGCCAGATACTGCTTCTCGACACGGTGCTCTCGCAGTGCCTCATGCAGGAAGCGCAATGCACTTCGGCGCTTGGCGATCAGCAGCAGCCCGGAGGTGGCGCGGTCGAGACGGTGTACCAGCTCATAGCGACTTGCCTCCTCACGCAGGGCCCGTAGTGCCTCTATGACCCCATAGTGGATACCGCTGCCACCATGTACGGCAATACCGGCAGGTTTGTTCAGTACCAGCAGCAGCTTGTCTTCATAGACAATGGTCTGCTCCAGCCAGGAGACCGCACTGTGGTTGGGGAGGCTCTTCTCCTCACTGGTGCGGACCGGGGGGATGCGTACCTGATCCCCAGGTTGCAGGCGATAGGTGGGCTTGGCTCTCTTCTTGTTTACCCGTACCTCACCCTTGCGCAGAATGCGGTAGATCCGGCTCTTGGGAACCCCTTTAAGCTGGGTGGCCAGGAAGTTGTCGATACGCTGCCCTTGGCGATCCTCGTCGATCTCCACAAAATGCACAGTGGGGTTGTTGCTCTCCATGACGCTATTTTAGCGGATCGCGTTTGGGGAGGATGGGCAATTTCTCTATCTGAGAGAGTGTTGTGTTCCGCTGGAGCGGGGGGATGAATATGGGAGAGGTGGATTTAGTGAACTAGGACGGCCCGGTTACCTGTGCGGAGGTCTGAGACGGGCCGCCCCGTTCATGCTCAATCATAGTGAAAAGGGCGGAACAGGCAATGGGTAGAAATACGTATTCTGAGACTGCTCTACAAGATTTCACCCTGCTGTTCCAGTAGTACCTTGATCTGAAACAGGGTGTTACGCTCCTCCTCCTCCAGATTTCCGCGGATAAAGCGGATGGTGCGCTCGAAGCGGGGGATTACGTTGTACTTTAATGCGTTGACCCGCTTCTGGGTTTTGCGCTGCTCCTCCAGCAGGCGCAGCAGGGCGGTCTCCACTTCCGCCAGCTCTGCCATCTTCTCTGCCATATTGGAGAAGCTGAGCCGGGTCTCGTCAAGGCTGGCATCGGTGCCGAGAAAGCTGACTGGCTGCAGCGGTAGTGCATGGATGGAGATCGAGGGGTACTGTACCCCCATATTGCGCCGGGGCAGAATGGATGCCTCCAGTGCCGGGGAGATGCCCAGTGAGAGCTGGCGAATACGTCGGCTGCCCATTCGCATCTGGGTGATGCTGAGCTTTTCGTAGGCGTGTGCCAGGGTATCCAGGGCGTGCGATTTCAGGGTGCGGTAGCGCTCCAGATTTTCATAGACCAGCCGGGTCAACAGCTCGCGCTTGCGCTCCAGCAGTCGGTAGCCTTCATGGAGAAAACGTACCTTGCGCTCCAGCTCCAGCAGGGCTGACTTGGTGGGGGAGATGTTGAGGCGCTCCTCCATCAGTGGCTGCTCTGCCAGCTGTGGTACTTGAGGATCTCCTCTTCACTGACCCGCCCCAGCTCTTCGGGTGGCAGCAGGGAGAGCAGTTCCCAGGCCAGGTCCAGGGTTTCAATGATGCTGCGTTCTTCATCCTCTCTCTGCTGTACAAAGCGTGATTCAAAGGCGTTGGCAAACTGTAGAAAGCGCTGATCCCGCTCCGACAACTCCTCTGCACCAATAATCGAGGCGAGGTTGCGGGCCTCCAGCGCACGGGTATAGGAGGCGTAGAGCTGGCTGGCAACATGGGGGTGGTCACCACGGGTAAAGTCCTGACCAATGCCATCCTTCATCAGTCGGGAGAGCGAAGGGGGGACATCAATCGGCGGGTAGAGAGACTTGCCATGCAGTTCCCGGCTCATCACGATCTGCCCTTCGGTGATATAGCCGGTAAGGTCGGGAATGGGGTGGGTGATGTCATCACTGGGCATCGACAGGATCGGGATCAGGGTGATGGAGCCGTGGCGGTTCTGTACCCGTCCCGCACGCTCATAGATCTCGGCGAGGTCGGAGTAGAGGTAGCCGGGATACCCCTTGCGGGAGGGGACATCCCCCTTTTCGGTGGCTACCTCACGCAGGGCCTCGGCGTAGTGGGTCATGTCGGTGATCACCACCAGTACATGGTGATCCAGCTCGTAGGCCAGATACTCTGCGGCGGTGAGCGCGGTACGGGGCAGGATCAGGCGCTCCATCGGTGGGTCATTGGCCAGATTGGTAAACATCACCACATTGCGCAGCACACCACTGGATTCGAACTCCTGGCGGAAGAACTGGGTGTCGGAGTGAGAGACCCCCATGGCGGCAAATACAATCACGAAGTTGGAGGCATCATCCGGCAGCTTGGCCTGACGCACAATCTGTGCGGCCAGTCGGTTGTGTGGCAGGCCGGAGCCGGAGAATACCGGTAGCTTCTGCCCCCGAACCAGTGAGTTGAGCCCGTCAATGGAGGAGATCCCGGTCTGGATGAACTCACGGGGATAGGCGCGTGCCGCAGGGTTGACCGGGGCACCATTTACATTGCGTGCAAGGTTGGAGAGGATTGGAGGGCGATCGTCTCGTGGTTCACCAATGCCGTTGAAGATGCGCCCCAGCATGTCGGGAGAGAGGGTGAGCTCAAACGGTTGGCCGAGGTAACGCACCCAGGTGTTCTCCAGATCGAGCTGGTCGGTTGATTCGAATACCTGTACCAGCACCATCTTCTCCGAGGTACGGATCACCTGTCCGTTGCGCAGGGTGCCATCCCGATCCCGGATCGAAACCCGCTCCCCCAGTGCAGCGTGGCTTCCCCCCTTGAGAAAGAGCAACGATCCTCGGGCCGCCGTTACATGACGATACTCCAGTGCACTCATGGCCGGTTATCCTCCGGGGTGGTGGCATATTCGGCCTGAATGTCGTCGAGCTGCTGCCATAGGGTGGTTGCAAATTGTTGCAGGGTCTCCAGCTGCTCATTGCCGAAGGTGGATTTGAGACGTCGTACCTTGCCCCCTTGCGGAAGTTGGGTAAGCTGTTCAACCGGTGCGCCCAGCTGGATCAGTTCATTGCCACGCTGATGGAAGGTGAGCACCAGCTCAAGCAGTGCAAACTGTTTGTGTGGAGCGCAGTAGCTGTCTACCGGATCCAGCGCGCTCTGTTGTAGCAACCCCTCCTTGATCATGCTTGCACTCTCCAGGGTCCAGCGCTGTGCGGTGGAGAGTGCCTCGGGGCCCACCAGATTGACAATGCGCTCCAGTTCGTCGGCCTCGGTCAGCAGTGCCAGTGCCTGCTTGCGGTACTGACCCCACTGTGGGCTCACCTCTTGAGACCACCACGCATGGGCCTCGTTGGCGTAGTTGGAGAAGCTTTCAATCCAGGAGACGGCCGGGTAGTGGCGGGCATCGGCCAGTGGTTTGGAGAGTGCCCAGAAGGTGCGAATGATCTCCTTGGTGTGGCTGGTGACCGGCTCTGAGAAGTCGCCTCCCGGGGGGGATACGGCACCGATCAGGGTTACCGATCCGGTTTCGCCCGAGAGGGTGTTGACGGCACCGGCTCGCTCATAGAATGCGGCCAGGCGTGAGGCCAGGTAGGCGGGGTAGCCCTCTTCGACCGGCATCTGTCCCAGCCTTCCGGCTACCTCTCGCAGTGCCTCGGCCCAGCGGCTGGTGGAGTCGGCCACCATCACCACGTCATACCCCTGGTCGCGATAGTATTCGGCCATGGTGACCCCGACATAGATGCTGGCCTCACGGGCCACCACCGGCATGTTTGAGGTGTTGGCCACCAGAAAGGTGCGCTCCATCAGGGAGCGTTTGCTGTGAGGGTCGATCAGTCCCGGAAAGCTCTCGAGTATATCGACCAGCTCGTTGCCGCGCTCGCCACAGCCCACATAGAGCACGATGTCGGCATTGGCCCAGCGTGCGATCTGCTGCTGCACCATGGTCTTGCCTGCTCCGAAGGGGCCTGGAACCGCCGCCTTGCCCCCCTTGAGCAGAGGAAAAAAGGTATCGAGAATGCGCTGACCGGTGAGCAGGGGTGTGTGTGACTGGGTGCGGCTGTGGTAGGGGCGGGGGGTCCGTACCGGCCAGCGTTGAAACATCTGCAGTGGATGCAGCGCCCCCTCGCTATCCTCCAGCTGCAGCAGAACCTGTTCAATGGTGTAGTCTCCCTCGGTGACCACTTCCACCACTCGCCCTTGCAATCTGGGAGGTACAAGAATGCGGTGCTGAATGGTTGCGGTCTCCTCCACGGTTCCCAGTACGGCTCCCGCCTCAATTTCGCTGCCTACTTCGATGGCCGGGTTTGGGGTGTAGTGCCACCGGCGCTCCCGGTCGAGGGCATCAATGCTCAAGCCGCGGGCAATCTGCTCGCCGCTGCGGGCCATGATCTTGTGTAGCGGGCGCTGGATACCATCAAAGATCTCTCCCAGCAGGCCGGGCCCAAGCTCCACCGAGAGTGGTTGCTGCAGCCCCTCTACCGCTTCGCCCGGCTGCAGTCCATCGGTGGACTCATACACCTGAACCAGTGCACTCTGTTGCTGCAGGCTGATCACCTCGCCAATCAACCCCAGGGATCCGATTTTGACCTGCTCTCCGTTGCGAATATTGGGGTGGTCGATGGTGACCAGTGGCCCGTTGACCTCAAGTACGCTACCCATGAAGTGCTCCTGCCCCGTTCACGGTTGCAAACAGTCGCTCGAAAATGGTCTTTTGCAGCGGTTCACGTTCTCTGGCCAGCAGCCCCTCGAAGCTGTTGTCGACCATCAACTCACCATTGCTGGAGCTGAGTTTGATACCACCACTGCCACTCAGGGTCTGCTCAGACAGGACTACTTGCTTGTCGGTCACCTCCTGACAGAGGGTATCCCAGTCATCCCCATAGCGTTCCCGGTCACTGGCGTTGATGGTGGCGACCAGCTCGTCATCATCGATCAGGCTGGCGGCCTCCCTGAACAGAGTAAGGAAGGTGGTGCGGTAGTCATCCGAGTCGTGTGGCAGCTGTTTCAGGTGTTGCTCAATCTGCTGCAGTACCGCCTGCACCAGCTCCCAGCGATTTCGATCGAGTGCGGCCTGCATCTGGATCTCGCTGGCCTGGAGGCTTCTCAGATACTCCCGTTCAGAGAGGGACTTGGCCAGCAGCAGCTCCTTCTGCTCCATCAATTGAATCTTCTCTCGTGTGTCCTGAAGAATCTTCTGGCGAGACTGATTGCCCTGGGAAACGTGCTCTGCAGCCAGTGTTCTGGCCCGCTCCAGCATGGCCGTTTTGAGTCCGGAGACCGGCCTGTTTTCGTCATTATCGATCATACGTTGCTGCCCAATACCCGGGTGATCAGTGCATCGATGGTGGCCTCCCGCTGGGTGGGACGGTGGAGGTGAGGAATCTCACTGATCAGGATAGCCCCTCCCTCCTTGCGGATGCGCTGTAGCAGGGGCAGATCGGCCTGTGCCAGATCCTGCTGTAGATAGAGCAGGGCCCGCTCCTTGTGCTCTACAATCTCGTTGAGTAGCTGTTCGAGCTGATCAATCTCGATATCTGCATGGGTTTCGATTCCCAACAGGGAGAACCCGTCCATCAAGGGTTGGCTGCCGGCGGCGAGGACTCTCATGAGAGTGGGTCAGATTTTTCCCAACATCAGGATGGTTACCACCAGGCCGTAGATGGCAATCCCCTCGGCCAGCCCGAGATAGATCAGGGTACGCCCGAAGATGTCCGGCTTCTCCACAATGACCGCGAGTGAGGCGGCCCCTACCGAGCTGACGGCGATACCGGCCCCAATGGTGGCCAGTCCGGTTGGCAGGCCGATACCGATCAGGGCCAGCCCCAACCCGGTACTGATCTCCCGGCTCTGCTGGGTGACCTCGGCAGCGGCCAGCACACTCTCTGCACTGCCTACCAGCAGAGCAGCGATACCACAGACGAAGAGTGCCAGATTGAGGCCTACCCCCCCTTTGAGTCTGCGTTGGGTTTTGGGGCCGATACGCTCTGGGTAGAGCCCGAAATAGAGGCCCGAGAGAATCAGTAGTACAGTGCTGAGTGTCAACAGGGTGAGGATAATTTGCATGTCGGTACTCCGTAGGCTGGTAGGTCGGTTTTTATCGAATAGTAGCGTGTGACAGCGCAGTTTTCATGCGTAGCGGCTGAAATACCTTCCCCTGACCATGGAAGAAGCGGGAGAAACCCTCGTAATACTCCAGACGCAGACACTGGATGGCGACAATGCCCCCCTCCAGTATGATGATAAAGAGATTGCCGAGAATCAGGGTGATGGTATGCCCCATCGGTTCCATCATCGCAGCCAGGGTGAAGATTGCAGTAGCCAGTGCAACATGGTTGAGGCTGAAGGCGGCAACACGCAGAAACGAGAGGGTGGAAGAGAGGTTATTGATCACCTTGTCGACCCCCTCGATCAGAGTGATCAGCACCTTTTCCGAGAGAGACCCCTCCAGCCGCTGCCAGTGGTGGTAGAGCAGGGTAGATAATGGCAGCAGCATGGCCCCCAGCTCCAGTGCCCCGGTTTGCCCGTGCTCGAGATAACGGTAGGCGGCAAAGATGCCTGCGGCGAAGAAGAGGAGCCCTGCCATGCCACGATCACTCCAGAGGGCGGTTCGATACTGGCCGGTAGCGAGCAGATTGGTGATCGAGAGCAGTTGGGCAATGGTGAGAAAACCGATGCCCCAGACCAGTGCCAGTAACAGCATTTGAGGTGGATCCTCCATCGGTGACATCCACAGTGGGGGAATCAGGTGTTCAAAGCCGAAGAGACTGCCGTACAGGGCGCCAAAAAAGATTGAAGAGAGACCGGCCAGGGTGGCGAAGGGGAGGAGCCCGGGAATACGCTGGCGCAGCAGAAGACCCATCAGGATGATAAAGGCGCCATGGCCGATGTCCCCGAACATCATCCCGAACATGAGAAGGTAACTCAGGGCGAATAGCGGGGTTGGATCCACCTCGCCATAGCTGGGAACTCCAAACTGGTTCACCAGCTTTTGAAATGGACGCAGAAGCCGGGGATACTGTTGTAGCGAGGGAACGTGTTCGAGCTCCTCTCGGGTGGGTGGAGTGAAGGTGAGGAGGAAGGGGTGGTTGAGCCGTGCCTGTAGTTGTTGTTCGATCTCACTGGTGCGGTTGCCGGGAACCCACCCCTCCAGCAGTACCAGTTGACCCTGACCACTGAGCCGGGAAGCCGCAGTCGCAAAGGGCGAGGCCGCTTGCAGCAGGGAGAGTGCGTTGCAGAGCAGGGCTTGTTGTGCATCAACAAGCTGTTTGATAGTGCGGCGGTATCGGGTGACCTGTTCCTGCCCATCCTTGAGCTGCTGTTCAATCTCCTGTCGCAGCTGCCCGGGGTGGTCGTGCAGTGCCGGGGGGATGCTCAACTGGTGAAAACGGGCACTGCGCAGAATCTCTTCGATATCTTGTTGATGGGTCTTTTCGCTGGCGACCAGGATATAGCTGTGTTCTGCCCCTGTGTGAAAGCGTTTCACTACGCTGTCGGCCAGAGAGAGTGAACGCTGCAGTGACTCCAGTTCAGAGTGGGGAATGGTGCCGATAAACAGGGCAAGAAAGGGGTTGTCGCCGGAGACCCAGCCCAGATCGATATTGAGGTTTTCGAAGCGAGAGAGAGTATTGGCCAGTTGTCGCTGCTGTTGCAGTGTCTCTTTGTGATTGCGGATCTTCTCCTCGTAACCCGAGATGGTTCCCCATAGTTGCTGAATCTCGAGGTCGCACTGTTCCAGTTGTTGCAGAGAGGTCGGCCCTTCGATAACAGAGGGGTGTATGGCTGCGCTGAAGTAGCGCTGCATCTTCTTCAGTCGGCCCTCCAGCTTCTGGTAGCGAAACTGATAGTCAGCACCGGGAAACGCTCCCAGTACCTCATGCTGGCGGCTACTGGTGAGGTGGATCACCTCCAGCGCAGCGAGTTGGTGGGTGGCAATGGCCGCATCCTGTTCGATCATTACCAGGGAGAGGCGCTTCAGGGGAATGGTGGAGGCCAACATCAGTGAACTTCTCCTATGGCCTGGCGAATCAGGCGCTCATCAAAGGCAAGCTGCTTTCCCTTGATGATCGACTGCAGTAGACGGATCTCCGCCTCCCGTAGTAGCACATAACAGAAAATATAGGTGATGGCAGAGCGGGTCTGTTTCATCAGCTGTGCGACACTCTGCAGCATGTAGTGTTCCATCCGGTTTTCGATGGTGGTGAGACTTTCAGTTGTCTGCAGGAGCTGGTTCAGTGGCTGTGGCAGCTGTTCCAGTAGCTCCGGTAGATGCTCAATCCGTGCCAGTTTCATCAGCTCCATGGCGTGGAGGCGGTTGCCGGTGGTGGCCAGCAGAGAGTAGGACTTGGCTGGTGAGAGTTGGTAGGCAAAACGGTAACGTACCAGCCAGAGCAGGTTGAGACGATCCATCAGGGTACCTAACGCCAGTTTCATCGGGCGCTGGTCGGGTTGAGGCAGCAGCCGAAGGTGATGCATCAAATGAGAGAAGAAGTGGCGGTCGATTGCTGCATCCAGGGAAAACAGGTTCTGCCCCTCCTCTTCGAAGATGGTGCGTGCCTGGCGTACGATGGTGGAGTAGGGGGTCTGCTCCAGCAGGCGCAGCATCTCATAGGGATCATCCGTCTGTAGCAGCGCCGGCAGGGGTAGTACCGCAAACTCCTCCAGATCGATCAGTTCAGTGCTGATCTCCTGTTCGCTCATGGCGGAGAATTTGCCGCGGATCAGGGTTTTCAGGTTGGAGAGTTCGTACCAGTGCACGGTGTAGTGAAGCATGGTGCGCTGGATCCCGGAGAAGGGGCGAAACAGCAGCTGAAAATCATCCAGCGCCTGGTCGATCAGCCGTTTCTCAATCTGGTTGCAGTGTGTCTCGCACTGGTACTGTTGCTGCAATACCGTGAGGTCAGTATCGATGATGTTCTGCCACGCCTGCAGTGGAATCAAGCGTTGCGCCAGAATGTGGGCCCGGGTCAGGATATAGCTGTTGCCGTGTGCAACCATGAGTACTATTCCACACGCTGCAGAAGCTGTGACAGTGCGGAAGCAAAGGCCTCCTGCTGGTGCTGTTCGGCCAGTTGTTGCAGTTGCTGGTTATGTTCATCATAGCGTAGCTGCAGCTCGGCAATACTCTGCCGGGCACGTTCATTGGCCTTGTCGATAAAGGATTGGTGCAGTTCCGGCAGGCGGGCATTGAACTGCTGCAGGGTGCTGTTGGCATCTTTCAGTGCCTGCTGCTTGATCTGGTCGCGCTGGCGTTCGCTCTCAGCGACGATTCTTTCCGCCTCCTGCTCCGCCTGTAGTAGCTCGTTTAGTGAATCCTGCACTCTGTACTCCCGCTGAATCCTCAGAATTGTTGACGCTTTGGAACGTGAATAAAACCACTATAGAGGAGTTTAGGTTGAAAGAATGGATTATGGAAACCAATTTTCCGATCATTACGGAAGTTCTCTCTGCAGGCCGCTTTTCCGGTATGATTCTGCCTTCTTAAATCTCTTTCACAACAGGTATCAACACGATTGTGCTACATGGAGGGCTGCGGCCCTTGAAACAATCGGATATACGCCTGATAACCGGATCAAACCCACCATGTCTTTTGAGCAATTGGGCCTCTCGGCCGAAATTCTGCGTGCACTTTCCAAACAGGGATACAGTGAACCGACACCCATTCAGTTGCAGGCCATTCCGGTAATTCTGCAGGGGCGGGATATTCTGGCAGGTGCCCAGACCGGCACCGGAAAAACCGCCGGTTTCACCCTGCCCATGCTGGAGCTGTTGCATCACCATGCACAGGGTAAGGGGCACCGACCAGTACGTGCACTGGTGTTGACACCAACTCGTGAACTGGCGGCGCAGGTGGAGGAGAGTGTGGTGCAGTATGGTCGCTATCTGCCGTTGAAGTCAGCCGTCATCTTTGGTGGCGTCAAGATCAACCCACAGATCGACAAGCTTCGTCACGGGGTTGATATTCTGGTGGCGACACCGGGACGACTGCTGGACCACGCCAGCCAGAAAACCGTTGATCTCTCTCATGTTGAACTGCTGGTGCTGGATGAGGCAGATCGCATGCTCGATATGGGCTTTATCCATGATATCAAGCGGGTGATCAAACTGCTGCCGAAGCAGCGGCAGAATCTACTGTTTTCGGCAACCTACTCCCAGAAGATCAAGCAGCTTGCCAGTGGGCTACTGAATGATCCGGCGCTGATCGAGGTGGCGAGACGCAATACAGCTGCGGAGACGGTGGAGCAGGTAGTCTATCCGGTCGACAAGAGGCGCAAGCGGGAGTTACTGTCACTGCTGATTGGTTCCAACAACTGGCAGCAGGTGTTGGTCTTTACCCGTACCAAGCACGGTGCCAACCGGCTCGCGCAGCAGCTGGAGAAGGATGGGCTGACTGCAGCAGCGATCCACGGGAACAAGAGCCAGGGGGCACGTACCCGGGCTCTGGCGGGTTTCAAGGCGGGGCATGTACGGGTATTGGTGGCGACTGACATTGCGGCGCGTGGGCTCGATATCGATCAACTCCCTCATGTGGTCAACTACGAACTGCCCAATGTGCCGGAGGATTATGTTCATCGTATCGGCAGAACCGGGCGAGCCGGTAATGAGGGTGAAGCAGCCTCACTGGTTTGCGTGGATGAACTGGGATTGCTCAAGGAGGTCGAAAAATTGCTGCGGCGTGAGATCCCCAGGCAGACCATTGCCGGTTTCGAGCTGGATACATCGATTGCGCCGGAGCTGCCCCAGTCTGGAAAACAGGGGCAATCTCAACGCCAGGGTGGAGGGCGTAACAGGTCGTCACGCTCACAAGGTAAGGCTCAAGAAGGGAGTACGACTGGCAACAAGGCGAAGGATGCCCCCAAAAAACGGCGGCGCAGACGCAGAAGAAAACCAGCCGCACCTCGAGTCTGAGGCTGGGACTGTTCTTCCATTTGGATAAAGCAGGCATATTCTATCACTGGTGTCCCAACGTTGAAGAGGTAAAACTCACGTAGCC
>CAYFNH010000057.1:0-15631 GCA_964344435.1 uncultured Piscirickettsiaceae bacterium | reverse complement strand
CCCCACTCGTGGAGAAAAGTGATATTTCTCTCTAAATCATCCGCTGTTGGACGCCACAGACCTATCCCTTGATCCAGTGCACCCCAAGTAGTAAAGGCGGTCGGTGCTGCAAACAGGCGAATACCTGCCATTTCCGGAGACTGCTGAAATACCTGCAGCGAACGCGCCATGTGGAAGGCGTGGGTCACCAATAGCAGGGTGGTTACCCCCTTCTGTTTGAGGATTGGTGGCACCCACTTGGCATGCTCCCAGGTATTGATGCTCTGGTCCTCCTGCCATACCCCACTGATCCCGAAATCCTGCCACAGGCTGTCGGCCATCAACTGTGACTCCGGAACCCCTTCATTCAGAGGGGTTCCTCCAGTAACCAGCAACGGGAACCCGGTCTGCCGATAAAGATGTGCACCATAACGCAACCGTTCCAGGGTTGCTTTCCCGACCACATCCCGACCAAACTCGGGGGCTGCGGTGTAACGTCCCCCTCCCAGCACCACAATCGCCGCCAGCCCATCCTCACCTATCGGTGGTATCGCCTGTAGGGGTGGGATTACCTCCAACTGCTGCGCCAGCTGCAGCTTCATCCATGGTGTGCTCAGCAGATAGAGCAACAGTGTTGCCACCAGCAATAGAAAGCGGCTGAAACGGCGTAGCATGCCAAACAACAGCAGCGAGAGTACCAACAACAGCAAGATACCGCCGGGCGGCATCACCCAGGACTCGATCAGACGAATCACCTCAACCAAACCACCACCTCCCCATTGATAAACATTGCTTTGTCACTTTTCCAGCTTCCCTTACCGCTAGGACAGCAGTATAATACAAGCTTTCAATAGACAACTTGATTACTAAGATTGTGCCTATTATTGCTGCACAATACCCTAGATTATGAAGAAGATCATTACTGCAATCGTGCTACTCAATCTCAGTTCGCTAGCCTGTGCCGTTGAGACACTGGATCCGGTGATTGTCATCGCAACCCCTGATATTGGTGTCGAAAACGATCCACTAGAGGACTACAACCGCGCCATGTTCAGCTTCAACGAGTCACTGGACAACAACATCATGAAGCCGGTTGCCGAGGGCTACCGCGACATCATGCCTGATCCTGCCGAGCATGGTATCAGCAACTTTTTCAGCAATCTGCGCGAGCCATTTAACGTCCTCAACAATCTGTTGCAGTTCAAGTTTGAGGAGGCAGTCTCTGACACGGTACGCTTTGGCATCAACAGCACTATCGGTATTTTGGGCCTGTTTGACGTCGCCACTGACGCTGGCATCCCCAAGCATGATGAGGATCTGGGGCAGACTCTGGCAACCTGGGGAGTAGAGAGCGGCCCCTACTTTGTACTGCCCATCTTCGGCCCCAGCACTGTACGTGACACTGCCGGTCTCGCTTCAGAAATGTGGATCGGCAACACGATTGAGGTGGGCAATACCCAGCTCTTCAACCCTACCGGAGAGATCACCCCAGCCAGCGCAGAGAGCGCCACCATTGCAACAAAGTTCATCAGCAAGCGTGCTGGACTACTGGAGGAGAAGGAGTTGGCCGACAACGCCAGCTTTGACAACTACGCCTTTATTCGTGATGCCTATCTGCAGAAACGTGTAAGCCAGATCCATGATGGCGATGTACCACTGCAGCCGCTCCCGTCTGACTTTTAACAGCCTGTAAAGCCATAGAACTTTATCGTGGAGCCTGACCACTGGCATGCTCGTTGGCAGGAGGGGAGGATCGGCTTTCATACCGGCAAACCCAACCCCTGGCTCGAGCGCTTCTATTCACAACTGGGGCTGAATCCAGATGATCAAATCCTGCTGCCACTGTGTGGCAAAGCGGTTGATCTGGTCTGGTTAGCCGAACAGGGGCAGAGTGTATTGGGGGTAGAACTGAGCCATCTGGCCCTGCAACAATTTTTTCAAGAGCAGCAACTCGACGCGATCCAACAAACCATCCCCCCCTATACCCACTGGGAAAGTGGTCCCATCACCCTGCTGGAGGGGGACTTCTTCAACCTCACCCCCAAACTGACCCGCCACTGCAAGGCACTGTTTGACCGTGCTGCCCTGGTCGCCCTGCCGCAAGAGATGCGCAAGCGCTATGTTCAGTTACTGACCACCCTGCTCTCGGCAGGAACCCGGATTTTGCTGGTGGTAACCGAATACCCACAGCAGCAGAAGAACCCGCCCCCATTTGCCGTGAGCGATGAAGAGGTCAAACAGCTCTATCAGGAGGCATTTACTATCGAGCATCTACACACCGAGGATCTCAGCAGCTCACAAGATCCGCTCTCCAAACGGGGTGTAACCTCTCTATTGGAGCATATCTACCTCATTACCCGGCGCTAAACCTAGTTCGACCGAGAGGCGGCGCGATAGTTGGCGATCATCCGTTCCAGCTCACTGTCTGGAATAAACTGGTGCCAAACATCAACCGGGATATTATTCATTGCCGTGGCCTGAAAACCCTTGCAGTGGTCACACTCAAAGAAGAAGACATGCTTACCCTGACAACTGCTGTCCAGTGCCGAGGCATCCAGCACTAGAGTTCCCTCCTCGCATCGAGGGCACTGCAATGAAAAGGGGTGGGTGGGAAACATTGGGCTAGAGAATATCCAGCACCTGCTCCGGGGGACGCCCCACTGCGGCTCGATTACCATGTACCACAATCGGGCGCTCTATCACTCTGGGATTTTTCACCATCCGCTCAATCTGTTCACTCCGACTGAGCCCTGGCTGATTTAGCCCAGACTCCTTGTACTCACGCTCTTTTTTGCGCATCAACGCCTCGGGTTCCACCCCCAACAGCGTCAGAATCCGATCCAACTCATCGACCGTAGGCGGGGTATCGAGATAGCGCACCACCTCTGGCTCGATATTCTGCTCCTCAAGCAGCTGCAGCGTCTGCCGAGACTTGGAGCAGCGCGGGTTGTGGTAGATGGTCACACTCATGTCATAACTCCAAAAAACCCAAACGATTAAATCAAGAATAACAAAACCCCCTGAACTTGTCAGGGGGTTTTACTGACTAGCGGTTAACCGCTATAGCGACTACTTCCCCGCGTTGGTGAACTCCGGGTAGGCCTCCATGCCACACTCCGCATAGTCGGCTCCGGCAGCCTCTTCCTCTTCATCGATACGGATGCCCATGACAATCTTGATCACCATCCACACCAGCAGACTACTGCCAAAAACCCAACCGAAGATCACACCAGCACCTACCAGCTGCCCCATGAAGGTGGCTCCGGTATTGGTCAGTGGCACCAGCATCAAACCAAAGAAGCCTACTACACCGTGCACTGAAATCGCACCCACTGGATCATCGATACGCATCTTGTCGAGGGTCACAATCGAGAATACCACCAGCACACCGGCGATGGCACCAAACAGGGTTGCCAATAGCGGTGTTGGAGTGGAGGGCTCCGCAGTAATGGCTACCAGCCCCGCCAGCGCACCATTCAAGGTCATGGTCAGATCCGCCTTGCCAAACAGCATACGGGCAACCAGCAGCGCAGCAAAGGCTCCACCCGCTGCAGCCGCATTGGTGTTGAGGAAGACCATCGCTACCGAGTTGGCACTGGCGATATCGCCCAGCTTCAGTACAGATCCACCATTGAAGCCGAACCAACCCATCCAGAGAATAAAGGTACCCAGAGTTGCCAGTGGTAGATTGGCGCCAGGGATGGCCCGTACCTCGCCATTTGGCCCATACTTGCCCTTACGAGCTCCCAGTAGCAGCACCCCGGCCAATGCTGCGGCAGCGCCGGCCATATGGACAATGCCCGATCCGGCGAAGTCACTGAATGAGAGAGAGAACAGGCCAAACACCTCTTTTCCACCCCAGGTCCAGGATCCCTCCAATGGATAGATTACACCGGTCATCACCACTGCAAAGGCGAGAAACGCCCACAGCTTCATACGCTCGGCCACGGCACCGGAGACAATCGACATCGCAGTGGCAACAAACACCACCTGGAAGAAGAAGTCGGAACCAGCAGAGTAGACTGAATCCCCATTAAAACCCTTCTCGGCTGAGGCCTTGAGGGCATCCGCAACCAGCGTCTCTCCTCCAGCGATCCCGCTGAGGAAGTACCCTCCACCATACATCAACTGGTAGCCCATAATGAGGTACATGATGCAGGAGATGGCAAACAAGCTCACATTCTTTGTCAAAATCTCCGTTGTATTTTTAGCGCGAACCAGCCCCGCCTCCAACATGGCAAACCCGGCTGCCATCCACATTACCAGCGCACCGGATACCAGAAAGTAGAAGGTATCCATTGCATACTGCAGTTCAAAAATTTGGTTTTCCATTTTGCTCTCCTTGCTCTAGATTGCTTCCTGTCCGGATTCGCCGGTTCGAATCCGGATCACCTCTTCTAGGTCGGTAACAAAGATCTTCCCATCTCCAATCTTTGCGGTATTGGCCGAATCACGAATCACCTCGACCACACGGTCGAGCTGATCTGCGGTAATGGCGATCTCCAGTTTTACCTTGGGAAGAAAATCGACAACATACTCGGCTCCACGATAGAGCTCGGTATGCCCTTTTTGACGGCCAAATCCCTTGACCTCGGTGACGGTAACGCCATTAACTCCGATTTCGGAGAGCGCCTCTCGAACATCATCCAACTTGAACGGTTTGATGATGGCTGTGACCATTTTCATAGCAGTTGCTCCATTCTGGTTCATCTTGTTGTGCAGGCCCATTTGGCCCTACACCCGTTAACATCGCGATAAACCACCTTGAGCAACTGCTGTGCCAACGCAACAAAAAGCAATTAAAACAAAGTGTTATTTATTTAAAACACTCTCACTTTATAAATTTTTCAGCCATACTTGCACCTTGATATCCCTCCAACAGTAGCCTTACGCACTGTATTGGTGCATAAAATAGATCTATTTGTGGGTGCCTGTTAGTAACTATCCAGTGGCTACTGCTTCTGTCGAATCACCCGAGTTGAGACCTTGATCCCCAGCAGTGCCATATCTTTCTCCACCATCAACTGAAGCTGTTTTGCTTCACTCTTTTCACCATATGCCCCCACTCGCACACGATAGAGCAACCGCCCTGCCAACTCCTGTTTCTTGACAAACACCGCTCTATATCTCGCTTTCCTGAGTGCACCCAGGAGGGCGTAGGCCTCTCGCTTACCCTCTTCCGGGTAGGTGGCTACCTGTATTATCCACCCTTCTGCATCTTGCCCCAGGTAGGAGCTCTCCCCCTTTTCAACTGGCTCCGCTACCTTTTCCTTTTTCGGCCTCGTCGCAGGCTTCGGTTTCGCCCTAGCCTCCATCAACCCAGCCAGCGCCTTCATCGCAGCGCTGTGCTGTGGATTCAGCGCAAGCACCTCCCGATACTTTGTTTCCGCTCCAGCAGTATCACTGCTCTGCTCCAGCTGCTCTGCCTCCACCATCAGCTGCTGCATGAATTGCTCAGCCGCAGCTGCCTGTTCCAATTCTGCCAGCATCTGCTTGAGCGCTACCAACTCTTTTCTGAGCCCCTGGTAGTGCTCACTCTTCAATGCTACTACCCCCAGCAACTGCTCATATTCTGCCATTGCCTGCTCAGCCGCTGCTACATTGGAAGCATTCAGCCCCTCTTCAATTTGCTTGAGTAACTGCTGTGCTGCTGCTTTCCTCTCTGCCTCCTGCCTGGCCTGGATGCGTTGACGCTCCAACTCCTCACGTTTTTTTGCTGCCGCCTCTTGCTGTGCCCTTCGCTTTGCCTCTGCCGCTCGCTGACGCTCAAGCGCCGCCTTTTTTTCCGCCTCTATCTTCCACTGCGGTCGAGTGGGCGCTACGCTCTTTTGGACCTCCGGCAACTCCAGTTCACCGTGGGCCTGCTGATCCGCTTGCGCACGCTGGATCGATCTCGGCTCAACCACTGCAGCCTCTCTATCCGGCGTTGAAGATGGCATCAACGGGCTCTGGCACCCTGCCAACAGCGCAAGCAGCAGCACCACGGAAGGGGGTAACAAATTGTTCTGGCAGCTGTATCTCATACTATTTTTCATTTAAATTCATTGATGATTCGAGGATAACAGATCTCCTGACCGGTCTGAAGAAATGTATTGAAGGGGAAATTATAACAATAATATTATTGCAAACTAATATAAGACATGCATAATGCAATCACCTGCTGGAGTGTATTTAGAGAGCACAACAGCAGGGTAATAACCATACTCCTCCTTTGGTGGTTATTGAGTTGCCGCAGCTCTAAAAGGAATTTAGGCTGCGGCTTTTTTAACAACTCATATATAAGTATTCTCTAATATTATAATTATCATATAAAGGAATATAGATTATGAAAAAACAGATACTAGCCACAACCATTGCCAGCCTGCTCTCTGTCACAGCCGTTGCCGCCGAGCAGAGCTATTATCAAAACTATTTCGATATCAACACAGTACAAGACCTGCTTACCCAAACCAGGCTCTACAATGAAGAGAATGGCTATTGGGAAAATGGCGAGGTTGTAAATCGTGAACTGGTTCGCTACCTCGACCAGATCAAGGCTGAAGAGGCTGAGGAGGCTGAGGCCGTTGCCGAGGCTGCAGCACAACGTGAAGTAAACGGGTATTGGAACTAACCATCATGGCTACCTTCACCACCCTGTTACTGTTCGCCTTTTTGCTCTTTGGTCTGCTCATCACCAAAGACTGCTACAAATAAGGCCCGGGTGAGCGGAACACACCTGTCAGGTGCTGGAGGGTGGGTTGCTGCCCAGATGCCGGTCAATAAAGTCCCGTACGAAGGGTTCTGACTGCGCACTCTGGAAGCGACCCACCTCCTCTCCACCAACAAAGGCGAGTACGGTGGGAAAGCCACGCACCCCATAGCGCCCGGCAATCTTCATGTTTTCATCTTCCGCCTCCAGCTTTGCCAGCAGAAATGCTCCCCGATAGGCCTCGGCCAGACGCTGCAACACGGGCTCCAACACCCGACAGGGGCCACACCACTCGGCGCTGATATCGAGTACAACCAGCCTGCGGTGGGACTCGGCCAGCACCACCAGCTCGAAATTGTCTACATCCACCTCGAACCGGGTGTGCTGCGCGCCTGGCTGCACCAACTCAGAAGGTCTCTTCCAGAGCGTCACGGTGTGCCGTTTCGCGTGATTTTGCCTCCGGGTTCAACAACAGGCAGTACTGAGCATCAAACTCATCCCCATCCAAACGATGGTAGATAAAGTCAATTGCCATATTTTCATCGGGATGGATATTCTCGGCACCGATGTGGCCAAACAGGCCGGTCCGGTGCATCAGTTGGTGAATCTGGCGTTTGAGACCACTGAAGACCAGAATAATGCCATTATCCTTAAGACGGGTTACCAGCTGGTGCAGCATCTCTTCTCCCGAGGCATCCATGGTATTGATCGCATCCCCCACCACCAACAGATACTCCACATCCGGGCGCTCGCTCAACGCCTCCAGAATGGCCTCCTCAAAGTAAGCCACATTGGCAAAATAGAGTGAACCATCAAAACGGAGCACCACGATACGCTTGTCCTGTGGCAGATCATGTACCCGGATATCACGCAGGGTTCCATCGGCATAACGCCCCAGAATGGCAACACGCGGCTTCATGGTGGAGTAGAGATAGAGCCCCAGCGCCAGCAGCGCACCAATCATGATCCCCTTGTCAAGGTGAGGAGCAAAGCCCAGGGTGGCAACAAAGGTGGTTACCGAGGCGATGCCGTCATGCTTGTTGGCCAACCAGGCATGCTTGAAGGCATGAAAATTGATCAATCCGATTACCGCCATCATGATCACCGCGGCCAGTACCGCCTGCGGCAGATGGTAGAGCAGTGGCGTCAAAAACAGCAAAGTAATCAACACCAGAGCAGCGGTATAGACCGAAGACATACCGGTACGGGCCCCTGCATTGAGGTTGACTGCCGAGCGGGAGAAGGAGCCGCTGGTGGGGTAGGCCTGGGAAAAACTACCCAGGATGTTGGCCAGCCCCTGCCCGATCAGCTCCTGATTGGGATCCACCTTGTCCTTGGTTTTGGCCGCCATCGCCTTGGCGATCGAGATCGCCTCCATGAAACCCACCAGCGAAATCACAATCGCACTGGTAAAGAGAATGCCCAGTACCTCCAGATTGATGGCCGGGATGGCCAGGGAGGGCATTCCCTCAGGAATCTCCCCAACCACCGCTCCGCCCATGGCATGAAAGCCCATTCCCCAGCTCAGCAGCGTAGTGGCCGCTACCGCCAGCAACACGCCCGGCAACTTGGGGAAAAACTGCTTTGCCCCCACCATGATGATGAAGGCCATCACCCCCATCATCAGGGTCATCAGATGGGTATCACCGAGTTGCTGTAGCACCCCCCAGATATCACCCAGAAAGAAGTCACTACGCGCCTTGGTTACCCCAAAAATCTTGTTGAGCTGAGAGAGGCCAATCACCATTGCAGCGGCATTGGTGAACCCCACGATCACAGGGTGAGAGAGAAAATTGACCACTACCCCCAGCTTGAGCACCCCCAGTGAGAGCTGAAACAGCCCCACCAGCAACGCCAACAGTACCGCCATCGGCACATAGAACTGGATCAACTGCTCCTGGGTCATGGCATCGATACTGGAGACACCGATCGAACCCAATTGACTCTGCAAGGCAGCCCCTACCGCCGTTGCCGTCAACAGGGAGACCACCGCCACCGGGCCGGTACCCAACTGCTTGGAAGAGCCCCACAACGCCGCCACCATCACCGGAAGGAAAGAGGCATAGAGCCCGAAATAGGCCGGTAGCCCCGCCAGTTGAGCATAGGCCATTGACTGTGGAATCAGCACCAGGGCGACGGTAATACCTGCGACCAGATCAGCTCGGATGGTCTGTCCATCCATCGGAAACCATTTGAGAAAGGGTAAAAAGCGCCTGGCTATTTCCATAAATATCTACCATTCAATCCGTTATTGAAAAATACAGCACACTCACACCCTCTACCGAAATGTGGCACAGAGCAAGCGTAAGCGCTGGTGATGACCACAGATTCTACTGTGCAACCACTTTATATTCAAGACAATAGGCAACCATAAAGCACTCATAATTGTTATAAAAGCAGGCAAGGTACGGCTCTACACACTCTCTATAATTGATCTGGACAAAACCGGCCCCCGAGCGTCATCATACCCCCCTTATGAAGATCAAACACCGTCTGCAAATCACGGTTTCACCGCTACTGGCGCTGCTGGCTCTGAGCGGCTGCAGCAGCCAGCTTCAGACCACCACCGTCACCCCTGTCCATATCGCCGCACCGTCTACATGGCAGGTAGCGAACAGCACCCCGATTGATGACACCGAGCCTGCAGGATGGGTTCAACCGTTTGACTCACCTGAACTTTCTCGGCTGATCGAAGAGGCACTGCAACACAACTACACCCTGGAGCGGGCCCACCTGGCCTTGCAACAGGCACGTCAGCAAACCATCCTCGGCAACACCAGCCTGCGCCCCCTGAGTGAGGGTAAACTGGCAATCGGACGCAGTCGTGCCCAATCCTCCAGTACCGCCACCTACAGCAGTTCACATGTACTACAACTCTCCACCACCTGGGAGGCTGATCTGTGGCAGCGACTCTCGGACCAGCAGCAGGCGACCCTGCATCGGGAGGCCGCCTCGGCAGTCGACCTCAATGCCGCCCGACTGCTGCTGGTTGCAGAGGTAGTTCGCAACTGGTTTCAGGCAACCGCAGCAGGGCTCCAGCTCAAACTCTCCCAGGCACGACTGCAGCAGTACCGCGAGGCAGAAAACATCATTCTGCAGCGCTATCAAAGTGGCCTTGCGACTGCTCTGGATCTCCATCTGGCACGCAGCGAGGTCGCCATCGCCGAGGAGCGCCTGGGCACCCGTCAACAGGAGCAGCAGCGACTGCTACGCAGCCTGGAATCACTGGTTGGACGTTACCCGGCAGCAACTCTACAGGTTGACGCTCAACTACCACCACTGAGCCGGGAGATTCCGGCCGGCATCCCGGCCACCCTGCTGCAACGACGCCCCGATATCGAGGTACGTTATCAGGAGCTGCGGGCAGCGGCACTGGAGAGTAGTGCTGCAGACAAGAATCGCCTCCCCTCCTTCTCACTGACAGCCAAGGGGGGAACCTCAAGCAGTGAACTCAACAACCTGCTGGACTGGGATAACCTGATCTGGAGCCTGCTGGGCAACCTCACCCAGCCACTGTTCCAGCAAGATAAGTTACAGGCCGAGGCCGCCATTCAGGCACTGCTGCAGCAGCAGGCGGCCGTCAACTATGCCGAAACCGTCCTCGGCGCATTCCAGGAGGTGGAGAACGGACTGGCCAACGACCACTTTTACCGGCTGCGTGTGGAGGCACTGGAGCGCGCCAGCGAATCGTCCCGGCAGGCATCCACGCTGGCAATGGAGCAGTACCAGGGGGGCATCATCGATATTCTGACCCTGCTCGATGCCCAGCAGCGAGCCTACGATCGCCAGAGTGCCCTGCTCCAGGCGCAGGCCAACCGGGTAGACAACCGCATACAGCTGCACCTTGCACTGGGCGGAGGTTACAACCAATGAGCAGCACGGGTAGCCGGATAGTAAAGATCATCCTCCCGATTCTGGTGATCGGCATCAGCATTGCCGCAGGCAAGATACTGTTTGCCACCGCACCAGAGGCGGAGAGAAAGTCACCAAAACCATCGATACCGATGGTGGAGGTCTCGACCATAAAGTACATCGACTATCCACTGACCCTGCAGAGCCGGGGGAACATCACCCCACAGACCCAGGGAGAGCTGGTGGCGGAGGTCAATGGACGCATTCTCAAGACCTCCCCCAATTTCAAACCGGGCGGTACCTTTGATCACGACGAGGTGCTGATCGAGCTCGACCCGGTTGATTACCGCCACGCCATCACCATTGCCGAGGCCGAACTGGCACAGGCCAACCTGGCCCTGGAGAAGACCCGAGCCGAGGCCAAACAGGCCGAAGAGAACTGGAAAAAACTGGCGCTCTCCCAGCCGCCCACCGCCCTCACCCTGCACCGCCCACAACTGCAGCAGGCTGAAGCAAACCATGCCGCCGCCCAGGCCAAGCTGGAACAGAGTCGACGTGATCTGCAGCGCACCACCATTCGTGCTCCCTATGCGGGCCGCATTCTGGAGAAGCGGGTCGAAGTCGGTCAATACATTACCCGTGGGGCGGCACTGGCAACCCTCTATGCAACCGATGTCGCCGAGGTACGCCTGCCCATCACCGATCGACAATCCCGCTTTTTACCAATGCCCGAGTCGGGCGTTCATGCAGAGGTCAGCCTCTCCTCCCCCACCGGAGCAAGCGGAGACCGCTGGCAGGGCCAGCTGGTACGCAGTGAGGCTGCCATCGACAGTCGCACCCAACAACTCTATGTGGTGGCCCAGATCAAGAACCCCTACCACACACAGGCCGATGGCACAGCCGCACTGCGGATTGGCCAGTTTGTCCGCGCCCGGATTGAGGGAACCACCCTGCGAAACGTGGCACAGGTACCCCGAGTTGCGGTCCACAAGGGTAACGAGGTGCTGGTCGTGGATGAGAACAACAAAATCCGTCGCCATACCCTGCAGGTGGTGTGGCAACAGGCTGACCAGCTGATCGTCTCTGGCGGCCTGCAGCCGGGAGACCGTATCATCACCACTGCACTTCCGTATGCTCCCGAAGGTATGCAGGTGAAAATCGCCGAATGAAACCCTCATTTGACCGGCAAGGGGTGATCGCCTGGTTTGCCCGTAATGAGGTGGCCGCCAACCTGTTGATGCTGTTCATCATCCTGCTGGGACTGTGGACCCTATCCCAGCGCATCATTCTGGAGGTCTTTCCCGCCTTTGAGCGCGACCAGATCAACATTGCCGCCAGTTACCGTGGGGCCAGCCCGGTAGAGGTGGAGAAGGCGGTACTGCTGCGTATCGAGGATGCCATCGCCGGGCTGGACGGCATAACCGATCTCTACTCCAGCGCCTTCGAGGGTGCCGGGGTGGTGATGGTGGAAACAGAATATGGTCGGGCCCGAGAGCTGCTCGAGGATATCAAGGGCAAGGTTGATGCAATCTCCACCTTTCCCGACGATGTTGAACGCCCCACCTATGCGGTACAGCAGTTCCGACGCCAGGCGATCAGCGTTGTGGTCTCGGGCGACCTTCCCGAGCATGAACTGCACCAACTCGGTGACCGGGTACTGGATGACCTGATTGCTCTGCCGGAGGTCAATCTGGCAGAACGGGCCGGTGTGCGCCCACTGGAGATGCAGATCGAGGTCGATGAATATACCCTGGCCCGCCACCACCTCACCTTAGACGAGGTAGTCGAAGCGATTCGCAACCACTCTGCAGACATCCCTGCAGGCACCCTGAAAAGCCACAACAGCGAGATCGTGCTGCGTACCCAGGGACAGCTCTACGCCGGTCAGGAGTTTGCCGATATCCCGATCCGGGCCTATCCCGATGGCAGCCAACTTACCCTGGGTGAGATTGCCCGAATACACGATGGCTTCGAGGAGAACCGCCTCTTCTCCGAGTTCAACGGCCGTCCGGCGGTGATGATTGATGTCTTTCGTACCGGACAGCAAAATGTGCTGGAGGTGAGTCAGGCAGTTCGCAACTATATCGAACAGAGTCATGTAACCATGCCGGAGGGGATCAAACTGGGCTACTGGCGTGATCGTGCACGCATCGTCCAGCTACGCCTCAACACCCTTATCAACAGCGCCTGGCAGGGTGGACTGCTGGTATTCCTCTGTCTTACCCTGTTTCTGCGCCTTTCGGTCGCCTTCTGGGTTTGTGTCGGTATCCCCATCAGCTTTCTCGGAGCACTGGCACTGCTACCAGAGTTAGGGATCTCCCTCAACATCATCAGCCTCTTCGCCTTCATTCTGGTGCTCGGTATTGTGGTGGATGATGCCATCATCACCGGCGAGAACATCTACAGCCATCTGCAACGAGCGGAGTCCTCGATTGCAGCCGCCATCCGCGGTACCCGTGAAGTGGCGGTACCGGTCACCTTCGGTCTGTTGACCACACTGGCCGCCTTCCTCCCACTCTTCTTTATCGAGGGACGGCGTGGGTCGCTATTTGCCCAGATTCCGATGGTCATTGTCCCGGTACTGATCTTCTCCTGGGTGGAGTCAAAGCTGATCCTCCCCTCTCATCTACGCCATGTCCGACTGCGTGGTGAACACAACCCGGGGCTGTTGACCCGGATGCAGCAGGGGATTGCCGATGGCCTGGAGCGGGCCATTGCCCGCTTCTACCAGCCACTGCTCAGAAGCAGCCTGCACAACCGCTATCTCACCATCGCCCTCTTTATCGGCATCACCATCATCATCATCAGCTATGTCGCCAGCGGCCGCTACAGCTTCAGCTTCTTCCCCCGTGTCGCCACTGAAACCGCTCGCGCCACCCTGCAGATGCAACCCGGCACCCCGGCACAGATCACCGAGTCCCATATCCGCCGCATGCAGCAGGAGGCGATCAAACTGCAGCAGAAACACACCGATCCCGACACCGGCATCTCTGTCATCCACAATGTCCTGATCAGTGTCGGCTGGAAGGCGGGCAATATGCACAAACGCAACTCTGCCGGGGAGTCCGAACTGGGGCAGGTGAGTCTGGAACTGATCCCCCCCGAAGAGCGTACTCTGGCGATCTCCACCAAAGAGCTGGTGTCTCAGTGGCGCAAGGCGATCGGCACCATTCCCGGCTCCCAGGAGCTTAACTTCCGTGCCGAGATCGGGCGTGGCGGAGATCCGATCGATATCCAGCTGGCAGGCAATGACTTCAAGGTGCTGGGGGTGGCGGCGGCACGGGTTCGTCAACGCCTGGCGGAATATCCGGGGCTGTTCGACATTCAGGACAACTTCGAGAAGGGTAAACCGGAGGTGCGCCTGACCCTGAAACCGGAGGCGGAAAAGCTTGGCATCACCACCCAGCAGCTCGGACGTCAGGTACGGCAGGCCTTCTTTGGCGCCGAAGTGCAGCGAATTCAACGTGGGCGGGATGATGTACGGGTGATCGTGCGCTATCCCAAGGAGGCTCGCAGCACTCTGGAGACGCTGGAGACCATGCGCCTGCGAACCACCGATGGTCTCGAGGTTCCGATTGGCAACGTCGCCGACTTTACCCACGGGCGCTCCTTCTCCGAGATCTCGCGTGTGGGCCGCATGCGGGCGATCAATGTAAGCGCCGATCTCGACAAGCAGAAGGTGGATACCAACCAGATCCGTCAGGATCTGGAGCCGTTCCTGGCCGAGCTGGAGCGTGAGTACCACGGACTCAAGATTACCCTGGAGGGGGAGCTGAAAGAGCAGGAGCGCTCCTTCGGCAGCCTCTTCTACGGTACTATGCTTGCCTTCTCGGCCATCTACGCACTACTGGCCATTCCGCTACGCTCCTGGAGCCAGCCGGTACTGGTGATGCTGGTGATCCCCTTCAGTATTGTCGGCGCACTCATCGGCCACATGGTGATGGGGATGAACCTGAGCATCATCAGTCTGATGGGGATGCTCGCCCTCAGTGGCGTAGTAGTCAACGACAGCCTGATTCTGGTGGAGTGGATCAATCGCAAGCTGCAGGAGGGGATGGCCCTGATGGAGGCGGTCAGCAGCGCCGGGGTTGCCCGCTTCCGTCCGATTCTGTTGACCTCACTCACCACCTTCTTCGGCCTGGCTCCGCTGATCTTCGAAAAGAGCACCCAGGCACAGTTCCTGATCCCGATGGCGGTCTCACTGGGGTTCGGTATTCTCTACGCCACACTGATCAGCCTGATCTTGATCCCCTGCGGCTATCTGGTACTAAAAGATCTGCTGCCCCGAAACCCTGCTGCCGAGCCACACTGAACAAGGAGAGTCGCCTTGTGACATGGGGTGTAAGCAGTCATGGCACCATGACTTTGAGACCATTTATGGAGTATTTAGATAAGCCGAAAACAGCGGTGTGGCCTGCTTCTCCCAGATAAACTCGAGATCAAACGGAATCATCTCTGCAAAGGAGTCGAGCAGCAGTACCGCGTTGGAGTTGGCGTTATCATGCTGGAAGTGGTGATCCAGCCGCTTGGTAAATGCCGCATTGAGTTGATTGATCTGGCCGAAAAGCTGCGACAACCCCTTCAACCCAGGCTCTACCTCCTCCCCATGCTGTTGGCGAATATGCTGCCCCATCAAAAAGGTGGTAGCGGCTCGAAACAGGGTCTCTTCCCCCTCTGCAAAAGGCTGATGCAGGTAGGCCATCGGGCGCAGCTTGTCGAGAATAGGACAACCACTGGTTGCCATCACCAGCCCGATCAGAGAGCTTAACCCCTCCTGCAGATCACACTGTTTGCTCACCTCACGCTCACGAATCTCAACCCGGGTAGTCACCGTTGCAATGGCAAGCTCATTCTCGAACGGCTCGACAACCCCCCCGAGATTGACCGCAATCGGGCAGTAGGGTGAACTCTCTGCGGACAGTGTACAGTCTGGACACTGGTTACAGGTGAGCTCCATCCACTCCACCTTGTTGGCAGAGATCGAATCGGCAGGAAGCAGGAAGGTCTCATCATCCAGCTCCAGATTGAAGCGCTGTCGATGGCCGTCACCAAACTCAAAACTATAACGAATCACTGGTGTCCCAACGTTGAAGAGGTAAAACTCACGTAGCC
>CAYFNH010000056.1:0-15836 GCA_964344435.1 uncultured Piscirickettsiaceae bacterium | reverse complement strand
AGTGTTTTATGCGGCTACGTGAGTTTTACCTCTTCAACGTTGGGACACCAGTGGGTGACTATATTGTTTTCGATCTGTACCCGGCGGCGCTGCAGGGTGGGGATCGACACATAGGGATTGGCCTTTTTATGGGTACCGAACGCGGCCCGGCTGAACTCCTCCATGGACCGGCTGTACTCTTTACGGAGCTGACGCCGCCACCACTTGGCATCAATGAGACGGAGCACCACACCACGGGCACCGTGCTTTTCAACGTCCGGCATCTCAATTCCCCAGTCGTCGCACTTTGCCCCAAGGAACATATAAGCCCAATCCAGACCACCAGCAGGCTGATTGTGCAGTGTCGCGTTTTCATCGGCCCGATACTCCCGCGCGATCTTCGCGCACCGATCCGCCCTCAACCGGGCCAGCTCTTTTACTGACTCCTCATCCGAGGCAATACCGAAATCAACCCCACGCGCCTCTTTCCACAGATTCTGAATCCTGCCATTGAGATCAAATACAGTACGGAAGAACTCCACACCCATAGCCCCGGCCCCGTTACGGCGTAGCGCCTTGAGATAGTCCTGCTTGTAGTTGGCCTTGATGTTGTCCCGGTAGCGTTCCGGCATCCCCTCTGTATGGCGCTCGATATAACGCCCGTTGCTGGCGTGGAACTGGTCACGGTTGCGCTTATCGACTGGAGAGAGGTTCACTCCTCGTCCTCCATATCCCTGAACTGGCTCAACAGACTACACATTGCCCAGCCACCCATGCCCACGACCGCGCACGACAACAGAAAGATCAACGCCCACCCCATCTACTGCACCGCCTGTAGCCGCTGCTCTGGCTGTTCGATCATGGATTCATGGATATGGATTGCACCGTTGAGGGGAACGGTCAAGCGGTACTCCAGCCGTACAACGCTCCACCCAGCAAGCTTGTACAGCTTCGCGAATTCAACCGCGCTCTTTGAGCAGGGCCACGTTTGCGCCCGGTGGATATCCCCCATGACTCCATCAGTGCCGACGAACTGAAGATTGCGCCCGGCTTTACGGTATAGCGTGTATCGGTGGCCTCTCATGACTTGACCCCCTCTGTGCTACGATTCCCACCCATGAGCGAAGAAAAGACCACCGAAGAGAAAAAGCCCTGCGAACCCAATATTCCCGTTAATTGGAATGAGGGGGAAGCCCCGCGAATTGCTGAAGTTTTAGGTAATCGCATACTTGACCACCTAGAGCAGAAGGCCACCGGATACCGGCGCATTACTTATTTCAGGATAGGACTTGTGGCCGTTATCGTGATTGCCATCTTTTCTATCAGCTACGGACTCATCTTTCACCTTGACCGAGTTAATGACGGATTGATGATCCTTACCCACATCGTCGCCCTGTTGGCTGGCTTGCTGGCTGGAACCGCGCTTCAAGACGAGCAGTGACAAATCAAGAATAATCGCCGCCATCATCAATTCACACCCTCCACGCCTCATACCATCACCCCCACAGCGACTGCCCAGAATAAAAAGGCCAGCCCCGCACCCGCGAGGCCAGCCGCCCATCCACCACCAAAGGAGGAGTCATGGTGAATATGGTTTGTTAGATCGGGAGGGAGGGTGTAGTTCATGCTGCTACCCTCCCCTGCACTTTGTAGCCGTTTGGATGAATCCCTTTCTTCTCCCACAGCTTCTTTTTATGACCTGACAACGGAGCAATCTTGTTACTTTTCTTGTTACGGATCTGATCCGGATATTTCAACTGCAACTCTTTCAACAGTTGGTCACGCACACGCTCCAGCTCTTGGTACTGATCTGACTCTGTGTTGTACCAGACACCGGAACGCGCCAGCTCCACCATACGGCTACCAATCTCAATCAGCGCCTGTCGATCGGCTCTTGATATCTTCATGCTGCCGCCCTCGACAGACCAAGTATTGCGGCCTCTTCTAACAACCGCGCCTCTTGATAGAACGGATCGGCCTCCAGCCCCCAGCCGTTGTTATCCGCCACCACCTCAGTTTTTCTCCACCGGCACAACGCCCGTACCCTGTCCACCTGCTGGAGCATCCCACCGCCGTTGGGTAATTTGATTCTGATCGTTTTCATGCTTCTCTCCATTCATGTCATCGAATCCCCCCTTGATAGATTGGGGGACAGGTTCTGCAGACCATGCCCCCCTCGAATGGGAGATTCGAACCACCCGAACGGGTGGCGGGAGAAAGTAAAACTCAGACTGAGTTGTAAATGCAACCCATGGTGAGTTGCTGGAACTCATGCCGGGTATGAACTACACTCTGAGTAGCAACGATTGGGAGATCGAAAATGAACACAATTGACTACCTTGAGGCGGTCAAAAAACGCCTACAAATCACCTCTGACTACCGCCTTAGTAAAGACCTGAAAATACCCCAGACAACCGTTAGCAATTGGCGCAACGGAAAACGGCAACTTGACGATGAAAATGCGATTAAATTTGCCCAAATTCTGGAGATGCCGCCGGGGGTAATTCTTGCAGATATGCACGCCGAACGTGCGACCGATACCATTACAAAAAACACCTGGAGCAAGATTGCAAAACAGCTCCAAGCCATTGCTGTAACAGTGCTTTTGTCCGTGGTACTGATCGGCTCACCTACCGATACCGGAGCGGTTTTAGCCGGTTTCGGACTTGACAATAATATACATTATGCGCATGCAGTTTTAGCGGAAGTGGGGAAAATAATTACAGAATCTACCTCTTCCCGGTTGACCTCAGAACAGTACTCTATATAATACGCCCTCCACGCGCCCGTAGCTCAGCTGGATAGAGTACTTGGCTACGAACTAAGGTGTCGGAGGTTCGAATCCTTCCGGGCGCGCCATTTAAAATAAAGGGCTGCTTGATATTTGCAAGCAGCCCTTTTTCTTTGTCTGACTTCTTCTCTTCAACATCAACTCCTTCTACTTGAGAGGCTCGCTTACAATAGATAGGATATCCTGATTCGTGTATAGCAACCAAAGGAGTAACTAAAATGTCTCTTGAGCTGATCAGTTTTAAATTATGTCCATTTGTCCAGCGCGCAGTGATTGCCCTGAAGGAGAAAGAGGCTGCTTTCGATATCACCTATATCGACCTGATGGATCCACCCGAGTGGTTCAAGGAGATTTCCCCTCTGGGCAAGGTGCCGCTGCTCAAGGTGGATGGCGAGGTGCTGTTTGAGTCCGCAGTTATCAGCGAATATATCGATGAGACGACCGAGGGCATTCTCCACCCACAAGATCCGTTGCAGCGGGCCAGACACCGTGGATGGATTGAGTTTGCCTCCTCCTGTCTGGAGGTAATCTACACCATCAACACCACAGAGAGCGAAGAGACATATGACGAGTCACTACAGACGATGAGAGAGCGTCTTGCCCGCATTGAGGAGACAGCAGTGGATGAGTCGGGACCACTCTTCTCCGGTGAGGCATTTTCACTGGTAGATGCCGCATTTGCACCGCTCTTTATGAGACTGGATCTGCTGCGCAAACTGGTCGATTTCGATGCGCTACAAGGGCTACCAAAAGTGGCTGCCTGGAGTGAAGCTCTGTTGCAGCGTAGCAGCGTTCAGCAATCGGTTGTGGAAGAGTTCCCGATGATGTTTCGTGGCATGCTGAAGATGAAGGGAGGGGTTGCCGGTTCCAGGCTCCAGGACTGACTGGCTGACAACCTCACTCGATCCGTAGACAACGTACAGAGTGGGTATCACTTAACCACTGCTGCTGTGGTACGGTCTGGCTGCACTGTTTGTCCGCTTGCGGACAACGAGGATGAAATACACAGCCGGAAGGTGGATGGATTGGCGAGGCCTGATCCCCCGACAGCCGGATCACCTCTCTACCCGCTGCATCCAGACTGGGGGCAGCGGAAAGCAGGGCCTGGGTGTAGGGGTGGCGAGGGCTATTCATCACTTCATCGACCGTCCCATATTCAACAATCTTGCCGAGGTACATCACCGCTACCTCTTGCGCAAACCAGGAGACTACCGACAGATTGTGAGTAATAAAGAGGTAGGAGAGCTGCTGATCTTGCTGCAACTGCTGTAACAGGTTGAGGATCTGTGCCTGCACCGAGACATCCAGCGCACTGGTGGGTTCATCACAGACAATCAACTTTGGCTGTACAGCCAGGGCACGAGCAATGGCAATCCGTTGGCGTTGTCCTCCGGAAAACTCATGTGGATAGCGCTGTAGAACCTCTTCTCCGGGCAGCCCTACCTGTTGTAACAGCTTGCTGATTTCATTTCTGCGTTGAGTCAGATCCAATCGCTGCCCAAGGGCATCCATCCCCTCACCAATGATATCCTCGACCATCATTCTCGGGTTCATGGATGAATAGGGATCCTGAAAAATCATCTGCAAGCTGGTTCGTGCCCGTTTCAGCTCTCGTCCTTGCAAGGCGAGAAGGTTCTCACCAGCAAGCTGAATAGATCCAGAGGTAGTCTGCAGCAGGCGCAAAATCGACTTACCAACGGTGGTCTTGCCGCAACCAGACTCCCCCACCAGGGCGACGGTCTGTCTATTGCGAATCGTAAGGTCGATGCCATCAACCGCCTTGACCTGCCCCACCACTCGATGGAAAAAACCTTTGCGTATCGGGAAGTGAACCTTGAGATTTTCAATCTGAAGAAGGATCTTCTTCTCTAGCTTGTCTCCCCCCTTCTTGTTTTCAGAAGATTCAACAGCACTTTGAACCTGATTTTCTTCAGGGATTGCGGCCTCGGGACCAAACCGATGACAACGTACCTGCTGCCCCTTTGGAGCAGAGAACCAGGCCGGTTCCAGCTTCTCACAGAGCCCCCACCCCTGCTCACAGCGGCTGTAAAAACGGCAACCCTGAAATACACTGGTAAGGGGGGGAACAGAGCCATGAAGAACTGACAACGGGCGGTTGCGTTTATGGTGGTCGGGTAGCGCCTCAAACAGCTTCTTGGTATAGGGGTGCCCGCTACGCGAAAAGAGTTGTTTACAGGAGGCTGTCTCAACCAGCTGTCCGGCATACATCACCCCTACCCTGTCAGCCATTTCGGCTACCACGCCCAGGTCATGCGTAATCAGCAGAATGGCCATCTTGCGCTTCTGTTGCAGCTGTCTCAATAGCTCCAGTATCTGAGCCTGGATGGTTACATCAAGCGCGGTGGTTGGTTCATCGGCGATCAACAGGTCAGGTTCTCCCGCCAGGGCGATGGCGATCATGACGCGCTGCTTCATGCCGCCGGAGAGTTGATGAGGATAGGCCGCCATGCGCTGCTGTGGATCAGGCAAGCCTACATCGTTGAGCAGCTCCAGAGTACGTGCCTGCAGTCTCTCCTTGTCCAGAGCGTGATGTAGTTGCAATACCTCCGCGATCTGTTCTCCCACGGTCATTACCGGATTGAGAGAGGTCATCGGCTCCTGAAAGATCATCGCCAGGCGTCCGCCCCGGATAGCTCGCACATCCCTCTCTGGCAGGTCCAGCAGCGAATTTCCATCCAATAGAACCTCTCCCCCTACCCGCTCCAGCACCACCTCCGGCAACAGCTGCATGATCGACAGGGCGGTCATCGACTTGCCGCAACCGGACTCCCCCAGCAGAGCATAGGTCTCCCCTCGCTTGATCTGAAACGAGATCCCATCCACTGCCCGTACACGCTCTCCACGGCTGGAGAACCAGATTTGCAGGTTGTCGACCTCAAGCAGCGGGCTCATCTCCGTTGTACCCTGGGATCAAAGGCTTCGCGTACCACATCCGAGAACAGGTTGGCGGCCAGCACCAGCACAAACATGAAGAGAAATGAGGCCAGCAAGGTCCACCAAACCACCGGTTCTCGCGCCATTTCCAAGCGTGCGCCGTTGATCATATTGCCCCAGCTGTACATGGTTGGATCAACCCCCACCCCAACGTAAGAGAGCACCGCCTCGGCCAGTACCAGTCCACTAAAGTCCAGAACCACCGATATCAATACCACATGCATCACATTGGGAAGGATATGGCGGGTGATGATGCGCAGATGGCTCACTCCAAACGCGTGGGCCGCACTGATATAGTCCAGCTCGCGCAGCTTGAGGGTCTCTCCACGCAGCAGACGGCAGAGTCCGGTCCAGCTGGTCACCCCCAGGATGATGCAGAGAAAGAGCAGACGTAGATCAGCACGCTCCTCGGTGGTCTCGAACAGGGCGGCATTGTTATCAATATAGACCTGAATCATCAGGATCGCGGCCGCAATCAGCAGCACCCCAGGTATCGAATTGAGGGTGGTGTAGGTGTACTGAATCACATCGTCCATCCAACCCCGGAAGTAACCCGCCATGATCCCCAGCAGGATCGCAAAGGGCAACATGATCAGCGTGGTTAGTGTGCCGATCACCAGTCCGGTGCGAATACTCTTCACCGCCTGATAGAAGACATCCTGCCCCACCTTGTCGGTACCCAGAACATGGTATTTCACCCCAAGCTGGATCAGAATCATCACCACAATGGTAATCACCAGCGTTACCAACAGCATGGTGCGCCAGGGTAACCCTTCGCCACATTTCTGTTCTGGTGCTCGTATCGCAGTGGACAGCCAGCGCCACGGCGTTTTTCCCTGACGATCACGCAACAGTATTGCGATCACCAACCCCAGCGCCAACCACAGCAGCACCCCCTGCACACCCCCCACAAACAGGGAGACAGTGATATCTGCAGCACGGGAGTCGCTCTCTTTCAGGTGGCTACCACCATGCTTGAGGCGGGGAAAATCTCGCCGAGCGACCCTGTCCTCTCCCTCGATACTCTCCCTACTGTATAGGTGTGTCGCCATCGGTGCAGAGTAGCTCTTCTCACTCTGTTCTCCCAGATCCCCTACCAACCAATCCAGCACGGTGTGTGCCTCAACGGCATAGTGAACTGCCTCACCGGGTTTTCCCTCCAGGGCTGGACGGTAGTGAAGAGAGTCGAGCAGCCCAATGGCCACGTAGACCAGCAGCACAACCAAGGAACCCATCGCCAGACGGCTCTGCCCTACCCGCCGCCATGGCGCCATCAGATGAGGACGCTTGCGGGTATAGCGGACCCCGAAACCAATCACTGCCACCAGCAACCAGATCAACAGATCGGTCCAGAGCAGGAGGGGTTTGGCCCCGACAGATGCATACAATGCATCAAGCATGGTGCCACCCTGCTTGATGCATCTTTGTGTGAGGCTGCTGCTCCATCATGAAAGACGAACCCTGGGGTCGACCACGGTATACGACAGATCCGTCAACAGCAGACCGATGATATAGAGCACCGCACCGAGGAAAACCATTGCCCGCACAATGGCAAAGTCCTGCGCATTGATCGCCTCGATGGTGTAACTGCCGAGCCCGGGGATGCCGAAGAAGGATTCGGTGATCAGGCTACCCATAAACAGCAGCGGTAGCACCACGACAGCACCGGTAAGAATGGGGATCATCGCATTGCGAAGTACATGGTGAAACAGCACCTGACGCTCCGAGAGCCCCTTGGCACGGGCGGTACGAACATAGTCCTTGCCCATCTCCTCGAGGAAGATGGTGCGATACCAGCGCACCCCGGAGCCGATCCCGGAGATTACGCCGATGGCAACCGGCAGAACCACAAACCGGAACGCACCCAGCCCACTCTCATAACCGGAGATCGGTACCAGATGCATCAATTTTCCCACCACAAACTGGCCCGCAATGATGTAAAACAGCCCGGATATCGACATCAACACCACCGTCAGGACTATACCCGACAGCTCCAGGTAGGTGGCACGAAAAAAGACCATCAACAGGGCAAAGGTGATGTTGGTCATTAAACCGATTACAAAGGTCGGAACGGCAATGGCAAGACTGGGCCCCATGCGTTCACGAATATCCTTGCCAATCGCCCTGCCGTCATCGGCAACTCCAAAATCAAAATGGAAGAGCTTGGTGGACTCTGTAAACAGCAGGGTCTCGCTTAGTGCAGCAACACCACCAGCTTCGCTATTCCAGAACAGTGGCCGATCGTAGCCTCGCTCCTGCTTCCAGTTCTCGATTGCCTCCGGGGTGACATGCTTCATTCCCAGCTGCATACGTGCCATATCATCCGGGGTATTGACCACAAAGAAGAGAAAAAAGGTGATCAGATTAACGCCTACCAGAATCGGAAAGGCGTAGAGCAGGCGACGAACGATATAGCTCACCATCCTGCAATCTCCTCCAGCACTGTTTGCAGAACCTGCGGGGGTGTCCCCATTCTTCGCCCTCTTGCGTTAGCCAACTCGGCAAGCGGATTCGCGTTGCCGCCCCATCGGTGGGGCAGTCAAATTATAGGGGAAAAACGGTGGGAATGGTTGCCTCTACTGGCAATTTGCCCTACTCCTCCTTCTCCTCTCCCCCCAGCTTCTCCATCAGGCGCTTGAAACGTTCCGCACTATAGGCAGGAAAACTTGTGGAGATCGCACTCAGGTCATCATCCCCTGTGGTGACGGCGGCATCTGTGTTCATGGGTTGTACTGGAGTAACTGTCGCTGCCTGCTCAACTTTGGCTACGGGCGCAGTCTCGGCCACACTCTCAGGGCTGACAGGCTCCTCTTGTACCGACTCGGAAGAGGTCGTTTCCTCAATCATGGGTTCTGTTGCAGTCTCTTCTTCTGCTGCACCCTCTTCACCTCCGAAGCGGGCCATCAACGCCTTGAAGCGGTCTACGCTATAAAGTCCACCTGCTGAGGCAGTAGACGCCACAGGTTCTTCCTCTGGTTCGGCGCTCTCACTCTGGACGGATGATTCCGCAGGAGCTGCCTCCTTCTCAACCACGGGTTCTGCTGCAGGGTCCTCCTCTGCCTCAGTTGCACCCTCCTCAGCACCGAAGCCGGCCATCAAGGTCTTGAAACGATCTACGCTATAAAGCTCATCCGCCGAGATGGCAGTCTCTGCCTCTCCTTCTGGTTCATCCGCTACAGGCTCACTCACCACCTCTTGTGATACCTCCTCCTCTCGGACCTGATCGGCATCCGTGGTTGGCTCTGCTTCAACCTCTACTTCCTCTTCAACCGCTGCGGATGGTTCTGAATCTGTCTCGACAGGGTCATTGGCTAGAATGGCCTGGATCTCCATTGCAGTAGGCATCTCATCTCCCCCTTCTGCAACCGCTTCAGCCTCCATCGAGACCTCTTCCCCTTCAGCGGAGTCACCCATCTCCTCCTCTTCGGAGTAATCCATCATCGATGAGGGCAGAGGAACCGGGTCAATGACGTCGCGCTCAACCTGCAACATACTGAAGACGATAATAATGGCAAACAGAATCGCAGCAATCGGCATTGCCTGTTCCAACTCCATCTCAGTCACCCAGGAACGCACTTTGTCGACCCATGGCTCTTCATCATCACTCTCGTCATCTACAACCGGTTGTGGTTTCTTCTCGACTACAGGCTCGGGCTCAACACTTGGTGCTGGTGGCTCTGCCGCTGCTTGAGCAGGCTGCTGTGTCACTTCAGATATATTCGGTTGCCTGACCGCAACCTGACTCTGATCCGGTTCATCATCCAGCAGGGTGTCCAGTGCCACAATCTCCAGTGGGTGGATCTGAAAGAGTGCGTTACAGACCTTGCAGTGCGTTTTTACCCCCTGTTGTGGAATCAGCGACTCCTTGATTCTGTACAACTCATTACACTGTGGACAAGAGACTCTCATACCATTTCACTCACTATTTTGATTTTTGGTTCAGATCTTGATGGGGACAGCGACCAATTCTGCAACCTTGTTGGTGGGCAGCACCAAGTCACAAATTGCCCCACTTTTATTACACCATCGCTTACTTAGCGGCTGCCTGCAAGGTCGATAAAGTATTTCAGGAAAATGCCTAGCCGCGACTAAGGGCTCTCTCAGTTGACCACAATCTCGTAACAGGGGGTATAGCGTTGGGTTGGCAGTTTCATTCGGTGCTGCTCAACAAACCCTTGCAACAACTCACTGAGGGATGCCATCAACTCCGGGTCACCCGTGAGCTGATAGGGGCCATTCTTCTCCACTGAACAGATCCCCTCTTCGCGGACATTTCCCGCCACAATACCGGAGAATGCCTTGCGCAGGTTGGCTGCGAGCAGGTGGTGCTCCTGATCACGATGCAGATTCAGGGCCGCCATCGACTCATGAGTTACATGAAATGGGCGCTGAAACAGCAGATCAATATGCAGTTGCCAGTTGAAAAAGTAAGCATCTCCACTCTGCTTGCGGTAGCTAATCACCTCATCCACCCCGCGTGTCACTGCTCGGGCAACCGCAATCGGATCATCGAGGATGATTTTGTAGCGCTGCTGGGCCTCATACCCCAGAGTTTTGCCGATAAAGTTATTGAGCTGTTCAAAATAGTCATGGCTCGACTCAGGTCCGGTCAACACCAGTGGAAACGGGATATCCCGGTTGTCCGGGTGGAGCAGGATACCCAGCAGGTAGAGTAGCTCCTCGGTGGTGCCGGGGCCGCCCGGAAAGAGCACAAAGGCGTGGCCGGTGCGTACAAATGCCTCCAGTCGTTTCTCGATATCCGGTAAAACCACCAGGTTGCTGACGATCGGATTGGGAGGCTCGGCAGCAATAATACTGGGTTCGGTCAGGCCAATATAGCGTCCCTCACGGATACGCTGTTTGGCGTGACCAAAGGTAGCGCCCTTCATTGGCCCCTTCATCGCTCCAGGACCACACCCGGTACAGATATTGAGCGCGCGCAGCCCCAATTGATAGCCCACCTCTTTGGTATAGCCGTACTCCTCTCGTCCAATCGAGTGCCCTCCCCAGCAGACCACCAGACCGGAGCGGTCATGACGATCAAAGATGGTGGCACGACGCAGAATATGGAACACCCGGTTGGTGATCCCCTCGCTCTCATCCTCATGTTGGAAGTAGGCAGAGTTCTCGGTCTCATGGGCGGAGTGGATATCACGCACCACCGAGAACAGGTGTTCGCGAATACCGTGAATCAGCTCGCCGTCAACAAAGGCGTCGGTTGGTGCATGAACCACACTGAACTGCAGTCCCCAGTCCTGTTGCTGTGGCAGAATCTCAAAGTCGTGATAGCGTTTCAACACCTCACGAGAGTCATCCACATTGGTGCCGGTATTGAGTACCGCCAATGCACAGCGCCGGAACAGCTCATGCAGCTCGCCCCGTTCCTCGCTGCTGTTGAGAATCTTCTGTACTTCATGTTGTGAAAGTACCCCAAGGATTCCATCCGGTGAGATGGTGGCATCGATACGATCCTTTTTTGGTAAATTCATGCTTACTCTCCTATATGAATCACCAGCCTGCGATGGTGGCTACGCTCACGATGCTCCCACAGATAGATACCCTGCCAGGTTCCCAGCGCCAGCCGCCCTGCAAGCAGTGGAATGGAGAGACTGCTCTGGGTCAGCATCGACTTGAGGTGGGCAGGCATGTCGTCCAACCCTTCATCGGTATGGGTATAGAGGGGATCTCCCGGGGGAACCAGCCGCTCCATCCAGTGCTCCAGATCACGCTGGCAACTGGGGTCGGCATTCTCCTGAATCACCAGGCTGGCAGAGGTATGACGAACAAACAGGGTACAAAGCCCCTCCTCCACACCACTTGAGACTACCGCCCGGTTCACCTCCGAAGTGATCTCCTGCAACCCCTTGCCAGCTGTTCTGACCTCCATCTCCTGCACCATGGCTGAACTCCCTCTACTCTGCCGTTCGAAACCTCAACATATTGCAGGTATCATACCGCGATGACTGACACCACGGATACCCTGCTACAGCTGGATCGAGCCCATCTGTGGCACCCCTACAGTTCAATGACTGAGCCGCTGCTGCCCTATCCGGTAGCCAGTGCCGATGGCGTGATGCTTACTCTGGAGAGTGGAGAGAGGATAATTGATGGGATGTCTTCTTGGTGGTCTGCCATCCACGGCTACCAGGTTGCAGAGATCAATTCGGCGCTGAAGAAGCAGATTGAGCAGTTTACCCATGTCATGTTCGGGGGGCTGACCCACCGTCCAGCCGTCGAATTGGCTCAACTGCTACTGGAGATTCTACCCGCACCTCTGGAGAAGATTTTTCTGGCGGATTCCGGCTCCATTGCGGTCGAGGTGGCCCTGAAGATGGCACTCCAGTACTGGATCGGAGCAGGACGTAGCCAGAAGCAGGAGATCGCCGTACTGCGTGGGGGGTATCACGGAGATACCTTCGCCACCATGGCATTGGCCGACCCGGAAAACGGCATGCATACCCTGTTCGGTGAGCAGTTACGCCAACACCATTTTGTCGAGCGGCCCGCCTGTGCCTATGGTTCTGAGTGGGATGTAACTGCTATTGAGCCGCTGCAACAGCTGCTCGATAAAAACCATCCACGGCTTGCCGCACTGATTCTGGAACCCATCGTGCAGGGGGCCGGTGGAATGTTTTTCTGCCACCCCGAGTACCTGCGACAGGCACGTGCCCTGTGTGACCACTATGAGGTACTGCTGATTGCCGATGAGATTGCCACTGGCTTCGGCCGAAGTGGCCGCATGTTCGCCTGTGAACATGCGGGGATCGTGCCGGATATTCTCTGTCTGGGCAAGGCGTTGACCGGTGGAACCATGACACTGGCGGCCACCATCACCAGTGAGCCGATTGCCCGTTCAATTTCTGCCACTGGTCCGTTGATGCATGGCCCCACTTTCATGGGGAATCCGTTGGCCTGTAGCGCTGCTGTCGCCAGCACCCAACTCCTGCTCTCTTCTCCCTGGCAGCAGCGTGTCGCTGCACTGGAACAGGGGCTGACCCAAGGGCTTGCCCCCTGTGCCGAGCTAGACTCGGTAGCCGAGGTACGGGTTCTGGGGGGAATCGGGGTGGTGGAGCTGAAGCGGCCGGTAGAGATGGAGTGGATTCAACCGCTATTCATCGCGCAAGGAATCTGGGTGCGCCCATTCGGCAAGCTGGTCTATCTGATGCCCCCCTACATCATCACGCCGGATGAGTTGAAAAAGTTGACAGAGGGGGTGTTTCGGGTTGTGCAACAGCTCACTGCTTGAGTGGGATCTTCATCAGTACACTGACCCCACGCTGCAGGCGGTTGCTCACCTTGAACTCACCGTGGGTGGCATTGATGTAGTTCCCCACGGCATGAAGTCCGTTGCCAGCACTCCCCTCTTTGGTACTGAAACCGGATCTGGCTACCTTGTCCAGCAACTCGGGAGGGATTCCACAGCCATTATCAAGCACCTCGATACTCAACCAGGGCCCCTCTTCGTTGCGCTGTTCAAGATCGGCAACCACCACGATTTCGCCATCCTCCTGTTCCGCATCCAGTGCATCCAGACTGTTACCCACCAGATGCACCATCGCCTGCAGCAGTATATTACGTGAAAGGGAGACCCGCCCCACCTGAGACGAGATGCGGTAAACCAACCTCGCCTGCTTCTCCTCCAGCTGGTTGCTTAAAATCGTCTCCACATCCTGTAACAGGTTGGAGAATTCAAAGTCTCGTCCCCCGCGACTCTTCTCATTAACCAGTGGGGTCGCTTGAATCACTGAATGAATATGACCAGTGAGTTTATCTATATCGTTAATGGCAGCGCCGATAGCCGAGGTTGCGATATTGTGCAGGGTCTCCGCACTCTTCTTCAGTACCAGTGGGGCTTTTCCCAGTGCACTCTTCGGCTCTGGTACCGACTCCAGCGCCTCCACCTCCCGGGCCACTGCAGCAGACTGATCCCCCAGCAGAGACGAGATTTTCTGCAGAATAGCCGCCTGCTGCTCAATCTTCATCACCCCTCCCTGGATCCCCGCGAGGTTGTTACCGATGTTGTGCAGGATGTTTGCACTCATCTCGTTGAGCCCCTCCTGGAAGGAGAGGTAACGCTCCCCCTCCTCAGCCCGCTTCAACTCACGCAGATCCTGTGCCGTGATTACCGTCAGATGTTCCGAATGGTTGTCGATTCTGGAGGCCATCATCAACACGGGTAACCTCTCTCCACTTGCGGTGAGCAGAGAGAACTCCTCTCCGGTCTGGATCTCCTCTTCAACCATCCATTGAAAACGCTCCTTCTCCCCCTCCTCCAGTAGGGCTTGAATATCATGCTTCAGTAACCGCGACTCCTCATACCCCAGTAGTCGCATACTGGCAGGGTTGGTGAGCTGTATGCAGTGGTGCTCATCCACCAGCAGCAGGATCTCGGACATCGACTGGATGATGCTCTGCAGAGACTGGTTGGCATATTCGAGCTGTTGAGTTCGCTCCTGAACCTGCAGTTCGAGAGAGGCGTTGAGGTGGTTGAGTTCGTCCGTGGAGTGTTTCAACGCCATCGACATCTGGTTGAAGTAAGCCGCAGTTTCGGCAATTTCATCGCGTCCCTTTACCGGGATCTGTCCTCCTAGGCGCCCACTGGCAATCTCACTGGAGGCGTGACGCAGTACTTCCAGTTGCCTCACCAGCCAGCTCCCCAACAGATAAGAGAAGAGTGCCGAGAGCAGAATCTCGACAACGGCCAGTGAGCTGGTCTTGATGGTTGCCCCTTCGAGCTTCTCCTCGAGTACCGTGGTCGAGAGCCCAAGTTCCACCCGTCCATAGAGCTGTTCCGCTTCGGTGATGGTGGCCCGGATATCAAATACCGAGTCGTTTACACTCTCCAGTGAGTGATCCATAACAAAAGGGCGCTTGAGTGCATACTCTTCACCACCTGAGGCCAACAGGTTATCCTGGTCATAAATACGTACATAGACCAGCCCCTTGTTCTTGATCAGCTCGGCCACAAAGGTCTCCAGTGTGGCAAGGTCGTAGGAGAGCACACCATCCTTGACCATCGAGGCAAACAGTGCGGCCGTAGTCTCCGCGCGCTGGATCAGCTGATCCTCACTGGATCTTCTCATCAGCTCCATGCCGTTCCAGACCAGGATAATCAGCAGGGTTACCTCAATCAGGGCAACCCCGAGAATGGTCTTGAGTCGAAAGGACATGGAGCGGGTACCAGTGGCTACAGCCGCTTATACCTCACAGGTCATCCAGCAGGTCGATCTTGAGGCTGCGTACGTCATCCCAATCTTGATACTGAGCCTTCTCGAACCCCTTGAAGTTGATTGCCTTTAACAGCGGGGCAGCCTCAGGATCATTATTCATCCCCAGTAATACCTGCTGAATTTTATCTACCATCGCCTGATCAAGCGCTGGATGTGCGGCAAAGGCATGTGGAGTAAAAGGTCTGGAGGTCCAGAAGATCTTCAGCTGCTCCCGCACCTCCGGCTCAGTGTTGTTGAAGGTACGCACAACACCGCCCCCCGAGGGGAACAACCCCTTGGCAACCGAGCGGTAGACCGAGTCATGTGACTTCACGTATTGTGGTGTGAACTCCACACCGATCCCCTTCAGGTGGGCACGGGTGAGGATACTGGCAGCAAATGCGGCTGGTGCCGGAAAGGCCAGTTTGTTGCCGTCCAGGGCCTGCAGATCCTTCATCTTGGTATCCTTGCGCGCAACCATGATCCCCTTGATGCGTTTGTCCTTCTGTTTGGCGAAGGCACGATATCCCGGCTTGTCTCCAAACACGGTATAGTGGTAGGGGTTCATGTAGGCGAGATCGTACTCTCCCTGGCTTAAACGTCGTTCAAACTCCGGGATGTTGGGGGCGGTTTTGAAACGAATGCTAACCCCGCTTTTGTCGCCGATATACTGGAATAGTGGCCCCCACTTTTTGGCCAGTTTTTTGGCTGCCTGCTGCGGTACTACACCAAAGGTCAGTGTCTCTCCAGCACCCTGAACGGTTGCACTAGCCACCAAACAGCAGAGCACAGCTGCTAATTTCCACACTCCTCTCATTGATCTCTCCTGATTTTTATTTATAAGTGATCTCACTGGTGTCCCAACGTTGAAGAGGTAAAACTCACGTAGCCCCATAAAACAC
>CAYFNH010000055.1:0-16578 GCA_964344435.1 uncultured Piscirickettsiaceae bacterium | reverse complement strand
CTTCGAGAAGACCGGTCTGCCATTTACCAAGTATCACATCGATACCTGGCGTGGTGCCCGTGCCAGCCTGAACAACTCTGCGCATATCCGCTTCTAAGGGGATTTGTAATGAAGATTTCCGTTCAAATTAACGAAGGGCCCTATCAGCACCAGTCTGCTGACAGTGCATACAACTTCGTAAAGGCTGCTATCGAGAAAGGGCATGAGATTTTTCGTGTCTTCTTCTATCACGATGGTGTGAATAATGGTACCCGTCTGGCTACTCCGCCACAGGATGACCGTAACGTTCAGCAACGCTGGAGCGATCTGGCCAAGGAGCACGGTGTCGATCTGGTGATCTGTGTTGCGGCAGCTCAGCGTCGTGGAATTGTTGATGATGGTGAGGCAGAGCGTAATGGCAAGGATGCCACCAATATCATGGATGGATTCCGTATCTCTGGTCTGGGTCAGTTGATTGAGGCTGGTATTCAGTCCGAACGACTGGTTGTCTTTGGTGATTGATAGGAGAGTTTACTATGTCTGATATTAAAAAGTTTCTCTACGTCAATCGTAAGGCCCCTTACGGTACGGTGTATGCTCTGGAATCACTGGAGGTGGTACTGATTGGTGCAGCCTTTGACCAGGATGTGGCGCTGGTATTCATGGATGACGGCGTCTTTCAGATCAAGAAAGGGCAGAATACCGAAGCCTCCGGGATGAAGAATTTCTCGCCAACCTATAACGCTCTGGGTGACTACGACATCAACAAGATCTATGTTGAAAAGGAGTCTCTGGAAGCGCGTGGGCTGACCATTGATGATCTGATGGATCTGACCTATGAGGATGAGGATGATGACTGGGCTGAAAAGTCTTCGATTCATCTGGTCTCTGCCGACGAGATCCGCGATCTCATGGAAGAGAGCGACGTAGTTCTCAGTTTCTAAGACAGGAGATTCAACATGCTTCATATTGTAAACAAGTCACCTTTTGAAAAGGATGCCTTCCTCTCCTGTATGGCACACGCCTCAGACAGCAGTACAGTGCTGCTGATTGAAGATGGTGTATTTGCTGCGCTGAAGGGGAGCTCTGTTGCTGCAAAGCTTTCTGGTGGGGCCAAAGTAGTTGCCCTGCAGAGCGATGTTGCCGCACGTGGCATTGAGGGGAACCTTGCTGAGGGTATTGAGACCGTGGACTATGCCACCTTCGTTGATCTGGTAACAGAGAACGAGAAGGTTCAGTCCTGGCTCTAACATCAAAATTTTTAATCTGACACATTAGGAGAAACCTTATGCCAAGTATGGACGTAAACGGTACTGCAGTAGACGTAGATGAGGAGGGTTACCTGACCGACATCAACGACTGGAACAAGGATATTGCAGCAGCATTGGCTGAGACCGAAGAGGTTGAGCTGACTGATTCACACTGGGAGGTAATTGACTTCCTGCGTGAGTACTATGACGAGTATCAGATCGCTCCAGCAGTACGTGTACTGACCAAGGCGATCGGCAAGAAGCTGGGCAAGGACAAGGGTAACAGCAAGTACCTCTATGAGCTGTTCCCTTATGGTCCTGCAAAGCAGGCTTGTAAGATCGGTGGGCTGCCCAAGCCAACTGGCTGTATCTAATTGTAGCGATTCAGCTCACCCCATGAGACGTCCAGCTTCCTTGTTGGAAATCTGAACCTCCCAGGGGCAATCTGAATAGCTACACGCTGTATCCGGGGTGCTTTGCACCCCAGGATATCAGCCCAGGAATTCTTCGGTATCTGCACAAGTGTGCGGGTACCACAACGGACTGATTGAGAAAATCGCGGAGGCGAACGGGATATGTTAACCGGACTATTTGCCCTACTGTTTTATGCAGCAACTACCATTCTAGTAGTAGGCGTAGCCAAGCGAATTGCTGCCTACTGGCGCACCCCCGCCCCACTCAAGATTCCTACCATGCCCGCACCCCGTACCCAGGGTGGGATGGTCTATCGTATGGGACGTGAAGTGGTACTGTTTGAGAGCTTGTTCCGTTCCAACAAGTGGATCTGGATCTTTGGCTGGATCTTCCACATGGCGCTGTTTCTGGTGTTGTTGCGTCACGGGCGCTATTTCCAGGAGAACCCCTGGTTTATTACCGAAATTGTTCAGCCCTTTGGCAAATATGGCGGTATCGCGATGGTTGTGGGGCTGGCCGGCCTGTGGGCGCGCCGATTCCTGGTGGAGCGTATCCGTTACATCAGTACACCGTCCGACCACCTGATGCTGGCACTACTGATCGGTATCGGCATGAGTGGTGCGATGATGACCTTCGTTGCCCATACCGATATCGTTGCACTGAAACATTTCATGACCGGTCTGATGGTCTTCGACTGGAAGCCACTGCCTGCGGATCCAATTCTGCTGGTTCACCTTTTTCTGGTGATAGTACTGATGGTGGTCTTTCCGATCAGCAAGCTGATGCATGCTCCCGGCATCTTCTTCAGCCCAACCCGCAACCAGATCGATGACTCTCGCGAGAAACGTCACATTGCCCCCTGGGCTGCCGAGATGGAGAAATAAGTCGTGGCCAAGAAAGTAGATTTTGATACCCCGGCACTGACCGAATACCTCAATATACCGGTACTGCAAGAGGGGGTGATGGCCCACTCATCACCCTTCGTGGCCAAACCTGATCACCAGGAGGCACTCAATTTCCCGGGTGAGCTGGTAGAGGATTGGCATGCCCAGGCACTGGCCAAGATGGAGGATCTGAGCAAGACCTCACGCAGCTTCAGCCTCTTCCTCGATATCTGTGTCCACTGCGGCTCCTGTACCGACAAGTGCCACTACTTTCTGGGCACCTCCGATCCAAAGAATATGCCGGTGGCTCGTCAGGAGTTGTTGCGCAGCGTCTACCGTCGCTACTTTACCTTTGCGGGTAGGTATTTCCCCAACCTGGTAGGTGCCAAGGAGCTGACCCGTGAGACTCTGGACGAGTGGCACAGCTACTACCACCAGTGCTCCGAGTGTCGTCGCTGTTCGGTATTCTGCCCTTACGGGATTGATACCGCAGAGATCACCATGGCGGCGCGCGATATTCTCGATGCGGTTGGCTATGGTCAGAAGTACGATAATGAGATCCTCGGCAAGGTACTGAAGATCGGTAACAACCTCGGTCTGCCCGGCCCTGCATTGGCAGCGACACTGGAAGATTGTGAGGAGGACCTGGAAGATGATACCGGTCTGCCGATTCGCATGCCGCTGGATGAGAAGGGGGCCGATGTCCTGCTGATCACCCCGTCGGCCGACTTCTTTGCCGAGCCACATATTGATGGTCTGATGGGGTATGCCAAGGTGTTCCATCAGGCGGGTATCAGCTGGACCATGAGTTCCTATGCCTCTGAAGGTGCAAACTTCGGTATGTTTATCGGGAGCTACCCGACCATGAAGAAGGTGGCGGAGCGTATCCGTACCGCCGCACTGGAGCTTGGGGTCAAGCGAGTGATCGTGGGAGAGTGTGGTCATGCTTGGCGTGTCGCCTATAGCTTCTGGAATACGCTGGCCGGTACCGGTCATGGTGCGGCGGCGGACGACAAATATGCCCAGATGCTGCAGAAGCAGCTCGATCCACGTTATCCAGCTCCGCAGCACATAATCGAGCTGACCTACAGCCTGCTGCAGGATAACGTGTTGAAGATCGACAAGTCTGCCAACGACCATCGCACCGTTACCTTCCATGACTCCTGTAACGTCGCGCGTGGTACCGGAATGGGTGGTATTGAACGGGGACAGTTCATTCTTCCTCGTGAAGTGATCAAGGCGGTGGTTAACAACTACGTGGAGATGGATACCTCAACCATGTTTGAGGAGACCTTCTGCTGTGGTGGTGGTGGCGGCCTGCTGACCGACGACTTGATGGAGCTTCGTGTGAAGGGAGCGATGCCTCGCATGAATGCCTTGAAGAAGGTATTTGATGAGGAGGGTGTAGATACCCTGGCCGCGATTTGTGCAATTTGCAAGAGCCAGTTCACCAAGGTATTGCCATTTTATGACATGCCGATGCACATGATTACCAGCGTACACCAGTTGGTCGGTGACGCACTTGTATTTGAGAATAACGATTAGTTGTACTGTTTGTACGATTTTGAGTAACTGTTTGGACTATAAATAGATAGGAGCATCTGATAATGGCAACGCCAAGTGATGAGATGAACACAAAGTTGAACTACCGCCGTTTCGAGGACTATCCTCGTGAGGAGGGGGCACACTTCTACGACAATGACGAGATGATCTGGCAGTCGAGCTGGACTCACAAGTGCCCAACCTATGTTCATCAGACTCCACCCTGTCAGGCGAGCTGTCCGTCAGGCCACGATGTGCGTGGTTGGCTTGATATTGTGCGTGGTATCGATACCCCGCCAGAAGGGATGGAGATGGAGGAGTATGCCTTCCGCCGTTACACCCAGGCCAACCCGTTCCCGTCCACCATGGGGCGTGTCTGCCCTGCGCCTTGTCAGGATGGTTGTAACCGTAACGAGGTGGAGGACTTTGTTGGCATCAACTCCATCGATCAGTTCATTGGTGACTCGGCGCTGGACACAGGGCTCGGTTTTGAAACCGGGGCCGACACCGGCAAGAAGGTTGCGATCATCGGCGGAGGGCCTGCCGGACTGGCGGCTGCCTATCAGCTGCGCAAGATCGGACATGGTGCGACAGTCTTTGATGACCATGACACCCTTGGCGGGATGATGGTCTATGGAATCCCTGGTTACCGTACGCCACGTGAGATGTTGGCGGGCGAGGTCAAGCGTATTACCGATATGGGGGTTGAACTGAAGCTCAATACCCGCGTAGGTACGGATGTGCAGGTTGCCGACCTGGAGAAGGAGTATGACGCAGTACTGTGGGCCATTGGTGCCCAGGCCGGTCGTGCACTGCCGATCCCGGGTGGAGATGCGCCGAACTGTGTAACCGGCGTGGCCTTCCTCAGTGCTTTCAACTCCGGCAAGCTGCAGCATGTCAGTGGCAAGGTGGTTGTGGTTGGTGGTGGTGATACCTCCATCGACGTTGCCTCTGTTGCACGTCGTATCGGTAACATCTCCAACGTCAATGAGAAGGATCGTCCAGAGCGTGTCATTCTGGGGGATACCGCTCATGATGTGGCCGATGCAGCGGCCCGTGAAGGTGCAGAGGTGATCCTGATTTCACGCCAGCCCGTGGAAAACATGAATGCAGCCCAGCATGAGATTGATGATGCCCTGCGTGAGGGGGTCGAGATCCGGGGTTCTCTGAGCCCGGTTGAGGTGGTACTGGACGAAAATGGTCGTGCGACAGGCCTTAAGGTGGTGCAGTTGAGCTATGAAAGTGGCAAGGCCGAGCCTGTAGAGGGTACCGAAGAGGTTCTGGAGTGCACACTGATCGCCTCTGCAATTGGTCAGACCGGTGACTTTACCGGCTATGAGGATCTGGATAATGGCCGTGGACTGATTGATGCCACCAAGAACTATGAGGTTCAGGGCAAGCCGGGCCATTTCGTGGCGGGTGACATCATTCGCCCCCATCTGCTCACCACTGCGATTGGTCAGGCCTCGGTTGCGGTTGAGTCAATCAATGACTACCTTGACAGCAAGGAGTTGAAGCCTCGTCCGAAGGTCGATGTTCACCACTTCAAGCTGATGGATCAGCTGAAGAAGGTTGGGCTGGAGCCAGAGCACTTCCAATCGGCCAACAAGGGCAAGGAGAAAGAGGATGGTCACCGTGGCACCTCATCCAGCAAGTTTGCCGTCCACAACTACGAGGATCGCTCCTTTGCATCGGTGATTACGCACAACGATCTCTTCCTGGGGCATTTCAGCTTCACTCCGCGCAATCACCGTTCTTTTGTTGAAGTAGATTCTGGCGCTGTATTGCAGAACTTTGACGAGCGTATGCGTGGATTGGATAAGGAGACCGCTGTCGCCGAGGCCAAGCGCTGCATGAGCTGCGGTATGTGTTTCGAGTGCGACAACTGTGTAGTCTTCTGTCCTCAGGATGCAGTCTTCAAGGTGCGCAAGAACGAGAGCACGGTAGGACGTTATGTAGATACGGATTATGCCAAGTGTGTTGGTTGCCATGTCTGCGCAGATGTATGCCCGACTGGATATATCCAGATGGGGTTGGGCGAATAATCATCCAGCTTCCATCTGTGCGCCTCTATTGCGGTGTTGGAAAATGGTCATTTACGGTTTGTAAACTCACATTTTCCGCCTTGTACTAGCGGCCTACAGAAGAAATTTGAATGATTATAGCGTTAAGAAAGTGGTTTTTACGTTGCAACAATAACCAGAGGCGAGAATGGTGTTGTCTAGAAAGTTGAAACAGCCGGTTGGTATTCTGGCAGTGGTATTCACTGTGCTGATGGGGTTTGGTTCGGTTGCTGTGAGTGATGAGCAGCATCACGCAGATCGCAACATCGGTGCCAATGCCGGTGATGCCTGTGTCAAGGAGACACAGTGGATGCGCCGTAATCACATGGAATTGCTGAAACATGATCGTGATCGCACCCTGCGTCACGGTATTCGCCCGGTGGATGGTAGTCTGAAGGGGTGCGTAGAGTGCCACACAAACACCAATGATCAGGGAGAGTTCGTTCCAGTCAATGCCGATGGGGAGTTCTGCAGCGGCTGTCACAGTTATGCTGCGGTCAAGCTCGACTGTTTCGAGTGCCACGCCACCAGACCTGAGAGTGTGAGGGCTGCCAAATGAGTCAGAATGAGAAGATGGATCACTATCGTTCAGAGCATGATGCCCGGGTTGTGGACTCTGCTCGCAGAAAGTTCCTTGGGCAGGCTGCTGGCGCTACCGCGCTGGTCGCCCCCGGTGTAACCCTGATGACCATCGCCCATGCAGATGGGCATGATCAGGCTGGTGGAGCCAGCAGTGCAAAGCGTTGGGGTATGCTGGTGGATACCAATCGCTGTGAAGCGGGCTGCAATGACTGTGTCACCGCCTGCCAGCAGGAGAATGGCTGGGGTAGTGGTTCATCCGATGAGCAGCACTCCAATGCTGGTCAGAAGGCGCAGTGGATCCGTACGGTAACGGTCAGAGATAACCAGACCGGGCACACCAGCCAGTTGCCGATGATGTGCCAACATTGTGAAAATCCGCCCTGTGTGGATGTCTGCCCAACCGGTGCTTCGATGAAACGTGCCGATGGCATAGTTTTGGTCGACAAACACATCTGCATCGGCTGTCGTTATTGCATGATGGCCTGCCCCTACAAGGCGCGCTCCTTTATTCATGAGTCGTTGCATGACCAGCGTACCCACGCGCCTCGTGGCAAGGGCACGGTAGAGTCCTGTACCCTGTGTGTGCACCGGGTGGATCGTGGTGATCAACCCGCCTGTGTGGAGCAGTGCAACAAGGGAGCCATGTTGTTTGGTGACCTCAATGACCCCAACAGCGAGATTTCTACAAGGCTGAAGGAGATCAGTTCAACCCAGATCCGTGCTGATTTGGGAACCAATCCCGGAGTTCGCTACAGCGGGATCTAACGCTAACGAACAGAGCCTTAGTTTCAGACAGAGTAATTCAGCGGAAGAATATGATGAAAAGAGTGGTCTACAGTGGAATTGAAGGTCGTAGTCTCGGTTATTGGGGGCTGATGGGCCTATTGGGGCTCTTCATCTTGCTTGCGGCCGGGTCATTCCTGTTTATGGAGCACAGTGGGCACCATACCACCGGAATGGATAACCAGATCGTCTGGGGCATGCCGCATGTGTTCGCGATCTTTTTGATTGTTGCAGCCTCAGGGGCGCTCAATGTGGCTTCGATCTCCTCGGTGTTCAACCAGAAAATCTACAAGCCTCTGGCCAGAATGTCTGCAATTCTGGCTCTTACGCTGCTGGCCGGTGGTCTGGCGGTACTGGTGCTGGACTTGGGACGTGCCGACCGCCTGATTGTGGCCATGACCTCCTACAACTTCAAGTCAATCTTTGCCTGGAATATCTACCTCTATACCGGATTTTTTGCCATCGTTCTGACCTATCTCTGGACCATGTTCGATCCGGCCGTGCATAAATTTACCCGTACCGCCGGTACGGCAGCATTTCTCTGGAGGTTGGCGCTGACCACCGGTACCGGCTCCATCTTCGGCTTTCTCTCGGCCAGACAGGGGTACGATGCTGCACTGATGGCCCCGATGTTCATCATCATGTCCTTTGTCTTCGGCAAGGCGATCTTCCTGATTCTGCTGATTGGTACCTACCGCTATACCGAGCGCTCCATCAGTGCTGATCTGCTGGTTCGCCTGAAGAATCTGTTTGGGGTCTTTGTTGCTGCAGTGCTTTACTTTACGGTGGTTTTCCATCTGACCAATCTGTATGCCGCAGAACATGCCGACTTCGAGCGCTTTATTCTGCTGGATGGTGGACTCTATACCTTCCTCTTCTGGGTGGTACAGGTGGGTCTCGGTGGGGTAATTCCGCTGGTTCTGATCTATCACTCCGCCTTCAGCCATAACTACCGTGCGCTGATTACCGCTGCCGTGCTGGTCATCGTGGGTGGTGTTGCCCAGATCTACGGGATTGTGATTGGTGGTCAGGCCTTCCCACTGGTGCTGTTCCCCGGTAAGGAGGTGAGCAGCAGCTTCAATGATGGTGTGGTCAATAGCTATGTGCCCAGCCTGCCAGAGATATTGCTGGGGCTTGGTGGCGTTGCCCTGGCCATTGCACTGTTCCTGTTCGCTATCAAGGTATTGAGACTGGTTCCGGATAACCTCAATGCCGAACGTGCCGAGACTACTGCAGACGTCCCCTGCTAGACTGGTCTATCTGAAGCAGGGTGAGCGGTGCTGCAGTGAAGGCGCTCTACCTCTCTGCAGCCCACAAATCCTCTGGTAAGACTACAGTAACCTTGGGCCTCTGTGCGGCATATGCTGCACGGGGGATTTCTGTCTCTCCATTCAAGAAAGGGCCCGACTATATCGATCCGATGTGGTTGACGATGGCGGCTGGTCTGCCGTGTCACACCCTCGATTTCTATACCATGGAGCAGGAGGAGATCCTCGATCTCTACCATCAGGAGCGACGTGGTAGTGACCTGGTTTTGGTGGAGGGGAACAAGGGGCTCTATGATGGTCTCTCGTTGGATGGCAGTGACAGCAATGGGGCGATGACCAAACTGCTGAAACTGCCTGTGGTGCTGGTGATCAATACCAATGGCATTACCCGGGGGATCGCACCGCTGCTGCAGGGCTACCAGCAGTTTGACAGCGATATCGAGTTTGCCGGTGTCATCCTCAACCAGACCGGAAACAGTCGTCATGAGCAGAAGCTGCAGCAGGTGGTAGAGCACTATACTGATTTTTCCGTGCTCGGTACGATTCGGCGCCATCCTGACCTGGAGATTGTAGAGCGTCATTTAGGACTGGTACCGAGCAACGAGGCCGATGCCGCCCGCAACAAGATTGAGTCAATCCGCAAGGCGGTCGAGTCACAAGTGGATCTGGACCGTATCCTGGAGCTGGCAAAAGAGGAGCCGGAGGCCATCCCCAAAGAGGTGATGGTTTCGCTGCAGCGGGATGATCCACCGGTGCGTATCGGTATTGCTCGTGACGAGGCCTTTGGCTTCTACTATGCTGCAGATCTGGAGGCATTCAAGTCGCACGGGGCTGAGCTGGTTTCCTTCAGTCCAATTCATGACAAAGAGCTTCCCGAAGTGGATGGTCTGCTGTTTGGTGGAGGTTTTCCAGAGACTCACATGGCGCTGTTGGAGCAGAATCGAACGATGCGTCAGCAGGTGCATGAAGCCATCGATGCGGGTATGCCTGCTTATGCCGAGTGTGGTGGGTTGATGTACCTTTCTCGCAGTATCGAGTGGAAGGATCGTAGCGCAGCGATGGTTGGGGTGATTGATGGGGTGTGTTGTATGCACAAGCGTCCCCAGGGGCGAGGGTATGCCCGTTTCAGTCGGGATGGTGTTACCGAGATCCCTGCGCATGAGTTTCATTACTCCTCACTGGAGGGGCTTCCAGAGACTTCACGCTTTGCCCATACCATCCATCGCGGGGTCGGCATTGATGGAAAAAATGATGGAATCATTTACAAAAATCTGCTGGCAGGGTATGTTCACCAGAGGAATACCCGAGAAAATCCCTGGGTTAAGGCCTTTGTGGAGCGGGTACGAGAACACAAGCAACAGAAAAACAAGGAAGTAACATGATTACAGTGAGTGAGAGCGCGTTGGATTTTATTCGTCATTCTGCCGAGAGTGGGCAGATTGAGGAGGAGCTGGGGCTTCGAATCGCCATCAAGGAGGCGAGTGATGGTGGCTATGATTACGGTATCGGGTTTGATGAGCAGCGGGACAAGGATATCGAGGTAACGTTTGATGGGGTCAAGGTATTCATCAATGAGGAGCTGCGCGACTACCTGGAGGATGCAACACTCGACTATGTCGAGCTGGAGGATGGCCAGATGAGTCTGATTGTCCTCAACCCCAATGACCCCACCTATGTGCCACCCAAAAAGAAAAAGAAGCAGTAGCCACCATGAGGGTTGTTCCCAAGTGGCATAAAACCAGTGACCGTGACCTTAAACAGATTGCCGAATCATTGGCCTACAACTGCTGGAAATTTGCACTGACCAGCGTGCGTGGTCTGCAGGACGAGAAATTCTATTTCACCTCAAAGGCACAGGGGATGGCGGTCACCACCGAGACCTTGATCTTCCTGATGCAGGTCACGGATCGGCTAATCTACGATGCAATGGAAGCGGAGGATCGAGCCCGGTTTATCGGTGCGATGGCCTATCGCTTTCTTGATATTGTTCTCGATAACTACAAGGATCTGGCAGATGAAACGGGGCCGGATCGTACCGATCTGGTTGGCTTGATCAATGAGCGTGCCAGTGACTATGCCGAGTTCAGCTATGGTGAGGAGGGCCCCAGCTACCACTTTCTGCGCTACTTCGGTGAGCGGGTGGGTGCATTGATGGGGGATGACCAGGACAACAAGTGGGTCAGTGATCAGATGATGGAGATTGAGGCACCTGATCTTATCGCCAAACTGAAGAGGTCGATTGGCGGGATTGTCGGGATCGATGTGGGGTGAGTGATCGTGGTTAGTGGGTAGTGGTTAGTGGTATCACCCAACTGCAGAAGTGGCGTGTGTCGCGTTCCAGCCCGTCCTCGAAACCGGTAGAGTACTCTGGGGTGATTTCATGCTCCTCACGACGGGGGTTGCGCAGGTAGCCTCCCATCCACCCCTCCATGTAGTCAGGGTCGACGTTCAACTCAATCATGCGGCAGACCGCATCGTAGTAACTCATCTCAGCCATGGTTTGTATTATCTCTGAAATGAAAAACGCCCTCAAGGAGGGCGTTTTTGGTTTTACGAGGTTTTGATGTGTTTACTCATCACCCCCTGCAAACGACATCAGAATGTGTAGCAGCGTAGTGAAGAGGTTGTACAGGGCCACATAAAGGGTGACAGTAGCCGCAATGTAGTTGGTTTGCCCACCGTGGATGATGTTGCTGGTCTCCCACAGAATCAGCCCGCTGGAGAGCAGGGCAAACATGCCGGAGATCACCAACATTCCCATGGGGAAGTGGAATCCAAACAGAGAGGCACCGAACAGAATCAGCGAACCGAAGAAGGCGATCATCATCCCGGACATCAGGAAGCCGGTCATGAAAGAGAAGTCCTTCTTGGTAGTCAGTACAAAACCGGAGAGGCTGAGAAAGATCAGGCCGGTCAGACCAAATGCGGTGGTGATGATCTGTTCACCACCCTGTATCCCGGCATAGAAGCTCAGGGTTGGACCAAGGCCATACCCCAACAGTGCGGTGAAGAGAAAGACCACACCAATTCCACTCGCCTTGTTTTCATGTTTGGGCATGACAAACCAGAGTACGGCCAATGCTGCAAAGGAGCTGACCATCCCCGCCATTGGGGATGCGTTGGTAGACATGGACACGGCTGCAATCAGTGCGGTCCAGATCAGACTTGCGGACAGGAGCATGTAGGTGTTCTTCAGTACCTTGTTGGTAGCAAGAATCGATGCTTCGCTGCGGGGAAGTACTTGTTCCATTGAATTCATGATATTCCTCAAAAAAATAGTCAAACGGTGAAACTATTAGAACATAAACAGAGCCATTTGTTCCTGCGTCAGAGGCATTTTTTTACCTCTCGAAACCTATTTTGGAAGCTGTAGTTTTGGTTGCTTCGCTGCACGATAAAACAGCGCGGTGTGACCCAGAGTCTGCACCAGGGTTGCCTTGCTCAGTTCCACCATTTTGGCAATCAGCGCCTTTTTATCATCCCGGTCTCCGGCATTGACCTTCACCTTGATCAGTTCATGGTGCTCCAGGGTCTGCTCCAGCTCATTCATGACGCCTTCCGATAGCCCCTTGTCCGCAATGGTGACCAGTGGGTGGAGGGCGTGGCCAAGACCGCGAAGATGACGTTTCTGTTTGCCGTTGAGTTCCATGATTGATAGTCTGTTTTGCTAAAGGGTGTGGTAACTTCGGGGGTTACCCGAAAATTGTAGAAAAATGACAGTAGCTATTCAGGTCGCCTCTGAAATTCGTCAGATCAAGGCAGAAAATGTGAGTGTATGCGTATACATGACCATTTTCCAACCGAGCTTGCGAGGTCGCGCCACGCAGAGATGGCGGATTTCAGGGGTGAGCTGAATGGTTACAGGCAGCGTATGGTAAATTCGAGAGGACCTTGTGGCAAGAAGCAAAAGTAGCGGCCGTTGGTTGCAGGAACATTTTGATGATGAGTATGTGAAGCGTGCCCAGCTGGATGGTTATCGCTCTCGCGCAGCCTATAAACTGATTGAGATCGATGAGAAGGATACCCTGTTGCGTAGTGGTATGCGTGTGGCCGACCTGGGGGCTGCTCCGGGGGGGTGGACTCAAATTGCGGCAAGCCGTGTGGGGGCGCATGGGGTTGTCGTGGCAATGGATATTCTGGAGATGGAGCCGCTACCTGGGGCAGAATTTTTGCAGGGGGATTTCCGCGAGCAGGCAGTGCTGGATCGGTTGTTGGAGCTGGTCGGTGGGGAACCACTGGATTTGGTGCTCTCCGATATGGCCCCCAACCTCAGTGGCGTGAGTGCAGTGGATATTCCCAAGGCGATGTTTCTGGTGGAGCTGGCGCACGACTTTGCCCGCCAAACTCTCAAGCCGGGCGGTGATCTGCTGATGAAGGTATTTCAAGGGGATGGTTTCGAACCGTTGTTGCAGGTGTTGCGGGAGGATTTTGTCAAAGTGGTTACCCGCAAGCCAAAGGCTTCGAGGGGGCGTAGCCGAGAGCTCTACCTGCTGGCGAGAAAATACAGAGGGTGAGTTGAATTCCGTTATAATCGCCCCCATGCTGGATCTCTCCGTACGATCCGAAATACTATCCTGATTAACGTTAAGAAAAGATAAATGGTTAAAAATATTCTCCTTTGGGCGGTCATCGCCACGGTTCTGATGTCCGTGTTCAACAGCTTTGGCCCCCGTACTGCAGGCCAGAAAGGGACGGAGTACTCCCAGTTTATCGCCGATGTGCGCAATGGACGGGTGGCTCGGGTCGAGATTGAAGGGCGCGTGGTGCGTGGCCTGACCACTTCGGGGCAGCAGTTCACCACCTATGATCCGGGTGACCGTGGCTTGATTGGTGACCTGATCAACAATGGAGTCTCCATCAATGCGCAGCCGCCGGAGCAGCAGGGGATCCTGATGCAGATCTTTATCTCCTGGTTCCCGATGCTGCTGCTGATCGCGGTCTGGGTCTTCTTTATGCGCCAGATGCAGGGCGGTGTCGGTGGCAAGGGAGGCCCCATGTCCTTCGGCAAGAGCAAGGCTCGTCTGCTCAACGAGGATCAGGTACAGGTCACCTTTGCCGATGTGGCAGGGGTGGAAGAGGCGAAGGATGAGGTCTCCGAGCTGGTCGATTTTCTGCAGGATCCGGGCAAGTTCCAGAAACTGGGAGGCAAGATTCCGCGTGGTGTGCTGCTGACCGGTTCTCCAGGTACCGGTAAGACGCTGTTGGCGAAGGCGATTGCCGGCGAGGCCAAGGTACCCTTCTTCACCATCTCCGGTTCCGATTTTGTGGAGATGTTTGTCGGTGTTGGCGCCTCGCGGGTGCGAGATATGTTCGAGCAGGCGAAGAAGAGCTCCCCTTGTATCATCTTTATCGACGAGATTGATGCAGTCGGTCGTCACCGTGGTGCTGGTTTGGGTGGTGGTCACGACGAACGTGAGCAGACACTGAATCAGCTCCTGGTAGAGATGGATGGCTTCGAGGCCAATGACGGAGTGATCGTCATCGCAGCCACCAACCGTCCCGATGTGCTCGATCCGGCGCTGCTGCGTCCCGGCCGCTTTGATCGTCAGGTGGTGGTGCCTCTGCCCGACGTGCGTGGACGTGAGCATATTCTCAAGGTGCACATGAACAAGGTGCCCGTGGCAAAAAACGTCAAACCCAAGGTGCTGGCGCGGGGTACACCTGGCTTCTCCGGGGCCGATCTGGCCAACCTGGTCAATGAGGCAGCCCTGTTTGCGGCCAAGGCGGGCAAGCGGCTGGTCAATATGGGAGAGTTCGAGAAGGCCAAGGACAAGATCATGATGGGGGCCGAGCGCCGTTCGATGGTGATGAGTGATGAGGAGAAGGCGCTGACTGCTTTCCACGAGGCGGGCCATGCCATTGTCGGCCTGACCGTACCGGAGCATGATCCGGTCTACAAGGTCACCATTATCCCCCGTGGTCGTGCACTTGGCGTCACCATGTTTTTGCCGGAGGAGGATCGCTACAGCCACAGCAAGAAGCGTCTGGAGAGCCAGATTTCCAGCCTCTTTGGTGGGCGTATCGCCGAAGAGATTGTCTTTGGAAAGGATGCGGTTACTACCGGTGCCGCCAACGACATCGAACGGGCAACCGATCTAGCTCGCAACATGGTAACCAAGTGGGGACTCTCCGAGAAGCTGGGGCCGCTCAGTTATGCGGAGGAGGAGGGGGAGGTCTTTCTCGGTCGCTCCGTTACCAAACACAAGGAGGTCTCGGATGAGACCGCTCACCTGATCGATGAGGAGGTGCGCTTCCTGATTGATCAGAACTATGCCCGCTCGGAGAAGATTCTGACCGAAAATCGGGACAAGCTGGATCTGATGGCCGATGCGCTGATTCGTTATGAGACCATCGATGAGGAGCAGATCAAGGATATTATGGCGGGGAAGACTCCGCGTCCGCCGGAAGATTGGAGCGACTCGGATGAAGAGGATGACGATGGTGTTACTGCCTCAATCTCCACCGATGATCCTGCAGCCAATGATGAGGGTGAGTCGGATGAGACCGGCCCTGCGGGAGACCCTGCCAACCAGCACTAACCTGTATCTCTCCCTCCCCCTTTTAGGGGGAGGGTTGGGGTGGGGGTAAAGTGGTACGGATACCTTTACAGTTGATGGATACAGATAAGCCTCAGGTAATGGGAATCCTCAACGTCACCCCCGACTCCTTCTCGGATGGCGGAGAGTTCGTCGGGCGCGAAGCGGCGGTTGACCATGCATTGGAGATGGTGGAAGCGGGTGCTGCCATCATTGATATCGGAGGGGAGTCCACCCGTCCCGGTGCAGAGGCGGTTACTGCTGCGCAAGAGCTGGATCGGGTGATGCCGATCATTGAGGCTATCCGTCAGCAGACCACGGTTCCGATCTCCATCGACACCAGTAAGCCGCAAGTGATGCAGGCTGCAGTCGCAGCGGGTGCCAATCTCATCAACGATGTGCGTGCCCTGCAGGAGGAGGGGGCGCTCTCGATGGCTGCTTCACTACAGGTACCGGTCTGCCTGATGCATATGCAGGGGCTGCCGCGCACCATGCAGCAGGCCCCTCATTACGAGGATGGCGTGGTAACCGAAGTGTTCCGCTTCCTGCAGCAGCGCATTGCCGCCTCTCAATTTTCCGGTATTGAACGTAGCAAGATCTGGGTTGATCCCGGTTTTGGCTTTGGCAAGACACTGGAGCATAACCTGGAGCTGTTGCGTGGACTGGAGCAATTTCAGCCACTGGAGGTGCCTCTGCTGGTCGGCATCTCCAGAAAATCGATGATCGGTGCACTGTTGGGTGATGCTCCTGTTGAACAGCGACTGCAAGGGAGTGTCGGTGCTGCGGTGGTTGCGGTAGCCAGGGGGGCGAAGATTGTTCGTGTCCATGATGTTCGTGAGACTATGGAGGCGCTGAAGGGTGCCGGCTTGATGGTGTGAGTAAAGAGGAGAGGGTGTGGCGAGAAAATATTTTGGTACGGATGGGGTACGTGGACAGGTAGGAGAGGCACCAATCACCCCTGACTTTGCTATGCATCTTGGATATGCTGCGGGTAAGGTGTTGGCTGCTGATGGGCATGGCATGGTGCTGATTGGCAAAGATACCCGTATCTCCGGTTACATGTTCGAGTCTGCGCTGGAGGCGGGTTTTTCAGCAGCGGGGATGGATGTGGGGTTGCTGGGGCCAATGCCAACTCCGGCGGTGGCTTACCTGACCCGCACCTTGCGTGCCCGTGCGGGTGTGGTCATCAGTGCCTCGCATAATCCCTATCATGATAATGGTTTCAAGTTCTTCTCGGCAGAGGGGAAGAAGCTGTCGGATCGGTGGGAGGAGCAGGT
>CAYFNH010000054.1:0-16860 GCA_964344435.1 uncultured Piscirickettsiaceae bacterium | reverse complement strand
CGACGCTGCTCGGCCTGCTCCAGCAACTGGCGCTCCTCCGCCTCGCGGCGTTCACGCTCTGCACGCTGGCGCTCCTCGAGTGCCTTGGCCTCTTCAGCCTGCTTCTGTGCGGCTGCCGGATCCAGCGGCTTGTTGAGGGTTCGTTTTTTCCGCACCTCGACATTCACGCTCTTGCCCGCAGATGATCGGCCACCACCCACTTTCAGAGTGGACTTGCGCTTGAGCGTCACCTTCCCCTTGGCAGAGTTGGATCCGCCACCGTGTGATTCACGCAGGAAGGCCAGCAACTTCATCTTCTCCTCTTCGGAGATCTGATCCTCTATGGTGCCCTTCTCTACACCTGCATTTGCAAGTTGTTCCAGCAGACGATCGGCCGGTATTTTCACGACCTCTGCAAATTGAGCAATTGTTACCTGTGACATAGCTACTGTACCTCGCTCCAAATTACGCCTCTGCTCCACTCTCCGCCTGCTCTGCAGCAAACCACGGCTCTCTTGCCTTCATAATCAAGGCCGAGATCCGCTCTGCAGTCACACCAAGATCCTCGATCTCCATCACATCATCCACCGCCTGCTCGGCCAGATCCTCGGCAGTGACAATACCGGCTGCCGCCAGCTTGTAGGCCAGCTGCTCATCCATCCCCTCCAGCTCCAGCAGATCCTGCTCAGGGGCACGTCCCTCCAGCACCACTTCCTGCGAGATTGCACGAGTCAGCAGATAGTCACGTGCACGGTTGCGCAGCTCAGCCACGATCTCTTCGTCAAACTCCTCAATGCCAAGCATCTCGGACTCATCCACGTAAGCAATCTCTTCGACGCTGCTGAACCCTTCCTGTACCAGAATCAGGGAGACATCCTCATCCACGTCCAGCTGCTCCATCAACTTCTTCTGGATCTCAACCGCCTCGGCCTCGCTCTTGGCATCGAACTCCTCTTCACTCATCACATTGAGTGTCCACCCGGTCAGCTCACTGGCCAGCCGTACGTTCTGCCCGCCACGCCCAATCGCCTGGGAGAGGTTATCCTCCTCCACCGCAATATCCATGGCATGTTTGTCTTCATCTACCACCACCGAAACCACCTCTGCCGGCGACATGGCGTTGATCACAAACTGTGCCGGATTCTCGTCCCAGGGGACAATATCCACCCGCTCTCCCGCCAGTTCGTTCGATACCGCCTGAACACGAGAGCCACGAATCCCCACACAGGCCCCTACCGGATCAATACGCTTATCCAGGCTGAGCACCGCAATCTTGGCGCGAGAACCGGGATCACGTGCAGCCCCTTTGAGCTCGATCATGCCATCACTGATCTCAGGTACCTCAAGGGTAAAGAGCTGCACCAGAACCTCGGGAGCGACACGGCTTACCATCAGCTGCGGGCCACGCTGTTCACTCTGAATCTCCATCAGGCAGCCCCGCACCCGGTCTCCGGGACGAATCGGATCACGTGGAATCTGCTGACTCTTGGGAATGATGGCCTCGGCATTATTCCCAAGATCAATAATGACATTGCCCCGGTCAACCCGTTTGACGGTACCTCCCAGCAGTTCACCAACCTTGTCATGGTACTCGGCAGCCACCTTCTCACGCTCTGCCTCGCGCACCTTCTGGAAAATCACCTGCTTGGCTGCCTGTGCGGCAATACGGCCAAATTCGACCGACTCAATCGACTCTTCGATAAATTCACCCGCCTTGATCTCGGGGTCAATCTCGACTGCGTCGATCAACCAGAGCTGCGCATCCGGGTACTCCATGGCGATGCCGGGCTCATCTCCATCCAGCACTTCCCAGGTCTGAAAGGTTTCGTATTCACCGGTCGAGCGATCGATTGCGACCCGCACCCCGATCTCCTCCTGGTAACGTTTCTTGGTCGCCATCTCCAGTGCAGATTCCAGTGCCTGAAAGATGACCTCTCTGCTGACATCTTTTTCGTTGGATACCACCTCAACAACTTGCAGAATTTCCTTGCTCATAAAACTCGACTCTCTATTCAATCCAGATTTGCAGCTACTGCATACCCGTAACAATCACCCAAAAGTAATCAAATAAACCCAATCATCCATCAAATTGAGGCACCAGATGTGCCCTGTCTACCTGCGCAAGTGGCAACCTGAACAGCACCTGATCAATTTCAACCACGACCTCGCCGTTCTCCACCCCACACAGACGCCCTTCAAACTTGCGACGCCCCTCTACTGGAAATGACATCCGCACAAATACCTGCTCACCGACGAAACGGGTATAGTGCTCCTCGACAAACAGGGGACGTTCGAGCCCCGGAGAGGAGATCTCCAGGTTGTAGTTCCCGCTCACGGGGTCTTCCACATCCATCACCGCACTGACCTGACGGCTCACCTTTTCACAGTCATCCAGGGTGATGCCATTGCTCTGATCAATATAGACCCGCAGCAGCGAGTGCCTGCCCTGGGGCAGATACTCGATACCGACCAGCTCATAGCCCAAGCCCTCTACCACTGGCGTTATCAGCTCATACAGTGTTTCACGTATTGTTGCCACGCTATCCCTTCGGCCTTCCAGAAAACGTATAAAAAAAGGCCGATCTCATCAAAAAGATCGGCCTTTTTGTGAATTACTTCGCAGCGACTGACTCCCAAAGACAACCTGCCGCCCAACCAACGAGCGCGTATTCTACCTACCTGTATTCTCCAATGCAAACACAATCCATCGGCAATTCCTGGCAGAAAAACAGCCGCTTTCCCCCTTTGAGTCACAGCAGCGCTCTCCTACAATGGATACGTATGCAGCCCATTTTTCCAATTATCACAAAAAGCAGTCACGAGCTGGAGAGCCACTCCACTCTGCTGAAGTCGTGGACCCGCACTGCACTGAGCACAAGTCAGGTGGATCCTTTCTGCTGCACACCTCCCTGGCAGCTCTCTTTTCATGATGCCTTTTCCCCAAACCGCAAATTGCTGATCAAGGAGTCGGCCTACAACCTACTGCTCTTTGCTGAGCACATCCTGCCGGACGCAGAAGTTGTGCTGACCCCGATCGAAGAGAGCTGGCTGTTCGGGTCCCCACTGCTTGGAAAACTCTCAGAGGCTGCTCTCCGCAACACAGCCGACACAAGAGCCACTGGGTCACGGAGTGATTCAGCCTCTATACACTCAAGCCCCTTATCTTCCGGTTGTCTGGTTTCAGAAGCAGTTTTTACTCCCCCGCTATACTCATTCGTTCAATCAGTATCGACCCGATCTGCACATTACCACGCAGGTCGGTATCGTTCCCTACCGCCACAATCTGCCGAAACATCTCTTTCAGGTTGCCGGCGATGGTGATCTCCTCCACCGGATAGGCGATCTCACCATTTTCGACCCAGAAGCCGGAGGCACCTCTGGAGTAATCACCGGTTACCATGTTGACTCCCTGCCCCATCAATTCAGTTACCAACAAGCCACTACCCATCTCAGCAATTAGCTGCTGACGACTCTGCTCACCGTGGGTCATGCGCAGATTGCGTGCGCCTCCTCCATTTCCGGTACTCTCCATACCCAAACGGCGAGCCGAATAGACATCGAGCAGATAACTGCTCAGAACCCCCTCTGTAACAAAATTCTGATTACGGGTGGTCACCCCATCACTATCAAAGGGGGCACTGGCACTGGCGCGCTTCAACAGAGGCTGCTCATAAACCGTAACCCAATCCGGGAACAGGGGCTGCTGGAGGTAATCAAGCAGAAAGGAGGCCTTGCGGTAGAGGCTGCCCCCACGAATGGCCGCCATCAGATGCCCCAGAATCCCCCCGGAGATAGAGGCATCAAACAGTACCGGCTTCTGGCAGGTCGCTACCCTTCGCCCCCCCAGTCGTGCCAGCGTACGCTGTGCCGCTTTCTCTCCGACCACTACAGCCTCTTCCAGCATCTGGGGATCGCGCGCCGAGCTGTACCAGTAATCCCGTTCCATCTCCGGCTGCCCGGGCTGTTGTGCCACCACGGCACAGCTGATACCGTGACGGCTCCCACCATACCCGGCAAGAAAGCCATTACTGTTTCCATAGACACGGACCGAGCGGTGACTACTGACGGAACCACCATCGGAGTTGATGATGCGGCTATCGCTCTGCAGTGCCGCCTGCTCACACTGTTGTGCCAACTCGACACTCGTCTCGACGTCGACCGACCAGGGTTGATCCAGCTCCAGATCGGGAAACTCGGTTGCCAACAGGGCTGGATCGGCCAACCCGGCATATTCATCCTCTTCGGTATGGCGGGCGATATCACATGCTGCCTTGACCGCCGCCTCGACCGCCGCCTCGGAGAAGTCACTGGTACTGGCGGTTCCCTTGCGCTGACCAAAGTAGACCGTCACCCCCATGCCACGATCCTTGTGGCGTTCAATGGTCTCCAACTCCCCCCTTCTCACGTTAGTGGAGTACCCCTCCTCCACATGGCTACCCGCTTCAGCCGCCGTCGCCCCCTGACGTTTGGCCTCATCCAGTATCTGCTGGGTCAATCGTTCCAGTACCTGCTGTTCTGGCTGGCTCATACTTCTGTACCTCCTACCGTCAACTCCTTCACCTTGAGGGTAGGTTGCCCCACACCCACCGGGACACTCTGCCCATCCTTGCCGCAGATACCGATACCGGGATCAAGTTCGAGATCATTCCCCACCATGGTGATGTTCGACATCACATCCGGGCCGTTGCCAATCAGGGTAACCCCGCGCAAGGGACGACCGATCTTTCCATTCTCGACCAGATAGGCCTCATTGGCGGAAAAGACAAACTTGCCCGAGGTGATATCGACCTGACCTCCACCAAAATTGACCGCATAGATGCCGCGCTTCATCGAGGCGATCATCTCTTCGCGACTGTGTTCGCCCGGCAGCATATAGGTATTGGTCATGCGTGGCATTGGCAGATGCGCATAAGACTCTCGCCGTCCATTGCCGGTCGACTTTTCCCCCATCAGGCGTCCATTGGTCTTGTCCTGCATATACCCCTTGAGCTTGCCATGTTCAATCAATACGGTGTTTTCGGTTGGTGTTCCCTCATCATCCATATTGAGTGAACCGCGTCGCCCAGCCAGGGTACCGTTATCGACCACCGTACAGAGTGGGCTGGCCACCTGCTCACCGACGCGTCCACTGAAGGCGGAGGTACCCTTGCGGTTGAAGTCCCCCTCCAGCCCGTGCCCGACCGCCTCATGCAGCAGCACACCAGGCCAGCCATTGCCGAGTACCATCTCCATCACTCCGGCCGGGGCATCCTCTGCCTCCAGATTGACCAGCGCCTGTCGAACCGCCTCTTTTGCATTAGCCTGTGCCCGCTCCTGATCCAGTAACAGAGAAAAATCGCTACGCCCACCGAAGCCGGAGGAGCCATTTTCACGCCGCCCTCCCTGCTCTGCGATAACCGAAACATTCATCCGTACTAACGGACGAATATCAGCGGCAAAGGTACCATCACTGGCTGCCACCAGCACCAGATCATAGGCTGCAGAGAGACTTGCCATCACCTGCACCACACGCGGGTCCGCTGCTCGCGCCCAGCGATCCACCTGTTGCAGCATCGCCACCTTCTCCTGTGCAGAGGCCGAGGTGAGTGGATTGGTAGTGGGGTAGAGCGCATGCGCCCCTCCCGTATGTTGAGGGAGCCGGATCTTCCCACTGTTCCCTCCTCTGGAGATGATGCGGGCTGAGTCTGCCGCCTGCATCAGGGCGCGGGCGCTGATCTCATCAGAGTAGGCAAACCCGGTCTTCTCCCCCTGAATGGCACGCACACCCACTCCGGTATCGATATCGTAACTGGCATCCCGTACCACACCATCCTCCAGCGACCAATACTCATGGCGACTCTGCTGAAAGTAGAGGTCGGCAAAATCCATCCCCCGCTCCATGATGTGGTGCAGGGTATTGCCAATCACCTCCTGTGAGATCTCTCCCGGCTCCAGCAGCGTCTGCGCCACCTGTTCAAACGGTTCCATCACCTTGTTGTACTCCAGAAATTTTTGCTAACTACTCAGTAACCATTCAGCTCACCTCTGAAATCCGCCATATCTGTGTTAGAAAATGGTCATTTACACTTGTAAACTCACCACATTTTCTGCCTTGATCTGACGAATTTCAGAGGCAACCTGAATAGCTACGGTCATTATTTTTACAATTTTTAGGTAAGTTACACTACTCAATCAATGCGGGCTCGGTAACCGGCGGCGTCGGTTTAACCTCATTCAGCTGCGGATCATCCCAGCTACCGCTCAACTGATAACGGGTAGAGGCCAACCCCTCTTTCTGAAACAGCTTCTGATACAGCAGCAGTACCGACCCTACCGCAGCACCGGCGGGACCGCCAACCAGTGCCCCGGTAGCCGGTAAGGTTTCAGAGATCTTGGGGCTGACAAGAATCGACTGATCGTAATCCTGAGCCACAATGCCGGTACGTCCCTCCACCCGAATGGTTGCCGAAGGGCCATCGATCACCAGGTTGCGGGTATAGGCATCCCCCTTTTGCACATTGAACGTCCCCTCTATGGTATCAAATGCAAAGCCCTTGTCGGTGATATCGGAAAAATCGAGTGTAAGACGACGCACCAGGGTATGGATTCCCAACAAGCCAAACACCCGCCCTACTCCCTGATCCAGCTCAAGCAGCTGCCCTTTCTCCACCGCCACCGACAGCTCTCCATCCATCTCTTCCAAACTGAAGTCAAGCGGGGTATCAGGCCAGTCGGCATGAACCCGGATGGTGCTCTTGCCGCGATCAATCTCCCCCCGGTAGCCGAACTGCCCCAGGATCTCTCCAATCCGCTCTCCCTCCACATCAATGATAAAGCGGGAACGAGCCTCTTTTCCCCACTGCAGCCAGGTTCCCTGTGCGGTCGCTGTCATCGTTTCCGAATCCAGCTGTGCACGATCAATCAACAGCCCATCCTCAACCGGATGGGCCTCCAGCGCCAATGCACCAAAGTCGATCCCGTTGATCACCGTCTGTCGACTCTTGACCTGTAGCGGTGGAAAGGCTGCCGGATCAATGGCTGCACGGCTACTCTCCGCAGCCTGTACCCGGTCATCACCATCCGATTGCAGCTTTTCTGAAGCCTGCCCCAGCTGCAGATAGTTGAGATCGACCACCATCACCTCATCAGGACGGATAGGCACCCGCACCTTACCCTCTACCTGATCGCTGCTGACCCCAACCCCCCAATAACCGTGTTCATCCAGTTCCATCACCAACCCCAGATTGGTCAGGGACTGCTCGAACAGGGAGGCTTCATTCGCCCGAATCACCATTTTCCCAAGATTGAATCCGCCAACCCGGCTCTCTTCGCCCTGCTCCAGCTTCCCTTTCCAGAGGTTGTACCAGGCATCCAGACTGGCCTGATCAAAGCTGGCATTGATCTCCACCCCACTCCGGCCATGCTCTTCGCCAGAGGCGGGAAGAGGCTCACCCAACTGTACCTTGCCATACCACTGCCCCAGACCCGCCTCCATCCGCTCCCGGCTAAGGTTGGCCTTGATCCGCTGAGGAGTAGAGAGGTTCAGCTGCTCCACTTCCCCCTCATGCATCCGCAGGGTCAACGTGGTCGGCCAACGCTCTTCAAACTGCTTGTTGAGGGGAGGAGGGGTGTGCAGTGCAACCCCCTGCAGGTCGGAGTGAAGATGCAGTTTGATATCCTGCTGCTGGAGGGTGAGACGCCCATCCCAGGGTGTTTTCCCCTGACTCTCGAACAGGGTGCGCTGCACCTCATCAAGCTTGAGCCAGCTCTCAACCTGCTCCGCCTCGGCAGTACCGGTTACTCCGACCACAACCTGCTGCTGTTGCTGTTGATCCACCGCAGTAAAGGCGGTCAACCGCACCGGCCCCCCCAGCATCTCCCCCTCGATTCCGTCGATGGCGACCCCACGATCGGTAAAATCCACATTACCATTGAGCCGGGTCAGTACAAGATCCACCCCCTCTATCGCAAGCTGATTGTCATGCAGCTCCACTCGGCCACTCACCTGCTCCGGTGCCTCATCCAGTGGCACCTCTACATCGATATCCAGCAGCGCATACCCCTCCAGCGCCATCACCCGGTTGAGTTGCAGTGCGGTATGCTGCAGCGGTGTCTTCTCCAGAGTATGCATCAGCTTGCTACTGTCACTGACTATCCTGCCATGAATCTCGACACGCTCGGCCCCAACGGTGGAGACCGATGCGGTAACACTGTGGATCGGGTGCCCGTCAATCTTTCCCTGCTGCAGATTCACCTGCAGCGACTCGTTATCAAACCCGAGGCGAGCATGGCTGTGGGTGATGGCCGGCCAGGCCGGATCAAACTGCAGATAGACATCCTTCAGATCGAGTGCCGCCCTGAAGCGCCCCCCTCCATCGGCATAGGGAAAGGAGCTCACCCCCCCCTCGATCTCGACAATTCCACCAGCCAGCTCTCCGGAGAGCAGGGAAGCTTGCAACCAGTTCATCAACCGGGGATCCAGTTGTGACTGGGGCAGCCCATCCACCAGGTCGGTGATGCGCTGAGCAGACACTCCCAGAGTCATCTTCAGCAGTGGCTCCCCCTGAGTCGGCATCAAGAGTTGGGCACGACCACTCAGGTCCACCGTTTGGACAGTCGCCTGCAGCTGATCCAGCGTCACCACAACGGCCTGTGAATACTGCTGCCAGTGAACAACCCCCTGCTGCCAGTCCACCCCGACAGGTTGAGAATAGAGAGCACCGGTTCCCACAGCAAACTGCCCTGCCGCCGGAAGGAAGTACCCCTGATGCTGATTCAGGTGCAGCAGCCCATTGATACCGGAGAGGGTATATCCTGCCATCTGCCTGATCCCGGAGATGGCAATCTGCCTCAGCTCCATCCTCGCTTCAACCCGATTGAAGAGTCCATTCTGATCTGGAAAGGAGCGAAACTTCACCTGCTCCAGATCACCCGAGACCAACATCCCCCCCTCCCCACGAACCACCGTGGCATACAGACCCGAGAGCTCCGGAGAGGCTACCAGACGTACATGATCAACCGCCCCCAACAGGATGGCCTCCCCACCGGGGGTATGTCTGTGCTCAACCAGGGCAGAGGAGGGGTGACTGCCGTGTCCCTCTTCTCCACCCCATACCAGCTGCTCTATCTGCATGCGCCAGGCTTCCTCCCCCTGACGCCGCCAGTGCAACTCCCCCCCCGCCAGGCCGGGGGCATCACGATACTGTGAATCCCGCTGCAACGAGACCCTTGCCTTCTCCAGACGTCCAGAGAGCCACTCTCCCCAGAGCTGCAATTGCGCCTCTCCCTGTGCCAGCGATCCCCATGGGTGGTCACCTCCACCGATCAGGTCGGCCAGATGCACTGAATCTCCGCTGAGGTGCATCTGGCCATCCCACCCCTGAGAGTGGTGAAGGTCTCCAAACCACTCCAGCTGCAGCTGCAGCGGAGAGCTCCGTTCACCATTGAGCACGGCACTACCGGTCGCCTGATGACGATACCCCGAATTGACCAGTGAGAGATCGACATCCGACAACAGCCACTCCAGCCTGGCAAAGCGGGACTCCTCTACCCGGATCTCTGCACCCAGAATCTTCAGTGCGGGCTGGGTCAATAACCACTCTCCCCACCCCAGGGCAGTCGAGTCACTCGAAGCTGTATCAGCCTGGTTACCCACCACCTGGAGACTACCATCGGCCGCATGCCGGAGATAGAGCTGGGGCTGGTGGAGAGATAGATCCGTGGTTACCCATTCACCCCTGCCGAGGGAGGCGATGAGATCCGTCTGAATCACCGCCTTGGCAACCCCTCCAGCCACCTCACCGGTCTGTGGGTCACGTAGTTGCAGCTGCTCGATATGCAGGTTGAGAAAACGTCCCTCCAGATCCAGTGACAGCCCCTTCAACTCGACCGAGATGCCTGCCTGCTGTTCGACCCATGCCGTCAGCTGAGGCTGAAACCATGAGGCCGTAGCCGTTCCAGCCCGCAACAGCACTACCAATAGTGCAGTGGCAATCACCCCTGTGGAGAGCACGATCCAGAATGTACCCCACAGTATCGAGAGAAACTGTCTGCTAGACCGGTACCACATCGAACTGTTCAGCGGTGTAGAAGGTCTCTACCTGCAGGCGTACAGGCTTGCCGATAAACTCCTCCAGCTCTGCCAGGCTTGAGGACTCCTCGTCATACAGCAGATCGGTGATCTCCTGTGCCGCCAGCACCAGAAAGGAGTTGGAGTCTTCATACTGTCGAGACTCCCGAATAATCTCACGAAAAATCTCGTAACAGACCGTCTCTGCCGTCTTCAGGAAGCCTCGCCCTTCACAGGTGGGACAGGTCTGACACAGCACATGCTGCAGACTCTCGCGAGTACGTTTGCGGGTCATCTCCACCAACCCCAGCGCAGAGACCTCGCTGATGTGGGTACGGGCATGGTCCTGATCAAGGTACTTCTGCAACGAGCGCATCACCTGCTGCCGGTGCTGCTCATCCTCCATATCAATCAGGTCAAGGATGATGATCCCTCCCAGGTTGCGCAGACGCAGCTGGCGGGCAATGGCCTGCGTCGCCTCCAGGTTGGTCTTGAAGATGGTCTCTTCCAGATTGTGATGCCCCACAAAGGAGCCGGTATTAACATCAATGGTGGTCATCGCCTCGGTCTGGTCGATGATCAGGTAGCCCCCCGACTTGAGCGGAACCTTGCGCTGCAGCGCCTTCTGGATCTCATCCTCTACCGAATAGAGGTCAAAGATGGGGCACTCCCCCGGATAGTACTCCACCCGTGAGGCCAGCTCGGGATTGAACCGGGCCGCAAATTCACGGCACTGCTCCCAACTTCGGCGTGAGTCGATCCGCACCCGTTCAACACTATCCTTGAGCTGATCCCGGATGACCCGCTGTGCCAGTGGCAGATCACGGTGAACCAGGGTACGCGCCTTCTGCTTACGCCCGTTCTCCTGTACCGAGTCCCAGATCTTGTAGAGCAGACGGGCTTCGTCCAACAGTTCGGATTCCGGGATTCCTTCTCCGGCTGTACGTACAATAAAGCCACCATAGCCCCCCTCTGCAGTTGCCTTCTGGATCATGGTACGCAAACGTTCGCGCTCCGCCTCCTCCTCTATGCGCTGGGAAACCCCCATGCACTGGACCTGCGGCATGAACACCAGATAACGGGAGGGGATCGAGACCTGCATGGTCAACCGCGCCCCCTTGGTACCCAGCGGATCCTTGACCACCTGCACCAACAGCTCTTGCCCATCAGATACCAGATCCGTGATCTGGGGTGTCTCCTGATCACACTCGATCTCCTCGCGTATCTCCTGAGGGATGATATCCGAGACATGGAGAAAGGCTGCGCGCTCCAACCCGATGTCAACAAAGGCGGCCTGCATACCGGGCAGCACCCGGCTCACCTTCCCCTTGTAAATATTACCCACCATGCCGAGATGATTGCGACGCTCAATATAGATCTCCTGCAACACCCCATTCTCAACCAGCGCCGAGCGGGTCTCACGCGGGGTGACATTGATCAAAATCTCTGTACTCATAACAGCTCCACTTTCGCCTGCTGCAACAGTTGGGCAGTCTCAAACAGGGGCAGCCCCATCACCCCTGAATAACTGCCATGCAGCTGTTCGATAAAGATGGCCGCCCGCCCCTGGATGGCATAGCCGCCCGCCTTGTCGGCTGGCTCGCCACTACTCCAGTAGCGGCGACACTCCTGCACCGACAGGTTACGAAAGGTAATCTCACTACTGCTGACTGCAGATAGCGTATCTCCTGCAGACACCAGCGTGACCGCACTGAGAACGGTATGCCTCCCCCCACTCAGGCGCTCCAGCATTGCGACCCCCTCTGTCTCCGAGATTGGCTTTTGCAGTATTTTGTCTTGATGAACCACTACCGTATCCGCCGCCAGAACCGGCAGCCTCCCCTGTGGATGACGTTGCCATACCCTCCGGGCCTTTTCCCGGGACAGGCGGATAACCGCCGCTTCAGCCGACTCTGTAGTGATGGTTTCATCGATATCGGCAACCTCAACCCGGAACCGTACCCCAATCTGTTTGAGTAGCTCGGCACGTCGGGGCGAAGCGGAGGCAAGAATAATCTGCGGGGTCTCTTCCATCCCCGGATTTTACCTGAAATTGCAACGGAATCCGTTATTGCCCGGTACGCTTTTTATCCGCAGGCGCTAACCCCCATCTTCTCGGAAGATCCATTCGTACCACGATTTCAGGTGCGCTCAAGCACATCCTTGTGTCACCTGACCACAGCCATCCCTGGTTGGAGCACTAGAATTCGCCAGCAGCAACCGCCTCTGTCAGTGCCTGCATTTTAGGCATGAAGTCACGGATCAGTGCCTTTTGCGCCTCGCTGACCTGTGGGTCGTTGAGAATGACCTCTGGGCTGGTGGCATAGATCGAGAACTCACCAGGTTGGTCTGCACTCTCCACCACTGCAATTCTACAGGGCATCATCACCACCAGATCATCATTCAGATCGGCCAGCTCTGCAGCCAGACGGGCATCACAGAGGTGGTGGATGGTCATATGACGGTAGTGCTTTCCGGTAACGGCCCGAATCTGCTTGTAGAGCGGAGCAAAGAAAACATGGTTGATACCAACCCCTACCGACTTACTACGGATCGCCTCGTCGATATCATCACCACTCATGCTCTTGTCTGCCACCGGGTATTTCAGCACCATACTACTGAATCCACCCTCTCCGATTGCTGCTGCATTGGTCACAGAAGAAACCAACAACAATAACGTTAAAACTCCCTGGAAAAACCGCTGTTTGATCATGCCAACCAACTCCTAAAATTCACCGGCTGCAACATTTTCAGTCAGCGCTTTGAGCTTGGGGGCAAAACCGTAGATCAGCTGCTTGATCTCTTCACTCACCCCCGGATCGGCCAATACCACTGCCGGGTTGGTGGTATAGAGGGTAAACTTGCCAGGCTGATCCTTGCTCTCCACCACCGCAACGCGACACGGCATCATTACCACCATGCTCTCGTCAAGATCCGCGATCTGTGCCCCCAGACGGGCATCACAGAGGTGGTGAATCGTCATGTGACGGTAGTTTTCTCCCGTAATGGCCTCGACCTGCTTGTAGAGCGGGGCAAAGAACACATGGTTGATCCCCTGCTCGATTGACTGGCTCTTGATCGCCTGATCAATATCATCACCACTCATCTCCTCTGTTACCGGAAAGGCCAGCACCAGATCACCGAACCCCCCGGCAACTGCAGATTGGGCGGATAGCAGGATTGCCATCGAGCACAACAGTGAATACAATTTTTTCATAACTTCCCCCATTTGAAATTGAGTTTCAGCTTCGCTGAGTGATTATTGGTTATTGATTATCCACCCTTAACTGGATATCCGGGCGGGCGAAGATCGTAGCACACCCTTTTGGAAATTGTCTTCTCGAAGCTGTACTTCAGCCTCGATGGTAGGGGTGGTGGTTAACCACACTCCAGGCACGGTAAATCTGTTCAGCCAGTACCACCCGCACCAACGGGTGTGGCAAGGTAAGGGCAGAGAGAGACCAACGCTGCTGTGCCCGCTGCAGCGTTGATGCAGAGAGGCCATCCGGCCCACCCACCAGCAGCGACACTCCACTGCCGGAGTGCATCCACCCCTGCAGTTGCCGAGCCAGCGCCTCGGTAGACCAGGACTTACCCCGTACATCCAGCGCAACCACATGGTCCCCCGGTGGAATGGCCGCCAACACGCGCTGACTCTCCTGCTCAATCCAGCGCTGCGGCGAGCCACTCTTGCTCCGCTTCTCGGCATCCACTTCAACCAGTTGCAACAGGCACTCCCGTGGCATGCGTCGGACATACTCTTCATACCCCTGGGTCACCCAGGCAGGCATTTTTCTGCCAACTGCAATCAGGCTGATCTTCACGGCTGCGCTACCGTTACTCTCTCTTGAACTCTTCCCAGAACTTCTCCAGATTGTAGTAATCCCGTGCCTCGGGCATCATCACATGAACCACCACTTCTCCTAGGTCTACCAGCACCCAATCTCCCGACTCCTCCCCCTCTCTGCCCAACGGGGCCTCATTGGCCTTTTTGGCCTCCAGGGCCACATTGTCCGCCAATGAGCGCAGGTGGCGACTGGAGGTTCCACTGGCAATCACCATACGGCTGGTAACATCAGTCATCTCCGAGACATCGATAACCACGATTTCATTGCCTTTCATCTCCTCCAGAGCGTTGACCGCGAGCTGTACCAGTTCATCTACCGTTAACATAGGCTATTTTTCTTCCAGTGAATATTGTTTGAATACAGAATCGCAGATTGTATCAGGCACAAGAAAGCGAGGGCTCTCTCCACGACCAACCAGATTGCGAATCTCTGTTGCCGAGATCTCCAACTGGGTAACCGGCAGCAACAGTACAGAGCCGCCATCGTGCCGAGGTTGTTGTCCCAGCACCTGTGGTGATTGGGCCTCATGCCGTAACAGCAGTTGTGCCGCCCCACCCTGACGCGGTCTGACAAACCCGGGGCGATGGGTAACGATGATATGCGCCAGACCAAGCAGTTCCTGCCAGCGGTGCCACTGTTCAATCTGCAGAAAGGCATCCATTCCCAGTATCAGGCAGAGCGGCTGCTGAGGAAACGACTCCACCAGAGACTCCAGGGTTACCACCATCCAGGAAGGGGTTGTTCGTTCCACTTCACGCAGATCCAGCTCCAGCTCCGGAGTGGAAGCACTCACCTGCTGCAGCCAGGCCACCCGCTGCTCGAGTGGCGCCACCGGCTGAGAACGGTGTACCGGTTGCCGACTGGGGATCAGCCGCACATGATCCAGCGCCAGCCGTTCACACGCCTCCAGTGCGGGGCGAAGGTGCCCGAAATGGAGTGGATCAAAGGTTCCACCCAATATCCCGATGGGTTGCATTACTGGCGAATGTGCCCATCTCCCAGCACAATAAATTTCTGTGAGGTCAGCCCCTCCAGGCCAACTGGCCCCCTGGCGTGAATCTTGTCGGTACTGATCCCGATCTCTGCACCCAACCCGTACTCAAAGCCATCGGCAAAACGGGTAGAGGCATTGATCATTACCGAGCTTGAGTCCACCTCGGCAATAAAACGCCGTGCACGGCTGTAGTTTTCGGTAACAATCGACTCGGTGTGGCCGGAGCTGTGGCGATGGATGTGCTCCATCGCCGCATCAAGGTCATCCACGATCCGAATCGAGAGAATCGGGGCCAGATACTCTTCATCCCAATCGTCATCGGTCGCCTGCAATAGATCTGCTTCGATCGAACATGCCCGGCTGCAACCTCTCAACTCCACCCCTTCAGCACGATAGCGGGTTACCAGTGCTGGCAGTACCTCCTGCGCCACATCGGCTGCAATGAGCAGTGTCTCCATCGCATTACAGACACCATAACGATGAGTCTTGGCATTGAATGCGATCTCAACCGCCTTGTGGTGATCGGCCTGATCATCAATATAGACATGACAGATCCCATTGAGGTGTTTGATCACCGGGATGCGGGCCCCTTCGGAAATGCGCTCAATCAACCCTTTGCCACCACGGGGGATAATCACATCAACATACTGCTGCATGGTAATCAACTCACCCACTGCCGTCCGGTCTGCGGTCTCGATTACCTGCACCACATCGACCGGTAACCCGGCCTGTTGCAGCCCCTGATGAATCAGTCCGGCAATCGCCTGGTTTGAGTAGAATGCCTCGGAACCGCCGCGCAGAATGGCGGCATTGCCCGACTTGAGACAGAGCGCAGCCGCATCTGCGGTTACATTGGGGCGAGACTCATAGATAATGCCAATCACCCCAAGCGGAACCCGCATTCTCCCTACCTGTATACCCGAGGGACGATAGTTGAGATCGGAAATCTCTCCAACCGGATCGGGCAGTGCAGCGATCTGCCGCAACCCCTCTGCCATGCCGGCCACACGCTCTTCGTTCAAGGCCAGTCGGTCGAGCAGCGCAGCATCCAGCCCCTTCTCTCTTCCCGCCTCCTGATCTCTCTGGTTCTCTTGCAGCAATGTCCCCATCGACTGCTCAAGCAGATCCGCAATCGCCTCCAACGCACGATTCTTTTGCGCGGTTTGCGCTCGAGCAAGCACCCGGGATGCCGTACGTGCCCGCTGGCCCACCTCTGTCATATACTGCTTTATATCCATTGACCTGATCCCATTCCGTAAAACTCAAACCTGTGGCACAGACACTGCCCCACTAATCGTCCCCCCAGGGCTCTGCCTCACGCTCTGTAGTAAGCAGCTTGGCACCCGCCGTCTGGTTGGCCGCAAAGATAATCTTCACCTGATGGTTATCAGCCACCGTCAACTCCTTGCGTCTGCTGCGAGCACTATCTCGGGCATCACGATACTTTTCGTGCTCCTCGATATATTCAACTGTACGATTGGGGAACATCTTGAATAGAAAGTAGGGCATTTCAAACTCCTCAGATAATAGAAGACCATCCCATCTCCATGATGGGATGGTCTCCTCAACGATTGCTTAAGGAAACCCTGAATAAGTCATGAACAGATATCTCGCACCCATAGCATCCAATATCTTCGTTGAAAATCTTGCTAATACTGCAGTATTGGCTGCGATCTTCGCCTTGATCTTGGATGCTATGGTCACAACCTATCTCGTCCAGACTTAATCAGAGCTTCCTTAACGCTTCGCTCTCTTTTTGGCTGCAGCTTTCTTTTTGGTTGCCGCCTTCTTCACCACAGTTTTCTTCTTGGCCGCTGTCTTTTTCACCGCAGCCTTCTTCTTGGTTGCTGCCTTCTTCACCGCAGCCTTCTTCTTGGTCGCCACCTTCTTCACCGCAGCCTTCTTCTTGGTTGCTGTTTTCTTCACCGCAGCTTTCTTCTTGGTTGCTGCCTTCTTCACCGCAGCTTTCTTCTTGGTTGCAGCCTTCTTCA
>CAYFNH010000053.1:0-17750 GCA_964344435.1 uncultured Piscirickettsiaceae bacterium | reverse complement strand
TACTCATCGTAGTCACGCCACATCAGGCCCTGCATGATACCGGATACCCACATCGCAGTGATGTAGACCACAGCACCAATCGTGGCCAGCCAGAAGTGCAGATTCACCAGACCGGCAGAGTACATGCGGGTATTCCACAGCTTCTCGATCAGGTGATAGATTGCACCCGCACCTACCATGGCAACCCAGCCCAGTGCACCGGAGTGTACGTGGCCAACCGTCCAGTCGGTGTAGTGAGAAAGTGCATTCACTGTCTTCACGGACATGACCGGACCTTCAAAGGTAGACATTGCATAGAAGGCGAGAGAAACGATGAGGAAGCGCAGGATGTAGTCATCACGCAGTTTGTCCCATGCACCAGACAGGGTCATCATTCCGTTTACTGCACCACCCCAGGATGGGATGATCATCGCCAGAGATACCGCAGCACCGAGAGAGCCGGTCCAGTCCGGCAACGCAGTGTACTGCAGGTGGTGAGCCCCCAGCCATACATAACCGAACATCAGTGCCCAGAAGTGGATCACAGAGAGACGGTAGGAGTAGACCGGACGGTTCGCCTGCTTCGGTACAAAGTAATACATGATTCCGAGGAATCCAGCAGTCAGATAGAAACCTACTGCATTATGACCCCACCACCACTGAATCATCGCATCCTGTACACCGGAGAACAGTGAGTAGGAGTGGAACAGGCTCACAGGGATCGCGAGGCTGTTGACCACATGCAGATACGTGATCATCACCAACATACCCAGGAAGAACCAGTTGGATACGTAGATATGAGAGGTTTTCTTGTTGACCATGGTCATCACGAAGTTGATGAAGAAGCTCAACCAGACAACGGCAATTGCCAGATCGATCGGCCACTCCAACTCAGCGTACTCCTTACCCTGGGTCAGACCCAGTGGCAATGTAACCACTGCAGAGACGATGATCAGGTTCCAGCCCCAGAAGGTGAACCAGGCCATGCCAGGACTCCAGATGCGGGTACCACAGGTGCGCTGCACACTGTAAAAACCGGTAGCCATCAGTACCGAACCACCAAATGCAAAGATTACCGCATTGGTGTGGAGAGGACGGAGACGACCGAAAGTCGTATATGGCAAGTCCAGATTCAGTGCAGGCCATGCCAATTCCGCTGCGACGTAGACACCGACCAGGGTACCTACAACCAGATAGACGACCGCAGCGATGGAGAACCATCGTACGGCACTAAAGTCATACTTTTCTGCTGCTTCCACGAAAAACCTCCCTAAGGGATCATGAAAAATTGAGATAAAAGGTACAGAAACCGCTATTTTCTACAATTTCCTGCACCACCAACCACCACAATTGCCTTACATCAACGATTTCGCAATAATAGACGGAATAGACTGACGGGTTGCAATCGACGGCGCATGTTACCTCGTACAAAATAGAAACACAAGAAGTTATAGTAACCCCAAAGGGTTACAAAATCTGTCAAGTATTTCGACGAATGTCGCCCCCTCAATAATAACCTTACAAAATCAATGCCTAATTTCAGTTTCTACTGGCACGACTACGAGACCTTTGGCGCCGATCCACGCGGCGATAGAGCGGTGCAGTTTGCGGGAATTCGAACCGACAGCGAACTGAACCCAATCGGAAAGCCGTTGATGACCTACTGCCGGCCCACCCCCGACTATCTGCCCCAGCCGGGGGCCTGCATGGTCACCGGGATTACCCCGCAAGAGGCTCTGGAAAAAGGGGTTGCCGAGATCATCTTTATCCAGCAGATCATCGAGGAGCTGGCACTGCCTGGCACCTGTGGTGTTGGCTACAACACCCTGCGCTTCGATGACGAGGTCACCCGCAACACCCTCTATCGCAACCTCTATGACCCCTATGAACGGGAGTGGAAGCAGGGCAACTCACGTTGGGACATCATTGACCTGCTGCGCCTGACCCGTGCCCTGCGCCCGCAGGGAATCGAGTGGCCTTACCATGAGGACGGCAAACCCAGCATGAAGCTGGAACATCTCACTGCCGCCAATGGCGTCGACCATGGTATGGCACACGATGCGCTGGCCGATGTAGAGGCCACCATTGCCATGGCTCGACTGGTGAAGACACGGCAACCAAAACTGTATGACTTTGTGTTTCGCCACAAGGATAAAAAGAGTGCGGCTGCCCTGCTCAACCTCAACCACCCCACTGCGCTACTGCACGTCTCCTCCATGATCCCCTCGGAACGGGCCAACCTCGCAGTCGTGGTGCCATTGGCAAGACACCCAACCAACCAAAACGGCATTATTGTCTACGATCTGCACCAGGACCCGACCCCCTTTCTCAACCTCACTGCGGACGAGATTCAGCTGCGCCTGTTCACCCGTAGTGATGAACTGCCCGATGGGGTAACCCGGATCCCGCTGAAGACCGTACATCTCAACAAATGCCCGGTGCTGGCCCCTCTCAATACACTCGACAGCGCCTCACAGGAGCGCCTTGGCATCGACCTTCCCCGGCAGCTGCAACATGCAGAGGCTATTCTGCAGGCAACCACCTTTACCGAGCAGGTGGTTCAGGCCCACCTTGGCCATACCTTTCCAACAGAAAGCGACCCGGACCGGATGATCTACAGCGGCTTTTTCGAGCAGCAGGATAAACAGCTGATGCGACGTATCCACACCATGACACCCGAGCAGCTGGGCAGTGAAACCTTCTCTTTCCAGGATCCCCGACTGGAGCAGATGCTGTTCCGCTACCGCGCCCGCAACTGGCCGGAAACCCTGAATGAGGCAGAGCAACTACGCTGGCAACGCTTCTGTCAGCACCGCATCCTGGATGAAGCGGGTGGTGGAACCATCCACTACGCCCAGTTCGAGCGTGAGATCAGCACACTGACGCAGCTGCATGCCAATAACCCGGAAAAACTGCAGGTGCTGCAGGCACTGGCAGTCTATGGAGAGTCCCTGCTACAAAGCGTTGCATAAGTCCATTCATCAGGTGCAGTGAATGCGATCATGGTAGCGGGCACGGTAGAGCAGTCGGTTCTGTGCCGCATCTTCCCCATCTTCAAACCCGCTACGATCATGTAGCACATTATTACAGATCAGTCCCCAACCACTCTGCAGAGTGGCGTGATAGATGTAGTCGCCCCCCCCCTGAAGCAGTTGTTGCAGCCAGGCTCGTGCCTGCTGCACCAGTGGATCACTACTCCAGACCACATTGCGCTTACGCATGGTATAACGCATATGGAGATTCCCCTCCGGGGTCACCATAAAGACCGGTCCGGCTCGCTCTGGACGCAGCTCCTCACCATTAACCACATGATTGGGGATCACCATCGCATCGGGCTGCATCAGTGCCTCAACATACTCTGGATGGCTTTCACGCATCAACAGGTAGGCCATCTCATGATCCATCAAGCCGTTCTCTCCACCATGCCGGGCCGGGCGCACACAGTGGAGTAGCAGTGCATGATCCTGCTGATCGAGTGGGTTGTAGTAGCCATCCGTATGCCAGTGGATTTCCCGATTGGTATAGGGGATATAGGGGGCATGGAGGGCATCATCCTGTACCGTCAGCGCGGTCACCGCATCGGCCTCAGCCCCTCGATTGTGGTCAAGGTGGGTACAGCCGAAACGGGCCCCGGCAGCACGGGCGATATCAGTCCCCTCCTCGCTCAGCGGACTAATGTAAACCGCCATATTGAAGCGCCGACAGCGCTCCAGCAGTGCATCATGCTCATGATCACGGATGGCACGCGGGTCGTTGATCTCCACCAGCAGATCATTGACCGAGGTGGCGGCCTGCTCCAGCTTGCGGTCTCTCCACCACCTCCATGAATCCCCATCAGCCAGATCAAACGGGTTACGTTCACTCATCACCACTGCTCCACACGATCTTCAAGCAGGTCACCATAACGAAAAAAAGGAGAAGTGGGTTGATAGCCATCAACTACTCACCCTTCCTCCACAGCTCCCCAATGATCATAATGGATCACTCGCTCCAATGGCATACGGGGCAGCCAGCCACGCTTTTCCAGCTCGGGCTTGTCATGAAACCGGGCAACATATCCCACACAGAGATAGGCCACCGGCTCAACCGACTTGGGTAGGTTCAAGGTTTGGGCCAAAGCATCCGGATCGATAATGCTGACCCAGCCCACACCTACCCCCTCACTACGCGCCGCAAGCCAGAAATTCTGTACCGCGCAGACACTGCTATAGAGGTCCATCGACGGCATATGGGTTCGTCCCAACACCACCGGGCCACTACGGGAACGGTCACAGGTGATGAGCACATTGAGTGGTGACTCCAGAATTCCCTCCAGCTTCAAAGCGCGGTAGAGCTGCTGACGTTCTCCGGAAAACTGTTCGGCCGCCTCTGCATTGGCCTTGAGAAAAAGCTGGTGGATCTTCTCTCGCTGCGATAGATCACGGATCAGCAGAAAATCCCACGGCTGCATATAGCCTACAGATGGGGCGTGGTGGGCCGCATTGAGGATGCGCATCAAGACCGCATCGGGAATGGGTCGATCGAGAAACTCTCCACGCACATCCCTGCGATTGAAGATTGCCTTGTAGACAGCTTCCCGTTCTGCCCTGGTAAATGCGTGCTGGTCTGAATCCATTGCTGGATTTTACCACCTCAGAACTCTGCTGCCTCCACTTCGAGATAGGCCTGACTGGCATGACGCCCCAGCTCAAACTCATATCCGGACCACTGTTTATAGGGCTCGGTACGTTGCAGCGCAATCTCCTTCACCTCGGAACTGTCAAGGTCCTCATTGAAAGCGAAACGGGCCGCTTCATAGACCGTTTGCAGATAGTCCCTGTAGTCTGTTACCACAGCCGCACCCCCCGTTGGCCCATGACCCGGCACCCAGGTTTTGGCCTCACTCTTCAACACCTCATTCAATGCATGGATATTGCCCTGAAAGGTGCCACTCTGCATTCCCCCAAAGCGCTCTGCCATCGCATTATCCCCCAGGAACACCACCTCATCCTCAACCACCTCGATCATCAGGTCGGTCTTGCTGTGCGAGGTCCCATAGTGGTACATGCGGAAGGTTTTGTTACCCACCCGAATCTCATCGCCGTGGTTGAGCGCAATGGTGGGATAGACCACCTCGGTACCCGCAGTAAAGCCCTCGGTCATCTGCTCCATATTCTTCTGCCAACGTGCACCCTCTCCCGCCCGGGCCTCACGAATCATTTCCGGATGGGCGTAAATGGGGGCCTCCGGATAGGCGGCCCGGATCGCATCATTGCCCAGCCAGTGGTCTCCATGGACATGGGTATTGAAGGTGGCAATGACCGGTGCCTGTGTCACCGTTTTCAACATGCGCAACACCATCTCACCGGCGTAGCGACTGGAGCCGGGATCGACCACCACCACTCCGGCATCGGTCAACACCAGTGCCGGGTTGTTCATGAAGCCACGATTCTCCACACTGGGAAAGGCCTTGGGCCCATGAATCACCCACACGTTCTCTGCCACCTGGTCCAGCGGATAGTCCGGCACCCGCTGCTCTGCAGCAACCTGAAAACTTGCCAACACCCACACCAAAATCCAGATTCTGTTCAACGCCACATCTCCTATCATTCAATATTTCATTTGTCTATTGCAGAACATACACATATTTGAGTAGCCTTGTCAGATATTATTCCATCTATAGCAATCACAAAAGGGAACCCGTTTTCATGGACAATCTTGCTCAACAATCGTGTGAAGCGTGCCGCGCAGGCGCCCCCCAGGTCTCCGACGAGGAGATGGCCGAGCTGGTACGCTCTGTACCGGAGTGGAACTTTGAAACCCGTGACAACGTTCTCCAGCTGGAGCGCATCTACCCGTTTGATAACTTCGTCGCTGCGCTCGCCTTCACCCAGCAGATTGGTGAACTGGCAGAATCAGAGGGGCATCACCCCGCCATTCTGACCGAGTGGGGCAAGGTGACGGTCACCTGGTGGAGCCACAAGATCGGAGGGCTGCACCGTAACGACTTCATCATGGCAGCGAAGAGTGATGCCCTCTACCACGCATGAGCAAAATCAAGGTCACCCCGGAGAACAAGTGCAGCTTCTGCAAGGGCACAAAGTGCTGCAGCTACTTCACCCAGCAGATCGATACCCCGCGCAGCAAGGATGACTTCCACACCCTGCTGTGGCAACTGGCCCACCAGCAGGTGGAGGTCTACCAGGATGAAGATGGCTGGTTTCTGCTCATCAACACCCCCTGCAAATTCATCCTGGAGGATGGTCGTTGTGGCATCTACCAGAACCGCCCAACCATCTGTCGTGAATACGAGAATGACTGGTGTGAGTACGATGAACCGGCGGAAAAACACTTCAAGCGCCACTTTACCGAATATGAGATCTTGCTAAAATATTGCAAGCAGCGTTTCAAAAAATGGAAATAACAGCAATGGATCAGCAACACTCCCCCTACATCATTGACGCCAATGGTGAAAACTTTGAGCAAGCGGTACTGCAACAGTCATTCAATGTACCGGTCATGGTCGACTTCTGGGCCCCCTGGTGCAACCCCTGCAAGATGCTGATGCCGGTGGTAACCAAACTGGCAGAGGAGTTCGAAGGCAAGTTCATCCTTGCCAAGGTCAACGTCGACGAAAACCAGGAGCTGGCCGCCCAGTTCAACGCCCGCAGCGTACCGACGGTCAAGATCTTCCGCAACGGTGCAGTGGTGGATGAGTTCATGGGGGCACAGCCGGAGAGTAATGTACGCAAGGTGCTCGACAACCATATCGAGCGCCCTTCCGACAAAATGCGGCTACAGGCCGGAGAGATGATCCAGCAGGGTGATCTGGAGGAGGCAATCGCCCTGCTGCAGCAGGCCAACCAGGAGGATCCCGAAAACACCCGGGTACGCCTTGACCTGATCAGCGCCCTGTTCCTCAAGGGGAGCTACCGTGAGGTCGAGCAGGCAATCCAGGCGCTGCCTGCTGCAGAACGGGAGATGCCGGAGATCCGGGGGCTGCAGAACCGCCTCCTCTTCGCCAAGGTTGCTGATGAGGCAGAGGATATCGAAACCCTGCGCAGCGCTATTGAAGCTGATGCCGCAAACAGCAAGGCTCGCTACCAGCTCGCCGCCCAGCTGATTGTGGAGGGAGACACCGAAGCCGGCCTGCAAGAGCTGTTGGTACTGCTGATGCGAGACCGTGACTATGGCGAGGATGGCGCCCGCAAGGGGATGCTGGCCGTGCTGGAATCGATCGGCGAACATGAGGTAACCAGCAAGTGGCGTCGCAAAATGGCCAGCGCCCTGTTGTAGCGACTGCTCATTCACCCCTTGCTGATCCAGCCCCTCTACTGTTTGAGAAGATAGTCAAATGCTGCCAGTGATGCCTTGGCCCCTTCACCCATCGCAACTACGATCTGCTTGTAGGGAACAGTCGTTACATCCCCACAGGCATAGATGCCCGGCGCCGAGGTTTCACACCGCTCATTGATCACAATCTCGCCCCAGGGGCTGGTTTCAACCAGGTCACTGACCACCTGACTGTTGGGGACCAGGCCGATCTGCACAAAGACACCCGCCAACTCTTCCCGGTGGATTTCGCCACTCTCACGATCCTCATACTCAACACCAACCACCTTTCCCTCCTTGGCAAGGATCTCTTTTGTCGCCACATTGGTTAATAGGGTAATGTTGTCACGGGCAATGGCCTGATCGATCAGTACCTGATCCGCCTTGAGCTGTGGCGCAAACTCGAACACCGTTACCGAGTGAACAATACCTGCCAAATCCAGCGCTGCTTCAATACCGGAGTTACCACCACCAATCACCGCCACATCCCTACCTTTGAAGAAGGGGCCGTCACAGTGTGGGCAGTAAGCCACCCCATTGCCGATATTCTCCTTCTCACCAGGTACGCCCAATTCACGCCAACGTGCACCGGTGGCCACAATCAAGGTTCGTGTGGAGATAACCTCTCCACTGGAGAGGGTCACCTTTTTCTCTTCCCCCTGCTCTACCGCTGTAACCCGCAGATGCTCCTTGATGGTAATGTCATACTCATGGAGATGCTCCATCAGTGCACCTGCCAGTTCTGGGCCCGTAGTCTTGGGCACCGAAATCAAATTTTCAATTGCCATTGTATCTTTGACCTGGCCACCGATACGATCCGCAATCAGGCTCACCTTCAACCCCTTGCGGGCACTATAGATTGCCGAAGCCACACCGGCTGGTCCACCACCAATCACTGTAACATCCTGCAACGGCAGCACAGGTTGATCGGAACTCTGGGTAATCTCCGGTTCCTGTTCGATCAGCTTGTCGAGCAGTTGCGCGGCATCCACCTTGCCATTGGCAAACAGCTCACCATTGAGAAAAACGGTCGGTACCCCCTGAATTTCGCGCTCTTTGATCAGCTCCGGGAACAGCCCGCCATCGAGCATCTCGGTAGAGATATTGGAGTTGAGCAGGGCAAACTGGTTCAGCACCTGCACCACATCCGGGCAGTTATGACAGCTCAAGCTGATGAACACCTCAAACTGTAACGGCTTGCTTACCTGCATGATCAGGTTACTGACACTCTGATCCAGTTTCATTTCTCCACCGGAGGCATGCAGAATTGCCAGGATGAGAGAGTTGAACTCATGACCACCGGGGATACCGGAGAACATGACTCCGGTCGGTTGGCCATCCACCTCCAGCATAAAACTGATGGGGCTGCGCAGTCCACAGTCACGCTCCTCGAAATTGACGTTATCGGAAATATCGCTGATATCCGCAAGAAAGCCGCTCTGTTCGGCACGCTTATCATGCTCACCGGTCTGTAGAACCAGCGTCACCGCTCTCTGCATGGAGGTGAAATAGCCGGTAAGGGCCTGTTTGATTTCGGGGGTAATCATGTTGCAGCTCCTGAATTTGTTGAATGGCCGGGTGCGTTGCACCCGGCATGAGAGGGTTTAGATCTTGCCAACCAGATCGAGGGAAGGCGCCAGAGTCTCCTCACCCTCTTTCCAGGCTGCCGGGCAAACCTGACCGGGGTTGTTGCGAACATACTGGGCCGCCTTGACCTTGCGCAGCAGATCCTCTGCATCACGCCCCACCCCTTCGGCCGTCACCTCCACTGCCTGAATAACGCCATCCGGGTCAACCAGGAAAGTGCCGCGATCTGCCAACCCCTGATCCTCACGCATGCAATCGAAGTTACGGGTGATGATGCCCATCTGATCACCGAGCATCGGGTAGTTGATCTTGCCGATAGCCTCTGAAGACTCATGCCATGCCTTGTGCGAGAAATGGGTATCGGTAGAGACTGCGTAAATTTCAACATCACGTTTCTGGAACTCGTCGTAGTGATCCGCCAGATCACTCAGCTCGGTTGGGCAGACGAAGGTGAAGTCGGCTGGATAGAAGAAAAACACAGCCCATTTGCCCAGAACATCCTCTTCAGAAATCTGGATGAAGTCAGCCTCGCCAGCCTTGAACGCAGTGGCAGTGAAAGGTTTGATCTTGGTATTGATTACAGACATTTGATTCTCCGTTGTATGGATTCGATGGGTTAAAAATTCGCCTGCCCCTTGTGAAGCAGTTGCAGAACAATTTACAGTTCCGATGCTGGTTTGGATAATTCAGTTACTGGAACGTGATGTTCTGAAAAATTGAACATGGAATTGGCTGTTATGCAATTTATGAGATAAGCTGGACTCTGCCTGCCCAACCGCTGCCCCCACAGAGAACCCATTCCCACACTTCCATGATTACCACCAAACAAATCACCTATGCCCTGGCCGTTGCCGAGCAACTACATTTCAAGAAGGCCGCCATTGCCTGTTCCGTTTCTCAGTCTGCGTTAAGCACAGCGATCAACGAGCTGGAAAAGCAGCTAAAGATTCAGATCTTTGAACGTGATAACAAGCAGGTACTCATCACCCCGATGGGTGAGCAATTTCTCCAAAGGGCCAGAGAGATCAAACTGGGGCTGGATGACCTTCAACTGATCGCACAGAGCCAGAACGAGCCACTCCGCTACCCAATGACCATTGGTGTGATTCCGACGATCGGCCCCTATCTGCTCCCCAAGGTACTCCCGCAAGTGCGTCAACAGTATCCCGATTTTCAACTCAAGATCATTGAGGATCAGTCCCGCAATCTGGTTGAGCAGGTGCGTAACGGGGCCATTGACTGTGCGGTTCTGGCCCTCCCCTATGCAGTCGCTGGACTACACACCTTCACCTTCTGGGAGGAGGATTTCTACCTGATCACCCACCAAAAGGCTGCGGTTGCCAAGCTCGATGAAATCACTGCGGCTGACATTGATAGCAGCCACCTGTTTTTACTGCAGGATGGACACTGCCTGAAAGAGCATGTCCTCGCAGCCTGTAACCTGCAGGCAACCCAGACTAACCGATCCCTGGAGGGGGCCAGCCTATACACCCTGATACAGATGGCTGCCGGACAGATGGGCACCACCCTGGTGCCGCAGATGGCGCTGGATCAGCTGGTTGGTAATAACTCCGAGCTCCGGGCGATCCATCTCAATGAGCCGGGACCTCATCGCACCATCGCCTTTATCTGTCGCCTGAACTATGCCGGAGTACAGAACATAGAGGTGTTGATGAAGATCTTCCGGCAGCAACTCGAATTTCATTGTAAACAGGGTGCTGGCTGAAAAAAGGGCTATGTGCAAAATATCGGTTGAAATCGGAGATTATCCTGTTTCGTGCAATATGTGGTTGGAGTAGCCCCCCCAAGAGGCCGTTCCAATACACAAAGCCCGAACTGGTACCCCCTCGCCTGCCGTTACGGTTCCCCATTAAACGACAACTAACATGAGGTGCGACAGACACTCTTCTTACGCAAAAACAGCAGACAAAGACTCTTAAAATCAGTTAGATATTTGAAAAAGTGCCCGATTTACACCCCTATATTGCCTCGGACCCAAAGCAACTAAATACATGACCTTATAGAACTTAATTTGTGTGCATAGATAACTATCGATAATTGATGATTATCAGAAGTCAAAGTAATAAACACCCGTCACACTGAGAAATCCACAAGTTCGCTTGAGGTCAGTTCGGCCTACAGAAAAGAGTCTTTCTCAGGCCGCTTTTCCTGCTGGCAACGGCCACTCGACATCGATCTCATCCCATGGAACGTAGATCTTTTCGTCTGCAGTTTTCTGGATAATTCCGATCTCCAGCAGCTTTTTCACATCTGTATGGACATTGCTATAGTTTCGACCAAGTAGCTTCGCGAGAGCATAAATGGACTGCTGACCCTCAAGCTTCAGGACCTCCAGAAGTTCCCAACGCTTGGTGGTGAACATACTGGTAACTTCGGCCATGGTTTGAAAACCAGCACCGTATGAACCTACAGGCTCATCCCCAGCTTCAATCGCTTTCATAGCAGCGGCGGCACGTTGCAACATCGATTCAACGGAGCCACCTACACGGATTTTGAAATTCTTACTGTTGCTCATTATCCCACCTCTCTACATCGCCTAGGAAGTCACTGATCAATTGATCAACCGTTGTAAAGCTATAGTCTATTTCAGATTCACTATAATGCTTATGATCGCCTTTCCCTCGCTCATTATCGTAGCCAACTACTCGACGATCATCGACGACATAAGCCAATCGGTACTTAAACAGGTGTTCACTTGGTGGCACCGGTTCAGGAACCTTCCAGACCACTACGTGCACCGTCCCTTTCCCAGTTCTCTCCGACTCACGCATGATCAATTCAGCTGCCATATATGCACTCTAATACAATATATATTGTTTATCAAGCAATATATACTATATTACGATGAGCTGAAAGATAGTATTAATGGTTGGCAACAAACTCCCAATTGACCAACTGCCAGAATGCTTCCAGATATTGAGGACGGGCATTGCGATAGTCGATGTAGTAAGCGTGCTCCCAAACATCACAGGTCAGCAATGGTTTCATACCCTCTGTCATTGGGTTGGCAGCATTCCCGGTATTGATGATCTCCAGATCTCCACTGCTGTTTTTTACCAGCCAGGTCCAACCCGATCCAAAGTTGTTGATCGCCGAGTCGGTAAATTGCTGTTTGAAGGTGGCAAAGTCTCCAAATGACGCCTCTATCGCACGGGATAGCTCTCCATCCGGTTCCCCACCTCCATTCGGACTGAGCCCATTCCAGTAGAAGGTATGGTTCCAGACTTGAGCCGCATTATTGAAGATCGGCCCAGATGATTTCTGGATGATCTCTTCAAGTGAAGCTGATTCAAACTCACTACCAGCAATCAAACCGTTGAGCTTGTCAACATAGGTTGCATGGTGTTTTCCATAGTGGAATTCCAGCGTCTCTGCCGAGATATGGGGTTCCAATGCGTTTTTTTCATAAGGGAGTTCGGGTAGTTGATGTTTCATACAGAATTCTCCATTGATCTGATTTTACTGGGAAATCGATTCACCAAAGTATTACTTCGTTTGTTGATTTCGGTAATTACATTATGGAACCAGATTTCATTCTGTAAAATCAAAATAAATCGAACACAGTTATCCACAAAATAGATCATCGCTCCCTACAGAACCGATAAGCACTCAATTACCTTCCGGTAACAGCAGTGCCGACAGTCGCTTCACCAGGGTGATTTTTGTGCTAGCGCGTGGAGTAGTATGGGATCTTCTCCCCAACCCCTTTCAACGAAGGGGGTGTCGGCAGAGACAGTCCACTCATCCCACCCACCTCGGTGAGCTTATGGATGATGCCCCACTGTACCGGAGGGAAGTGGTTGCCAAAACGCAGCGCCGCCTTGCGCAACAGCTTGGCCGGAGTGGTATCGGTGGTAAACAGGCGCACAATCGCGTTGGTTCCATGGTAGATGGGGCGACTCGCCAGCTGCTGTTTGTGGTCATAATGCTTGAACACATCTTGCGCGTAGAAGGGTTGCCCCTTGGCAAGGGCCTGTTTCATACGTTCCGCCAGCGTGTGTTGTCCACGCAAGCCGAGGTTGAACCCATGGGCAGTTACTGGATGCATGCCGACCGCAGCATCCCCCAGCAGGGCATAGCGTTGTCCGTAGAGCTTACGCGCATGCACCGCAACCAGCGGATAGGAGAAGCGTTCGCTGCAGAGCTTCATCTTGCCATAACGCCCACCGAGCCCCTCTTCAATGGTGGCATTGAACTCGGCTTCCTCCATCTGCAGATAGCGCTCGGCCTGATGGGTAGGAACGGTAATCACCACCGAAGAGGTCTCTCCATTGAGTGGCAACAGTGCCAGAGTACGGCCATAGCGGAAACACTCCAGCGCAGTCGCCTCATTGGAGAGCTCGTGATCGGCCCGACAGACAATGGCGGTACGCCCAAAGTCGAACATCTCCGCCGAAAGCCCCATCATCCTGCGCGTGGCGGAAAAGCGGGTATCGGCCGAGACCGCCATCTCTGCCTCGATCTCGCTGCCATCGGCCAGTGTCACCACCACCCCCTGATCATCTGACTTGAGTCCACTCACCTCCACATCGGTACGCAATTCAACATTTTCGGCCCCCTGCAACTGCTCATAGGTGGCCTTGCGGATCACATGGTTGGAAATCAGGTAACCGAGTTCATTCACGGCACGCCCCGAGGTGTTGAATTCCAGGGTATAGTCCGACTCCCCATCCAGCACCTTGGCCTCGCGTAGTGGTGCGATCTCTTCAGCCGGGATCCGCTCCCAGATATTGAGTTTCTGCAGCAACTCTTTGGAAAGATGGGTGATGGCGAAATCGCGCCCATCAAAGGTTGGATTTTCGATACTGGCCAGTGATTGCCGCTCCAGAATCAACACTGCCAACCCGGAGTCGGCCAACGAGCAGCCGAAGCCGAGCCCTGCCGTACCCCCCCCAATGACTACCACATCATATCTGCTCATATTGCTCTCTTCCGTACGCTGGTAACAACCTCTGACTCTGCATGATGATTTACCTGGCGACGCGCCAACTCATCCTCAATCGCATTGAGCACCTTCCACTTCTTGTTGCACCACGCGGGGGCCAGCAGAATCTCTTTCGATGCCGTTGCGGTCAGCCGGTGATAGACCATCTCCTGCGGTGCCTGCTCGATCCAGTCTGCCACACAGTGGACATACGCCTGCTGTGAGATGGGCTCGAACTCACCACGACGCCACTCATTGGCCAGCATTGTCCCCTTGACCACATGCAGAGGGTGAAACTTGAAGCCATGCGTCCCCAGCTCCAGCACCCGCTCCATGGTCTCCCGATAGTGGCGCTCACTCTCCTCCGGCAACCCGGCAATCAAGTGAGTACAGAGTTGCAGCCCGCGCAGTTGTGCCGCACGTACCGCCTGACGATACTCCGAAAAGTAGTGGAGCCGGTTGACTCGGTCCAGGGTCTTGTCGAAGGCGGACTGCAGCCCCAGCTCCAGCCACACTTCGTAGCCCTCTTCCCGGTAGGCGACCAGCAGATCCAGCACCGGATCGGGTACGCAGTCGGGACGGGTGCCGATGGAGATCCCCACCACATCCGGCTCCGCCAAGGCCTCACGATACATCCGATCGAGCAGTACCGGATCGGCATAGGTATTCGTGTAGGCTTGAAAGTAGGCGATATATTTCTGAGCACCGGTACGTTTGCGAATCACCTGACGCCCTGACTCGATCTGCTCGGCAACCGGACGCTGATTGCGCCCATGCGGACTGAAGGAGACGTTATTGCAGAAGGTGCAGCCACCACGCCCCTTGGAGCCATCGATGTTGGGGCAGGTAAAACCGGCATCAATCGACACCTTGTGCACGCGCTCACCAAAGCGGGCCTGCATGGTGCTGCCAAAGGTGTGAATATAGTCGGTAAGGGCCATGGGTGCGAAGTATAGCGAAACCCCTCCGTTGGCGCAGTAACCCCCACTTCAAGAGCGGCTATCGCCACTCACACGAGACTAGAACGAAGCCCACTCCGTATCACCGGCTGTTTCAGGTGGCCTCTTTGGCGCTACTCTCGATGGTCGGGAGGCACGCACTGAATTACCCCTTGCAGGAGCAGGAGCCGGTGACTGGTTGGCACTGGTCTCCAGTCGATTCAGCAGGGAGACCACCTCTTCGGACAGAGGGCCAATCTCACCAAAGTGTGCCTCAGCCCCACTTTCATCCCCTCCCTTCTTCATCTCCACAATCTGCTGAATCAAACTATGCATCTGCTCATGCACCTGATCCAACTGCTTCATCTCCGGCAGATGTTTAAGCTGATCTCGCCCCTCCTTATCCAGCCATTTACCCAGCAGGCAATCGTGGTGTGAAACTGCCTGACTCATCTCCATCTCAATCACCCCGTCAAGAAAGCCTCGTATCTTTCCCTTCCAGGCCAGATGCGCAGAACGCGCCTTCATAAATACATCAGAGAAGGTGCTACCCGATGATGAATGCTGCTGCTCTGCCACCTTAGTGAGACGGAACAGAGAAACCAGGTTCGCCAACTCGTCTGCCTGATGGCTCAACTGGCTACTGGCAGCCGCCGTCTCCTCCACCAACGCGGCATTCTCTTGAGTAACACTATCCAACTGCGCTACCGCAGTATTCACCTGGTTGATCCCCTGAGTCTGCTCCTTGGTGGCCGATTCAATCTCGGTGGAGATATCGTTCATCTTCTTCACCGACTCTTCAATGGAATCCAGTGCGACCCCACTTCGACTCACCAAATCACTACCCTGCTGGATACGATTGGTACTCTCTTCAATCAGCCCCTTGATATCTTTGGCCGCATCTGCCGAACGCTGTGCCAGTGTACGCACCTCACCCGCCACTACCGCAAACCCACGTCCATGTTCACCAGCCCGGGCTGCCTCGACCGCCGCATTCAGCGCCAACAGGTTGGTCTGAAAGGCAATGCCATCAATCAGGGTGATAATTTCGGAGATCTTCTCACTGGAGGCATTGATTCCCAGCATTGCATTGACTGCCTCGGCAACCACCCTGCTGCCCTCTTCAGCGCGCGCCAGTGACTCTGCTGCCAACTGACTTGCCTGGGCTGCACTGTCGGAGTTCATGTTGACCGTACTGGCCATCTCCTCCATGCTGGCACCGGTCTGTTCCAGACTTGCCGCTTGCTCCGAGGTACGGGTAGAGAGGTCCGAACTCCCTCTGGAGATCTCTGCTGAACCGTTACGAACATGCTCCGAAGCCGAGCGAACCTTACTCACAATCTGGGTGAAGTTGGCTTGAGTCGCGTTGATCGAATCCTTGAGTACCGCCAATGAACCATGATACTCACCCTTGACCGCCTGAGTCAGATCCCCCTCTCCCATCTGGTTTGCAACCTGAATGGACTCTTTCAATGCCTGACTGAGGATGTCCAGGGATTGGTTCAGGTCATGCTTGAGTTGATCGAGGTCACCGGCGGCTTCCACCTCGACCCGAGCATTGAATTTCCCTCTGGAAACTGCCGCCATCACCCGGTTGATATCGGTGATGATTGCATCCATGCTCTCCATCGCCTGCTCCAGCACATCCCGGAACTCTCCCTCCATCTCGATCCCATCCAGACGGAAGTTGAAATTGCCCTCGGTAATCGCCTGCATCACCTGGGTCAACCCCTGCATGGTCTGGGCAACACTCTCTGCTGACCGGTTTACCCCCTGCTTGAGCTGCAACAACTCCCCTCGCAGATCAGCCTCGACCCGGCTGTCAAAAACACCATGCGCAATATCGTCAACCACATGATTGGTCTCACGAATCGACTGCTGCAGGCTTTCAAACAGGGAGTCCAAGGTACGCCCCATCTCTCCAACCGAGTCTTCGGTAGTGGCATCAACCCGCAGAGAAAAATCTCCCTCCTCTACCACTCTGCCGATTACCGCTCTCATCTGGTTGACTGAGCGCCGTATCGCCCCTCCCACCTTGAGCGCGAACCAGATGGTCAGCACCAGTAGCACCACAACCACTGCAAGATTGACCCGGAACAGGGTGGTTGCCGAGGCACGAAGAGCGCGGGCCTGCCCCAGAATCTCCGTCGCCAGATAGTCATCAACCTTTTTCAACTGATTGATCTTCAGGGTGATGGTCTTGAACCAGTGTTCGGCATCGATACCAAAGCCACCCTCACTGGCCTTGTCAAACGCTACCTGGCGCATCTGCTCTACTGCGGCAATCGACTCATGCTTCATCGCCTGCTGGTAGAAGGCCCGGTCGGCTGCCCCGCCCATCGCTTGAAAGACATGCAGAAAGTCCTGCTGGGCAGTCACCAGCTCAATGAACTTCCGATACATCCCCGGTGCAAACCGGTCTGCCCCAAAGGTTCCACTCAGTACAGCGCGCTCGATACCGGCACGCTCCTTACTCTGCAGGTAGTTCACATAGGCGGTAATTCTGGCCACCAGTGCAGCATCCGAAACCGCATGAGGCATCTGCTCAATTACCCCCAGCAGGTTGCTATTCATGGCCGTATACCAACCCACCACCTTGGGCAGTGGCAATGCCAACTTGCTGACCTGCCCCCGAACCTTGTCCAGCTGCTGCAGATCGCGAAGCAGTGCAGCCAGCTTCTGCTCGAAGGCATCGCCATAATCGGCTGCGACAAACCCGCTCAGCTCGGCCTTGAGGGCGGCTCTGCGCTGATCGGTCAAGGTACGCTGCTTTGGCAGAATCTCGGCAAACTTTTTCCCTTTGCTGCCGGTATAGCCCGCGCTTGCCCCCCGCTCCTTCTGGGTTTCATGAATCAGTGCACTCAGGGTTGAGGCGATCTGTGAGAGGTTCTCAAGCCGCATCATCTCCTGTTGTTGTCGGCTCTTGTCCAGCAGCAGATCGGTGGAGAAGTAGAGCATTGCCAACAGTGGTGTGGCAATCATCAGTATCA
>CAYFNH010000052.1:0-17839 GCA_964344435.1 uncultured Piscirickettsiaceae bacterium | reverse complement strand
CAAATAAAGGGCGCGCCGCTCTATTTTTTGGGTTATTTGGTGAATAATCCGGGGTAAAAAACTACAATAACTTATATCGTTATGCCATCACAGCCGATAAAAGAGACCTCAGGAGGAGGGATCAGACGCTCTCTATTGCTCAGTGCAGTCATCATGCTACTGCCACTGCTGCTGCTGTTTGGTCAGAACCTGGTCGACCGCCAACGAGCACTGGAGAGCCTGCATCTGCAGCAATTCCTGTTGCAGTGGGTCACCCCACTCTATCGCACGCTGGATCTGGCAACCCAATATCGTGGCCTGCGTGATATCTCCAAACAGCACCCCGGACACTACGACTTTGCTGAAGAGCACCTGGATATGCTGGAGCAACAGGTTTCAGAACAGATCGACCACCTCAGAGAGCTGCATTGGCAACTGCCCCAGGAGAGCCCTCAGAGCCGGGAGGTTCTGCAACAACTGGAGCGTATCGATACCCTCTGGCTGCAGCAACAGAGTGATGCGTTCGAGTTCGTTGAGTACAGCAACCTGATCACTCATCTCAATAGCGTGATTGCCAACCTCGTTCCCAACCCAACTAGCTGGCAATATATTCTGCAGCGAAGTATTCCCACCTTTCGTGAGGTACTGGCACAGCTACGCGGAGCCGGCAGCGGCTACCTGGCTTACCATGCAGCCAGTAACGCCCCTGCCCCCCTGCAGGAGGGGGATCCAAGGCTGCAACGTATCGAGCGTCTGATGTGGGACTCCCAGAACCAGTTCATTCAGCTACGTAACGCGTTGGGGCATGAGAAGGAGCAACTTGACGAGCAGATGCTCTCTATCCTGATTGAATTGGTCAGTGAGACCCAGGAGGTACGCGACCTGGTGGAGTGGGAGATACTGGACAGCGCTACCATCAGCTACCACCCGGAATCATTCTTCGAGGAGGCCTCTCAACCCATCTATCTACTTCACCAACTGGTCACCAATATCCTGCAAGAACTGGAACAGGCAGTGCAGCAGCAGATCCGGCAACAAGAGCGAGAACGCATCACCCTTGTTTTTCTGGTGCTGACCGCTCTCTTCCTCTCCCTGTTTCTCGCCTATCACAATCTGCGTCACCAGATTCGTGGGCTGAAGTATGCCATCGGGCAGTTGCGACATATTGGCCATGGCGACTTTGACCAGCCGATTCGCACTCTGAAAGGGCGAGGAGAGATACAGACCCTGCTCAACTCCATTCAACAGACACAAACTCAGCTCAAGCAACTCTACACTGAACTGGAGTCGGCACAGCTCTTCTCCGAAAGCCTCACCTCCAGTATGGGAGATGGTGTCTACGCACTGGACTCTCAGGGCAAACTCATCTTCATCAACCACGCTGCCGAAACCCTGTTGGGATGGGACAGTGAGGCACTGCAGTCTCGCAATTTTCACAACACCGTCCATGCCGAACAACCGGACGGTCACCATATTGATATTCAGGAGTGCCCGATGTCACAGGCCCATGCCCGTGGTGAGCGCTACTTCTCCGAGCTCAACTGGTTCAAACAGCGCAGCGGTGCCTTTCTGCCCGTTGAGCTGAGTGTTGCCCCACTGGTCTCCATGGGTCACATCCGTGGTTCGGTTGCGGTTTTTCGGGATATCAGCGAACGGCTGGAACTGGATAACAAACTGCGTCAGGCGCTCAAGGATGCCAAGCAGGCGAGCCAGGCCAAGGATGAGTTCCTCGCCTCGATGAGCCATGAACTGCGTACACCGCTGACCGCCATTCTCGGTAACTGTGAACTGCTGAGAGAGCTCAAACAGAGCACAGAGAGTCATGAGTTGATCGAAGCCATCGAGCACTCGGGCCGCCGTCAGCTGGCCCTGGTCAATGACATCCTCGACCTCTCCAAGATCGAGTCCGGCAAATTCACCATTGAGTCACGCCCTTATAACCTGGATGCCCTGGTACAGGAGATGCGGATGATGTTTGCACTGCGCATTCGTGATGCTGGGCTACAGTTCAAGGTCGAGCAGCAGGCCCGGTTCAACCACTATCTGATCGGCGACAGTCCACGCTGCGGACAGATCCTGATCAACCTGATCGGCAACGCCACCAAGTTTACCGAAACCGGAACCATCTCCCTGACCGTTCTCCAACAGTCGCAGGAGATCCACTTTGTGGTGGAAGACACCGGCATCGGTATGCCACCCGAAGTGTTACAGCGCCTGTTCCAACGTTTCGAGCAGGCCGACAACTCCATCTCCCGGCGCTTTGGTGGCAGCGGCCTGGGGCTCTTTATCTCCTTCCAGCTGGCTCAATTGATGGGGGGCACCATTGAAGTGGAGAGCGAACAGAACAAGGGCTCCCGCTTCACACTCAAACTGCCACTGCAGCTGGGAGAGCCCCTCCCTGCGGTCAACAAGAAGAAAACGGAGTCAATCCAGAGCGCTCAAACCAAACTCGAAGGCTCCATCCTGGTCGCTGAGGACACCCCGGAGCTGCAACTGCTGGAGCGACGCATTCTGGAGTCCATCGGACTGCAGGTAACCACGGCTGAAAATGGCATCGAGGCAGTGGCCGCTGCCCGGGAAAACCGTTTCGACCTGATTTTGATGGACATGCAGATGCCGGAGATGGACGGCATCGAGGCAACCCGGGAAATTCGCAAATTCAACCAGAAGATCCCGGTAATCGCTCTCACCGCCAACGTACTGCAGCAGCACCGGGATGCCTTCAACGAGGCCGGAGGCAGTGACTTTGTCGGCAAGCCGATCAACCGTACCGAGCTGACCGAGACCCTGGGCCGCTTTCTGCGTTAGCAAGGACTTCCAATCAGGGCCCGATTCTTGCCTGCAGCCTTGGCCTGATAGAGAAACCGGTCGGCCTCGTCAATCATGGCGGTATCGGTGTCGCTCGGCTTGGGAACCCGACTCACCCCGCCCACACTGATGGTGAGATGGTGGGCACCAGCATCCAGTTGATCGACAAACTCCAGCTGTAGTGCGTCCACCGCGCCTCGTGCCCGCTCCGCCACCAGCGCCAAGCCGGCACAGTCGGTATTGGGCAGTACCACACAGAACTCCTCCCCTCCGTAGCGGGCCACAAAGTCGGCCGGCCGACGTGCCACACTCAACAGCGCACGGGCTATCTGCTGCAGTGCACGGTCTCCGGCCAGGTGACCATGCTGATCGTTGTAGATCTTGAACCAGTCGATATCAATCATCAGCAGTGCCAACGGCTGTTGTTCACACCGTGCCCGTTTCAGCTCTTGGCTCATCTGACGATCCAGGTAGTAGCGATTATAGAGTGTGGTCAAGGCATCCAGGTTGGCCCTTCTCGCCATCTGGATGGAGAGTTGGCTCAAGCGTCGCCTGGCCATCAGCAGACACTGCTCTCTGGCCCAGCTGATGCAGAGGGTTCTCGCCATCTGCAGCACCTCATCAGAGGAGAATGGCTTGTTGAGCAGCAAGGTATTCTTGTGCAGCAGATCCTGCATCTCATCAATACTGCGATCGGAGTAGGCACTCACAAAAACGATATAGATCGAGTCATCAACCTCACGAATTTTCTGCGCAGTCTCCAATCCATCCCATCCGGGCGGCATGCGCATATCGAGAAAAACTGCCGCATAAGGGGCCTCCTCCTCAATACCCTTCTGAACCAGCTCCAGCGCCTCTCTGCCCTGGTGGGCACAGGTGAGCTCAATGGACTGGGTAGAGGGTGCCCAGGCTGTGCTCTCTGCAGGCTCGCTGGGAGGGAAGAAGTTGAAGTCATTCAGATCCAGCGTATGGTCATCAAACAGGTCCTGATAGAGATTCAGAACCGCCTCATCATCATCGACCGCCAGCACCCGATTGTTGACAATCAGATCCTGCTCGACATCGACCAGCGAGTCATCAAAATCCTGCTCAGCCACGTGCGCCTTTCCTCCCTTAGACTTCTTCTAATCATACCGCATCAGAATGTAAAAACGCAAAAACAACAATTTACCTACCAATTCTACAACTTCTCAATAAGTCCAGGCAGAAGCTACCGAGAAGATTGATAACTGGCTCAACCTGAATACAAAGGGATAGGGAATTCCTGTTCTATTTGGCAGCCTCAGTGCGGTAGTACTGACGTATCATCTCCATGAAACGGATCGCCTGAGGGGAGAGAAAACGCCCCCTGCGCCGTACAATACCGTAGGTGCGCTTGGGGAAGTACTCATCCAGCGGGAACCGTGCCACCTCTTCATCCCCGGTGAGACAGACATCGGTAACGATGGAGATCCCCATACCGATCTCCACATATTTCTTGATAATCTCCCAGCCCCCCGCCTCCAGTGCCACTCGGTACTCGAGATCATTCTGACGAAAGACCATATCCACAATACGCCAGGTACTGAGGTGGCGCGGTGGCAGTATCAGCCCATACGGGCTGATATCCTCGAGAGTGACCTTCTCCTGCTGGGCCAGCGGGTGATCCAGCGGTGTGATCAGGGTGGGGTTATAGGTAACAATCGGCTCATACACGATCTCATCCGGAACCTCCAGCATGGAACCGATGGCCAGGTCGGCCTCATCGGCATGGAGCATAGCCAATCCGTCTCGCCCGGTTACATTGGCCAGGGTGAGGTGGATACCGGGATAGGCTTCGGCATAGGTACGTACCGGCTCGGCCAGCACGTAGAGAATGGTCGACTCCCCTGCAGCGATCGTGAGCTCACCGCTATCCATCTTGCCGTAGTGGGCGGTAAAGGTCTCATGCAGCTTGTCCATCCCCTGCACCAGCGGTTGCGCCAGACGGTAGAGAATCTCTCCCTCCGGGGTAAGCTTGATTCGAGACCCCTTACGTTCAAACAGAATGACATCAAACTCCTGCTCAAGCGCCTGAATCTGCAGAGATATGGTGGGTTGACTCATATTGAGGTGAGTGGCCGCTCCACTGAAGCTGCCCACCTGTGCGGTGGCACAAAAGGCCCGCAGTTTCTTCAGACGATCCTTCTTGTAGTAGACCTGTTTTCCGCGCTTCATCCCTCCCCTCCTCTATTTGTTTCTTCAATATTTGGAATTGATACTATTCAATAGATAAATAGTCAACCCTCCCCATAGAATTCCATGCTAATTAAAAAAACAAATAAAAGGTTCGGAGGTCATTAAAAACCATGGCAAGCACTCAACTTTTCCGCCGCGCAACCGCGCAGATCGAGGAAAAATACCATCGAGATGAGGCGTGGGCACGCCACCAGTTAAGTCGCGCTTTGGAGCTGGCTGATCTGAACAACCCCACTCCGGCAGCGATGCGAGAAATTCTCCAGTATGAGTTTGGTATCCGCGAAGATGGCAAGAGCCTGCGCGGATGAATCTGTTGGCTGACCTTCCAACGGTTCCTCTGGCCACGCTCTTCATGCTGGGGCTCGGGGGCACCCTGGCACTGCTGCTCTCGATTGCCAACCGCAAACTCCACGTCGAAGAAGATCCCCGCATTGATATCGTCGAGGAGCTGCTGCCAAACACCAACTGTGGTGCCTGTGGCTCTCCCGGTTGCCGCCCCTTCGCCGAGGATCTGATTGCCGAGCGCAAGGATCCGGGCATGTGTACGGTGGGGGATGCCGAATCACTGCAGACCATCGCCAACTTTCTCGGTGCCAACCTGCAGGCACATGAAAAACGGGTGGCTCGCCTGGCCTGTGCCGGTGGTACCCACATTGCCCATATCCGCGCCCACTATGAGGGTATGCAGAGCTGTCGTGCGGCAGCGCTGGTCTCGGGCGGCGGCAAGGGGTGCACCTGGGGCTGTCTCGGCCTCTCCGACTGTGAGGTGGTGTGTGAGTTTGATGCCATCTCCATGAACAGTTACGGACTGCCCGTAGTGGATGCGGAGCGCTGTACCGCCTGTGGAGACTGCGTAGAGGTATGCCCCAAGGAGCTGTTCGAAATTCATCCGCTCAGCCATCAGCTCTTCGTCGCCTGCAAGAACCTGGAGAAGGGGGAAGAGGCCGAGGCAGAGTGCGATGTGATCTGCACCGCCTGCGAGCGCTGTGTGGTCGACTCCCCGGAGAGCCTGATCGAGATCGAGAACAATCTGGCTATCATTGACTACAGCAAGAACACCCTGGCATCCCGGGTTGCCATTGAACGCTGCCCGACCGGTGCCATCGTCTGGTTCGACCGCCAGGGGCAGGATTACAGCGTCGGCAAGGACGCGAAAAAGATTATACGAAAACAACCACTACCTATCGGCTAAGAGGCATTACCATGTTTGACAAGAAAGAGAAGAAAGCGAAGACAGTCAAGTACCCCGGCACACGGATGGCGATGGACGGAAATACCGCTGTCATCATGTGTGAACGAGAGGCCTCTGATGCCGCTGGCGCCTACCCCATCACCCCTTCCACCCAAATGGGTGAGTACTGGGCGGAAGAGACCGCCAAGGGGCATGTCAATGTATCCGGCAAGCCACTGCTGTTCGTTGAACCCGAGTCCGAACATGCCGCTGCTGCAGTGACTGCAGGCATGTCGATGACCGGTCTGCGTGCTACCAACTTCTCCTCTGCACAGGGAGTCGCCTTCATGCATGAGTCGCTCTACGCAGCGGTTGGCAAGCGTCTTCCCTATGTGCTCAACATTGGCACCCGCGCCATCACCAAGGCCTCACTCAACGTCCACTGTGCACACGATGACTACCACTGTATCGACGATACCGGATTCTTCCAGCTCTTTGGTGCCGATGCCCAGGAGGCAGCCGACCTTAATTTGATAGGGCGCAAGATTGCCGAGCTCTCTCTGACCCCAGCAGCAATCGGCCAGGACGGCTTCCTTACCACCCACCTGATCGAACCACTGCAGGTACCCGAGCGTGAACTGATCGAGGAGTTCTGTGGCCGCCCCGACGATATCATCGAGTGCCCCACCCCGGCGCAGAAGATGATCTATGGAGAGAAGCGTCGCCGGGTTCCCGAGGTGTGGGATATCGACAACCCGATGACCTCCGGTTCGGTACAAAATCAGGATGCCTACATGCAGGCAGTCGCGGGACAGCGCCCCTACTTCTTCGAGCACATCAACGAGATCACCGACCGGGTAATGGATGAGTATGGCGAGCTCACCGGTCGTCACTACCATCGTGTCGGTGAGTACCGCATGGAGGATGCCGAGTACGTCATCCTCGGGCAGGGCTCGATGGTGACTCAGGCACAGGCGGTGACCGACTACCTGCGTGAAACTCGCAAGCTTAAAGTGGGGGTCGTCAACCTCACCATCTACCGCCCCTTCCCCGGCGACCTGATCGGCAAGGTGCTGAAGGGACGCAAGGGGGTTGCGGTACTGGAGCGTACCGACCAGCCACTGGCAGAGGATCTACCCCTGATCCGTGAAGTGCGTGCTGCCCTCTCCAAGTGTATCGAGAACGGCATGGCCGATGGTGACAAACCCTACGCCAAGTATGAGAGTTATACTCCGAAAGAGATCCCTACCCTCTACTCCGGCAGCTATGGTCTCGGCTCACGCGACCTGCAGCCAGAAGGGCTGATCGGTGCCATCGAGAACATGCTCGAAGATGGCAAGAAGAGAAAATTCTTTTATCTCGGGGTCGACTTTATTCGCGAGGCTGCCAACCCGGCTGCAGAGATTCGTCAGCAGGAGCTGCTCGACAGCTATCCACAGATCGGCGAGATGGCAATTCGTGGCTCCGAGAATCCGGATCTGCTGCCCGAGGGCGCCATCACCATGCGCATGCATTCGGTCGGAGGCTGGGGTGCGATCACCACCGGCAAAAATCTGGCGATGACACTGTATGACCTGCTGGGTTACGACATCCGCGCCAATCCCAAGTATGGCTCCGAGAAGAAGGGGCAGCCCACCACCTACTACCTCTCGGCCGCCCCTGAGCGTATCCGCCTCAACTGTGAATACCACTATGTGGATGTGGTACTCTCCCCCGACCCCAATGTATTTGGCCACTCCAACCCACTCTATGGACTAAAAGATTCCGGTTTCTTCATTATCCAGAGCAATCTTGGTGATGCCGATGCGGTGTGGGCGCAGATTCCCAGCCACTACCAACAGTATGTGATCGACCACAACATCCGGGTCTACTTTGTTGATGGCTTCAAGATTGCCAAGGAAGAGGCCTCCAACCCGGATCTGCAGTTCCGCATGCAGGGCAACGCCTTCCAGGGCGCCTTCTTTGCCGCCTCGCCACTGATGGAACGTGCCAACCTGACCGAACAGCAGCTGTTTGACTCCATCGAGGCACAGCTGCGCGACAAGTTTGGCGGCAAGGGGGAGAATGTGGTGCAAGACAACCTGCGCGTGGTCCGTCGCGGTTTCGATGAGATTGTCGAGATCACCAACAAAACGGTTACCAGTGCCGCACAACAAATCAAGAAACAGACTAAGCTGCCGATCATGCTCAAGCAGCTGCCCAAGGGAGAGGAGATCCGCTCTGATATCCACCACTTCTGGGAGCAGACCGGCTCGTTCTACCTAAATGGCCAAGGCAACGAAAATCTGGTTGATCCACTGATGGCCACCAGCCTGATTCCGGCGGCTACCGGTGTATACCGTGATATGACCCAGATCCGGTTCGAGTATCCCAAGTTTGTCACCGAAAACTGTACTGCCTGTGGCGACTGCTTCACTACCTGCCCTGACAGTGCCATTCCCGGTCTGGTCAACACCATCAGCGATGTATTCACCACCGCAATCGAGCGAATCGAAACCAAGGGAACTCTGACCAGCCACCTACGCCGTGAGACCCGCACCGTAGAGAAGAAGCTGCGCACCCTGATCGAGACCCAGGGGGAGAATGCCGTGGTCTCTCAGCTGCTCGACCAAGCAGTGCTGGAGACCCTGAGTGAGTCCACCCTGGAGGGGGAGAAGCGTGAAAAGCTGGAGACCGAGTTTGGCCTCTTCCTCGAGACCATCGGTGGCTTCGAGTTCTCCATCACCAAGCCCTACTACCTCAACAAGGAGAAGAAGCAGAAGAGCTCTGGCGGCCTCTTCTCCATCACCGTCAACCCCTACACCTGCAAGGGCTGCATGGAGTGTGTTGCGGTCTGTGACGATGGCGCACTGGTAGCCGAAACCCAGACTCAGGATTCGATCGACAAAATGCGTCAGGACTGGGCCTTCTGGCTCGACCTGCCAACCACCAAGGAGGAGTTTATCCGCATCGATGATCTCGAAGAGAAGATTGGTGCCCTGGAGACCTTGCTGCTCGACAAGCGCAACTACAACTCGCTCACCTCCGGTGATGGCGCCTGCCTCGGTTGTGGCGAAAAGACCGCCATCCACCTCTTTACCGGTACCGTCACCGCACTGATGCAGCCCCGGGTAAAACAGCATCTGACCGAGATCGATGACCTGATCAACCGTCTGGAGACCCATGTACGGCTCAAGCTCGCTTCCGGGATGGATCTCACCAACGCCGACGCCATCAACAAGGTGGTTGACGACAACGCCGACAAGGACCTCACCCTGAGTGACCTCTCCGGCCAGCTCAGTGACCCCGCCATTAGCGAGCCGGTCGATCAGAAATGGCTCAAATGGGCCACCCAGCTGCTGGAGAAGCTGCGCCACCTCAAGTGGCAGTATACCGATGGCAAGAGCCATCAGGGGCGGGCCGACATGGGCTTTATCAACGCCACCGGCTGTACTTCGGTTTGGGGGTCCACCTTCCCCTTCAGCCCCTACCCCTTCCCCTGGACCAGCCACCTGTTCCAGGATGCACCCTCGGTAGCGATGGGTATCTTCGAGGGGCACATGGCCAAGATGGCCGAAGGCTTCAAGGCGATTCGCATGGCCAAACTGGAGCTCGAAGGCAAGTATGACGAGACTGAGCATGGCAGCTTCTTTACCTATTTCGACTGGAAACAGTTCAGTGATGAGGAGTGGGAGCTGTGCCCGCCGGTGGTTGCAGTCGGTGGTGACGGTGCGATGTACGACATCGGCTTCCAGAACCTGTCACGTGCACTCGCCTCCGGTATGCCGATCAAGGTACTGGTACTGGACACCCAGGTCTACTCCAATACCGGTGGCCAGTCCTGTACCTCCGGCTTTGTTGGCCAGGTGGCCGATATGGCTCCTTACGGCAAGGTGTGGAAAGGCAAGACCGAGATCCGCAAGGAGATGGGGCTGATCGGCATGGCACACCGCACCAGCTACATTCTGCAGAGCTCGATCGCCAACGTAACCCATATGATCGAAGGCTTCATTGATGGGCTCAACAGCCGTAATCCGGCGATGTTCAACCTCTACACCACCTGCCAGCCTGAGCATGGGGTAGCCGATGACGCCACCGATATGCAGACCAAAATGGCACTGGATGCGCGCGCCTATCCACTGTTCAAGTTTGACCCGGATGCCGGCACCACCTTCAAGGAGTGCGCCAGCATCGAGGGTAACCCCTCCATCGATCAGGACTGGGTGAGCTATGACCTCAAGTACACCGACGAGAGTGGCAAAGAGCAGAAGATGACCCTCCCCTTCACCTTCGCCGACTGGGCACTGACCGAAGGGCGTTTCCGCAAGCAGTTCCGCAAGGCCCCTGTCGACAGCTGGAACGACAACATGATTCCGCTGCATGAATTCCTGGAGATGGATGAAGAGGATCGTGATGGCAACTACCCCTACATCTGGGCGGTGGATGGCAAGAACCGGATGATGCGAGTACTGGTCGCCCAGGAGATCGTCCGCTCCTGTGAAGAGCGTCTTCAGTTCTGGCACCAGATCCGCTCGATTGCCGGTGAAGATGCGGCCGATAACATCGATGTAGAGGCCATTGCCAACCAGGCCAAGGCAGAGATGGCACAGAGTGTGGCTGCCTCTCTGCTCTCTCTGGCCGGTGGGGATCCTGCTGCACTCGGTGAGGCAGCTGCCACAGCAACTGCAGTCAGCGGCACAGCAAGCAACGCCGCCGCTGCCGATTTCGAGCCGGCCTGGATCGAGACCCCGGAGTGTACCGCTTGTGATGAGTGTGTCGAGATTGCACCGCAGACCTTCCAGTACAATGATGACAAGCTGGCCTTTATCGCCAATCCAACCGGCAACAGCTTCAAGGATATCGTCAAGGCGGCTGAGAAATGTACGGCGGGGTGTATTCATCCGGGAACGCCCTGGAACCTGAATGAGAAGGATCTAGACAAACTGACCAAACGTGCCGAGAAGTACCAGTAGCCTCCTCCCCCTGGCAGGGGGAGGATTGAGATGAGGGTTGAATGGCTGACATACCTCCCCCATCCCTACCTTCCCCCTCAAGGGGGAAGGGGAACAGGTTACCCTAAATAGATTGAGATAATGCCCATGATCCTGAACGCCGAAAAAATATTCGCCAGACTGCGCAAACGTAGAACGTTTAGCCACGGCATCCATCCCATCGCCAACAAAGAGACGACGGCTGGTCTGGCAATACGGCGACTCCCTTTCCCCCCAAGAGTAGACCTCCCACTCTCTCAGCACATTGGTGCACCCGCCGTACCCCTGGTAAAACCTGGGCAAGAGGTGGTACGTGGTGAACCGATTGCTGAAGCGGGGGGATTCCTTTCCGTACCGATTCATGCACCGGTCACCGGTGTGGTGAAGTCGATTGACACCTTGATTCCAACTGCCGCCGGCCCCAAGAGCCCGGCCATCACCATCGAGACCTATGGAGGCTCTACTCAGGAGGTACTCTACAGTGCTCCGGTCGATGTGGAGCAGCTCTCTCCCACCGAGCTGGTCGAGGCAGTTCAGAAGTCAGGGATGGTCGGGCTGGGTGGGGCCGCCTTCCCCAGCCATGTAAAACTGCTGCCTCCGGAGGGCACCGTGATCGAGACCGTTTTGATCAACGGCTGCGAATGTGAGCCCTATCTCACCTGCGACCACCGGGTGATGCTGGAGCAGACTGACGCAATGATTCGTGGTATCGAGATGGTGGTGCGTGCAGTGGGTGCCAAACGGGCCATCATCGGGGTGGAGGACAATAAATTCGATGCGGTTCAACACATCGAAGCGGCCCTACAGGGGCACCCTGCCATCAGTGTGCAAGCTGTGGTCACCAAATATCCCCAGGGGGCGGAGAAGTTGCTGATTGACAGTCTGCTCGACCGTCAGGTACCCGAAGGGCAGATTCCGGCCAGCATCGGGGTTGCGGTCTACAATGTGGGTACCATGGCACAGCTTGGCAGCCTGATTCCGGACAACCGCGGATTGATCGAGCGGGTCGTCACCGTGACCGGTCCCGGGGTGGCAAAACCGGGCAACTATCTGGTTCCAATCGGTACCCCGTTACGTTTTCTGATGGATCAGGTCGGTGCCAACACCGAGCAGAGCGAGATCATTCTGGGGGGACCGATGATGGGGATGAGCATCGCCTCACTGGATGTGGCCATCACCAAGGGGGTATCCGGGGTCATCGTGATGGAGCCACAGGTACTGACCGAAGAGGAGAAGACCATCTACCCCTGTATCAAGTGTGGTGCCTGCCTGGATGCCTGTGCCCTGCACCTCAACCCCTCCATGCTGGGACAGCTCGCTGCCAAGCGCGAATATACCGTGATGGAGGAGGAATTCCACCTCAACAGCTGTTTCGAGTGCGGCTCCTGCAGTTATGTCTGCCCCTCCAATATTCCGCTGACCCAATACTTTCGTATCGCCAAGAACCTCAACCGGGAGCGTCACGCCGCAGAGGCCGAGGCGTTGGCTGAGGAGCAGAGTGGCTCCGTACAGGTTGATAAAGATTCATCAGCACAAGATGAGGCTGCACAAGATGAAGCTGCATAAAAGGAACCCACCCGCATTATGAGCAAAAAGAGACCGGTGGAGATCCGTACCTCTCCCCACCTGAAGAAGAACCTCTCGGTTGACCAGATCATGCTGCACGTGTTCTATGCACTGGTGCCCGTAGTACTGTGGTCGGTGTGGCAGTTCGGGATCAGTGCCGCCGCGGTAATCCTCACTGCGATCCTCGCCTCGATGGGAACCGAATTGCTGTTTTGCAGACTGAGCCACAAACCCAGCACGCTGAAGGACAACAGTGCCCTCCTCACTGGAGTACTGTTGGGACTGACGCTCCCCCCCGGCTTTCCACTGTGGATGGTTGCGGTAGCCGCCTTTTCCGGAATTGGCATTGGCAAGGTCTTCTTCGGTGGACTTGGACACAACATTCTCAACCCGGCGCTGGTCGGGCGTGCCTTTGTGCAGGCGGCCTTCCCAGTGGCAATCACCACCTGGACCCCCAACCTGCTGTCCGGTCGATTCATGGAATTCATTCCCTCCACACTCTCCACCCCGCTGCTGATTCCGACTGCAACGGCTGACTGGGTAGCCGGCAAACAGGTAGACGGCTTTACCGGTGCCACCCCGCTGGGGCTGCAAAAGTTCGAACAGACCACCACCGAGCTGTTTGATCTCTTCAGTGGCACTACCAGCGGGTCACTGGGTGAGACCTCTTTTGTGCTGATCGTTCTGGGTGGTCTCTATCTGGCGGCGCGCAACTTCCTCGACTGGCGCATTCCGGTCGGGGTCTTCGCCTCTGCTGCCGTGGTCGCACTAATCACCCAGTGGAGCGACCCAACCAACGCCGGCCCGCTGTTCCACATCCTCAGTGGCGGCATGGCCCTGGGTGCCATCTTCATGGCGACCGATATGGTCGGCTCTCCGGTAACCCCTGCAGGGGTCTGGCTCTACGCCTTCTTTATCGGTGCCGTCACGGTGATCATCCGGGTCTATGGCGGCCTTTCCGAGGGGGTCATGTACGCCATCCTGCTGGCCAATATCTTCACCCCGTTGATCGAGATGGTGACGCAACCCAGATCCTACGGAGAAGTGAAATGAGTACACCATCCAACACGGCTCTGATCCGTACCTTGGGCGGTGTCGCTGCCCTCTCCGGTCTGCTGATCGTACTGGTGGTGGAGTGGACGGCCCCGATCATCGAGCAGAACCGCAAGGAGGCGATTGCCCGTGCGATCTTCCAGGTGGTGCCGGGTGCTGTATCCAACCTGCCCTATATGCTTACAGATACACTGACACAGGATGATGGCCGCAGCAGTGAGGGGGAACGGATCTATGCCGCCTATGGGGAAGACAACCAGTTGAAAGGGATTGCACTGGCTACCGAAGGGCAGGGGTACCAGGATGTCATTCAGATTCTCTACGGCTACAACCCAGCGTGTCAGTGCATCACCGGAATGAAGGTGTTGAAGCACTCCGAGACCCCGGGTCTGGGTGACCTGATCCTGAAGGATCCCCCCTTCCTTGCCAACTTCGAGGCACTGGATGTGCGCCTCGATGCCACTGGTGAGCACATTGCCAATCCGGTTCAAACCGTCAAGCACGGTAGCAAGCAGAATCCATGGGAGATCGATGCCATCTCCGGGGCCACCGTCTCCTCGGTTGCCATCGGCAAGATGATCCGTCTGCATACCGAAAAGATTCTACCCAAACTCCATCCACTGGCTGAAACCATCAAGGAGCAAACCCCATGAGTGAAGCCACCGTGACCACGCCTCCAATCAAGCAGGAGGACAACGAAATTACCGCCGATACCTTCATGGAGGGGATCTGGAACAACAACCCAGTCTTTGTCATGCTGCTGGGTATGTGCCCGGTACTGGCGGTAACCAACTCCACCATCAACGCACTGGCGATGGGGATCGCCTCAACCCTGGTTCTGGTTGCCTCCACCGCACTGGTCTCCTTTCTGCGCAACCACATCCAGAAACAGGTGCGGATCGCCACCTACATCGTCATCATCGCTACCTTTGTCACTCTGGTCGATTACGCCATTCAGGCGATCAGCCTCGATCTCTACAATGCACTGGGTGCATTTATTCAATTGATCGTCGCCAACTGCATGATCCTGGGGCGTGCCGAGGCCTACGCCTCCAAGAACGGGGTCGCCAAAACTGCCATCAACTCGCTGGGGATGGGGGCCGGCTTTACCATCGCCCTGCTCTGCCTTGGCGTGGTACGTGAGATATTGGGCAGTGGTACCTTCCTCGGTGTGCCTCTGTTCGGTGACCACTTCCAGTCCTGGGTGGTGATGATTCTGCCACCGGGAGGCTTCTTTGTGCTCGCCTTCTGGCTGCTCTTCTTCGCCTGGAATGAGGAGCGCAAAACCTCAAAACAACTCACAGAGGAGAATGCATAATGGACAGCAGCGTCGCCTTTATCTTTCTCAACGCCTTTCTCATTAACAACTTTGTACTGAGTTCGTTTCTCGGACTCTGCCCCTTTCTCGGAGTCTCCGGAAAACTCTCTACCGCCTGGAACATGGGGCTGGCCACCACCTTTGTGATGATCATCAGCTCACTCTGTGCCTTTGTCATCAATCAGGCGCTGGTGGCGCTGGATCTGGAATTTTTGCGACTGATCAGCTACATCGCGGTAATTGCCTCGGCGGTACAACTGGTGGAGATGTTTGTGAAGAAATTCAGCCCAGCCCTGTTCCGCTCACTCGGCATCTTCCTGCCACTGATCACCACCAACTGCGCCATTCTTGGATTGGCGCTGTTTCAGACCTTCCGCGAGTACACCTTCGCCCAGACCATCGGCTTCAGCCTGGGGGCAGGCGCCGGATTCACCCTCGCCATTGTACTGATGGCCGGACTGCGTGAACGTCTCGATCTCTCCAATGTACCCAGCATCAGTCGGGGGGCAGCGCTGAGCCTGATGATCGGTGGCCTGCTCTCTCTCAGCTTCATGGGCTTTGCCGGTCTCGGTGGAGGGGTTGCATGACCAGGTTCCTGATTACCACCGGGCTGATCCTGGCGCTGCTTCTGGGTTGGTTGCTGGTACAGCAGGCGGCACGGCAATTCTCCAGAAAACACCCCGAGCTGGGGCCGCACCGTGAAGAGGGTGGCGGCTGTGGTGGAATGGGAGGCAGTTGCAGCTGTAGTTCAGGAGAGAAGAAGAGCTGCAAGAAATCAGTCTGAATCCTGCGCAGCAGGTAGACTATGGTCGCACTCCTGTTCAGACACCCCTCCTTTGCACTTGATCACGCACTGCCGTAGAGTGGAGCAATGAGCACTCCCCCTCCTCTGCTGGAGATGATTTCCAGACTGATTGCAGCCCCCTCGGTAAGCAGCATTTCCCCCCAATGGGATCAGGGTAACCGTGCCGTAATCGACCTGCTGTCCTTCTGGTTTGAAGATCTTGGCTTTACCGTTGAGGTACTTCCGATCGAGGGCCACCCGGGCAAGTTCAATTTGATCGCCAGTAGTGGCCATGGCCCTGGAGGACTGGTACTGGCGGGCCATACCGATACCGTCCCCTGTGATCCACACCTCTGGCGTAGTGATCCATTCCAGCTGAAAGAGCGCGACAATCGACTCTACGGCCTCGGCACTACGGATATGAAGTCTTTCTTTGCGTTGATCATCGAGGCACTGCGCGAGGTTGATATAAAATCCCTGCAACATCCGCTCACCATCATCGCCACTGCCGATGAGGAGAGCACCATGTGTGGTGCCGAGGCACTGCTGTCACTGCAGAGAAAACTGGGACGCCATGCAGTCATCGGGGAACCAACCGGACTGAGGCCGATCCGTGCCCACAAGGGGATCGGCATGGAGACCCTGCGACTGCATGGCAAGTCCGGCCACTCCAGTGACCCCAGCCTCGGAGTCTCCGCCCTTGAGGGTATGCACACTCTGATCGGTGAACTGCTGTGCTGGCGTGAGGAGCTGCAGCAGCGCTACCACAACCCCCTGTTTGCGGTTGAGGTACCCACCCTCAACCTGGGCCATATTCATGGTGGCGACAACCCCAACCGCATCTGTGGTCACTGCCAGCTGCAGATCGATATCCGCCCCCTGCCCGGGATGTCACTGGAGACATTACGGGAAGAGATGGCGGCAAGGTTGCACCCACTGTTCGAACAATCCCCGCTGCAACTGGAGCTGGAGTGTGCCTTTGCCGGTATTCCAGCGATGGAGACCTCCTCATCTGCCGAGATTGTCCGAATCAGCGAACAGCTGACCGGACACCAGTCCGGCGCGGTCGCCTTTGGCACCGAGGCCCCCTACCTAAAGCAGATGGGGATGGAGACCCTGATTCTCGGTCCCGGAGATATCGATCAGGCCCATCAGCCGGATGAGTTTCTTGCGCTGGACAGGATCCAGCCCATGGTTGAGGTATTGCACCAGTTGATCGGTCACTTCTGCCTCAACCTGCGCTAACAGGCAAAAAACTCCTGTAACAGATCACAAAGTGATTGCTTTGTACCTTGGTCTACACTCCCTAGACACTTGACCAGCCGTGATTTGTCTACGGAACGAATATGGTCCAACAGAATCAGGCCGCTCTTTTTATTGAAGGTGCAACGCAAACGACCCGGAAATTCAAAGCCATTGGTTGTCATCGGTGCAACCAATACAGTAGAGAGTGGCGACATCTCATCCGGGGATATGATTACGCTAGGCCTTGTTTTTTTGATCTCTCGTCCTCTGGTCGGATCCAGATTGACCAACCAAACCTCAAATCTGGAGACCGAGGGTGTTACCACTTCCACTCATCATCTCCACTATCCAGTTCTGTATCAAGTTCTGTATTGAGCCACTCTGAATCAACCTCTGAATAAGTTGCAGCAGAGATTGCCTCTTTGATCTGCTGCCTCCAGTTGGAACGAGGTGTTTTCGAAGGGGTAATCAACAGCCCCTGATCAACCACCTTTATCTCCAACTCTCTTCCTTCAAACTCAACCTGCTCGATATAGGGCTTTGGAATCCGAACTCCTTGAGAGTTACCGATTTTAATAAGGTGTGCCATTGTATACTCCTGCCATCAACATAAGTAATTATATTGTAATTACCATAAAATGTAAACCTGGACAGGCTCTACCTCGTATAGACCCTCTATCGCCCGATTTCTCACTCTAGAGAGCATAAAAGGCAATAGTTGCTATTTA
>CAYFNH010000051.1:0-17930 GCA_964344435.1 uncultured Piscirickettsiaceae bacterium | reverse complement strand
CAGCAACAGCAACAGCAACAGCAACAGCAACAGCAACAGCAGGACAACGCTGAAGCGAATCAAAGTCAACCCTCGGAGGCACAACAGGAGAGTGATTCCGACTCAACACAAGAGAGTTCGTCACAACCGCAACCAGCCCAACACTCCGAAACCAAACCGCAAGAGCCACAGCCGAATCAGTCACCATCGAATCAACCACAAAAGTCTGCACAGCAGGAAGCCGCGCAAGAGGCTCCTGATCCAACAGAAAACCCGCAACCAGAAAAGCAACAATCAGTGACACCAACCACCGCCGACCCTGCTGATGATGTGCCAGAGGCCGGGGAGACACAACCATCCACCGCCTCCAGTCCACTACCCCGTAGCGAGGCCGAAATGGAGAGTGAGCAGTGGCTGCGACAGATACCGGAGGATCCCTCCGGCCTGCTGAGGCGAAAATTCATGCTCGAGCACCTCTACCGACAACAACGCAACCGCCACAGAGAACCATGAGACAGACACTACTATCGATTCTGCTGCTGTTGACCTGCTCCAACGCCTGGAGCGCCTTCAACGCCTGGCTCAGCCAGGAGAGCATCCATGAGGGGGAGAGTGTGGAGCTGCATCTGGAGATACGGGGGCAGTCCAGTGCCACACCAGACACCACCCCCCTGCTCACTCAGTTCGAGATTCTCGGCAATAGCCACAGCAGTCAGGTCAATATCATCAATGGACAGATGAGCGCCCATACCCGCTGGACTTTGACCCTCTCCCCCAGACAACCGGGGCAACTCACCATTCCCGCTCTGGAGCTGAATGGTGAGCAGACCACACCACTGCAGCTCACCGTAAAACCGGCCGAGGTGGCCACGGCGGCCAGTGGCGCCCCCCTCTTTATCGAGAGCAGTGTCGATCTACAGACCCCCTATCTACAACAGATGGTTCACTACCGGGTACAACTGTTCTATCGCGCCAAACTCTCGGAGGGGCGGCTCAGTGACCCCGAGATTGACAACGCCTTGATTCAGCCACTGGGGGAAGACAAGGAGTTTACCGTCAAGCGCAACGGGCTCGGTTATCGGGTGGTGGAGCGTAACTACGCCCTCTTCCCGCAGCACAGCGGACCGCTTACCATCCCCGCCCCGGTACTCGATGCCCGCATCCTTGTGCCCGCCAGTCAGGGGCGTTCCCACAATCCACTCAATGACCTTTTCAATGGCAACCGCCTCAATACCACCAAGGCAGTCCGTATTCGTGGACATGAACAGACCCTGGAGGTGCGCCCTCGTCCTCCAGAACACCAGCATCAGCCCTGGCTACCGGCCAGATCCCTGCAGCTGAGTGAGCAGTGGCAACCTGAAGTGGAGGAGATCAGCGTCGGTCAGCCACTGAGCCGCACCCTGACCCTGGAGGCCGAGGCGGTCGCCGGTACTATGCTGCCCGACCTCACTCCGGAAACCCCTCAAGGGTTCAAGCTCTACCCGGAACCTTCCACCCAGCAGAGCCAGACCACCCGCGAGGGGATGGTCGGGCGCAAGGTGCGCAAGATCGCCTACATCCCCACCCGGGCCGGTGAGTACACCCTCCCTGCCCTGACCCTGCAGTGGTGGAACAGCCGGGAGAACCGCATGGAGGTGGCGCAACTGCCACAGAGAAGCGTCACCGTGGTTCCAGCCGCCTCCGCACCCCCCCCCACGCAACCACCGCCAGCGCCCTCACCTTCACCACGCCAAACGCCTGCCTCCTCTGTACCAACGCCCCTGTCTACCGTAACGGCAGAGCCCCCCCCTACCACCACACTACAGCCCACCTTCTGGCTCTGGACCACGCTGGTATTCGCTCTACTCTGGGTTGCAAGCCTGCTGCTGTGGTGGTGGAATAGCAAACGCACTTCCACACCTCATCCCCCCTCTCCTGCAGGGGATCCCCACAAAGGCGACAACTGTAGCCCGCAGAGAAAGGCCTTCCACAACGCCTGCAGCAACCACAATCCGCAACGGGCACGCAGTGCACTGCTACAGTGGGCCAGCTGCCACTGGCCCGATACCCCACCCAAAGGGTTGGACGGGCTGGCACAGCGGCTCGACAACCCTACCGTACAGACCTTGCTTGCCGAGCTGGATCGAACCCTCTACCAGCAACATACGCACGACTGGGATGGGGCGCCACTACAGCAACACCTGAGAACACTACCGGCACAGCGACCCGGAAAGAGAGAAAAGGATGTTCTCCTGCCTCTCTATCCGAACCATTAGTCTTCTATTGCTTACCTGGCTGTTGCTGCTCAATGTAGTGTTTGAAATCCATATCCTCGGTCAGAAAGTGGTCCATCAGCAGATCAGAGAGGTTTTCGGAAAAGGCCTGAACATAACGGCTGTCCTGTATGACACCATAGAGGCTGTAGAGATCAGCCAACACCTTGAGAAAGACCTGGTGGGATTCGGTGTGCTCTGCCGTCTGTGGATAACCAATGCTTCTCATATGCTCCTCCTCCTTGATGAAGTGCACCTCACTCAGCTCAATGATCTTTGGCAGCAGTCGCATCACCTGCCCTCTGACAAGTTTTTTGTTCTCTCGCGTCAACGCCGTGAGTTGGTTGGCATACTCAAACAGCTGCCGGTGGTGCTGATCGAGCAGCGGATCATGCACCGAGAGCTCTTCACTCCAGTGCAACATGGACTCTTTTCGACCAGCAGTCGTGCTCTCACCTCCTGCCTCTCCCTTCAATGGATCTGTACCCGTTCCATCCGCAGCGGATTTTTGTGTACCAAGCCAAGGGGCGACTGATCGATAGAGGGTCTCGTAGTCAAAGGGTTTGGCAATGAAGTTACAGCACCCAGCCTCGGCAAATTGCTGCTGGTGCTGCTCCATTGCATTGGCTGTGAGCGCAATGATCGGGGTGGTTCCCCCTTGTGCCAGAATCTCCCGGGTCGCCTCCAGACCATTCATCAACGGCATCTGCATATCCATCAGAATCAGGTCGAACTGTCCCTGTAGTGCCTGCTCAACGGCATCCTTGCCATTGTCCACGCTCTCTACAGTGACCCCCATCTTTTCCAGCATCCTGCGTGCCAACAGCTGGATCACCAGCGTATCTTCCGCCAGTAGCACCCTTCCCTGCAGCGACCCGGGCTCTCCATCCCCAACAGAGGTATCCAGCCCCTCCTGTTTTACCGCTTGTTGACTGCTGTGCCGAGGCAGAATCAGCGTAAAGGTGGACCCAACCCCCTCTTCACTCTCCACCTCGATGGTGCCATCCATCATGGTGGCCAGGTTTTCAGAAATATAGAGCCCCAAACCGGTTCCACCGAAGCGGCTGGAGATGGTGGTATCGGTCTGCTCATAGCGTTGAAACAGCTTGTCGACCTGCTCTGGCGCCATCCCCTTGCCACTATCCTCCACCCGATAGTAGAGCTTGTCGAACTCGCTCCAGCTGAGCAGAGCGACTCTGCCTCCGGCAGCGGTGAACTTGATTGCATTCCCCAACAGGTTGATCAGAATCTGGCTGATGCGCTGCCCATCCCCAATCAGCAGCGAGGTCTCAACGGAGCGCTCCTCGATGGTAAGTTCAATGCCATGGTTCGCGGCCCGCTCGGCAAACATCGGACGCATCTGCTGCAGCAGGAAAGTGCGATCGTAAGGGGCCTCATGAATGGAAAATTTCCCCGATTCGATCTTGGAAACGTCGAGAATATCATTGACCAGCGCCAGCAAGGAGTGGCCTGAGGTGAGGATGGTGTGCCCCATCTCGGCCAGCTCGGTCTCTGCACCGAGCTCCTGTAACAGCATCTCACTATTGCCGATGATTGCGGTCAGTGGTGTGCGCAACTCGTGACTTATGGTCGCCAGGAACTCCTCCTCTTCGCGCTTGGCCTGTAGCGCACGATGACGCGCCTCGACCAGCTCCCACTCTCTCATCCAGTCGTGAATTGAGAAGGTTGTCAATTGTAATAACTCTGATGAATCAAATGGTTTTTTAAGAAAAGTAAAGTTTGACTTCAAGGCATTTTTTATCGTGTCCAACGACCGCCCCATATGGGCAGAGACGAAGATAATGCGAGTCGACGGACTCTTCTCCAGCAGCGCCTGAGCCAGTTCCAGCCCCCCCATCGCAGCCGGCATGATCACATCCAGAATCGCTACAGCGTGCGTCTGTTCGCCAATCTGGTGAATGGCCTCTTCTCCACTACTGAAGAGATCAATCTCCACCTGAAAAGGGGTCTCTGAAAAGCCAGTATCTGTAGTTGTATCGACAGCGCCGTATTCACGCAGCAGATCCTCGGGTGAGAGCCCGTCCCCTTGAAAGAGGGTGCGATAGTACTCCAGCACCTCCGACTCGTCGTCCACCGCCAGGATGCGCACCGGCCGTTTGAGCATCGGGGCGTGTTGTTTTCTCTTCGGGCTTCACCGGGTTCTCGCTCATAATGGTTCCATTACCTGTAAAACAGCGCACAATGTTGTGCTTCTGGAGCGTCCCTGCTCCCATCCATCAGCTATTTGGCTAAATCAGCAACCTATATAATGCGTTGCATAAGTCCATTCACACCACGATTCCAGCTGCGCTCAAGCACATCCTTGTGTCGCTTGACCGCAGCCATCCATGGCTGCAGACAACCTGGAATCGCGGCATGAACGAACTTTCGAGAAGATTGATACATTCTACCCATAATCCGCCACCACCGCATCGTCTCCCAGTAGCTCGCGTAATTGATGAAACAGCGCTCCGGTGGGGAGTACCGACCACTCCGACCCCAGGTCCACCTGGGCCTGTGCCGCCGCTTGTCGATAGTAGACACGTACCGGCACATGCCCCTCACAGAATGGCTTGATCTGCTGTGCCAGAGTTGTGACTCCTCTGCCCTGTAACTGCTGCGAGGTGAGATTGAGCTGCAGCCGCCTCATCCAGGTGGCACGCGCACCATCGAGATTCCAGAGCTCTTCGGTATTCATCCGCAGGCCACCACTGTAGTCATCCTCAGTCACCGTACCCCGTACCACCAGAATCGCATCCTTCTCCAGCAGATGGCGATACTTTTCATAATTTTCCGAGAACAGGGTCATCTCCAGCCTGCCGGTACGGTCATCCAGCACCAGAATCGCCAGCGGCTTTCCGGTACGGGTCTTGACCACTCGCATCGATACCAGAAGCCCGGCCAGGGTCACCATTTTGTCGCGATCCGGGGTCAGACGGTTCATGCGCTGGGTGATGATGTGGCTCAGCTCCTCCTCATATTGGTCAATCGGATGTCCGGTCAGGTAGAGTCCCAGCGTATCGCGCTCCCCCAGCAGACGTTCATCTTCACTCCAGGGGCGTACCTGCTGATAACTGACCGCTACTGCGCTCTGTTCCACTTCACCACCACCAAACAGGTCTGCCTGACCATGTTCCTGGTCACGCACATGCTGCTCGGCCGCCTGCATCGCGTCGGGCAGGCTCTTCAGCAGGGTGGCACGTGACTCCCAGCGGGGCTCCTGTGGCCGTTGCGGTGCGATCTCATCCAGTGCTCCGGCCCGAATCAGGGACTCCATCACCCGTTTGTTGGCCTTGCGCAGGTCAATACGACGGCAGAAATCAAACAGATCCCGGTAGGCACCATTGGCCTCACGCTCGGCAATGATCCCCTCGATCGCCGCCTCGCCGACCCCCTTGATGGCACCTATGCCGTAGACGACATCATACCCGCCTCCAGCAGCCCCCGGCTCCCTGCGTGGAGTCACCTTGAACTTGTAGTGGCTGCGGTTGATTCCCGGAGGATGCACCAGCAGCTTCATGGTGCGACACTCCTCGATCAGCGTCACCACCTTGTCGGTATTGTCCATGTCAGCCGAGAGTACCGCCGCCATGAAGGGGGCCGGATAGTGTGCCTTGAGCCAGGCGGTCTGGTAGGAGACCAGGGCGTAGGCGGCACTATGACTCTTATTGAACCCGTATCCGGCAAACTTCTCCACCAGATCGAAGATCTTCATTGCCAGCTCGGGATCGACCCCATTCTGCTTCGCCCCCTCCTCGAAGATGGAACGTTGCTTGGCCATCTCCTCCGGCTTCTTCTTGCCCATTGCCCTGCGCAGCATATCGGCACCACCCAGGGTGTATCCGGCCAGCACCTGAGCGATCTGCATCACCTGCTCCTGATAGAGGATCACGCCGTAGGTGGGTTCCAGAATCGGTTTGAGGGACTCATGCTGATACTTGGCATCGGGGTAGGAGAGCACCTCGCGACCATGTTTGCGGTCAATGAAGTTGTCCACCATCCCCGACTCCAGTGGACCGGGGCGGTAGAGTGCCACCAGGGCGACGATATCCTCGAAGCAGTCGGGCTGAAGTTTGGCAATCAACTCCTTCATGCCGGAGGATTCGAGCTGAAATACCGCCGTGGTCTGGCTGGCCTGCAGCAGATCGAATGCCGCCTTGTCATCCAGCGGGATCTTGCTGATGTCGAGTGACTCCTCCCCCTGCTGCTGACGCTGCAGATCGATCATCTCGATGGCCCAGTCGATGATGGTCAGGGTACGCAGGCCGAGGAAGTCGAATTTAACCAGCCCTACCGCCTCGACATCATCCTTGTCGAACTGGGTCACCAAACTGGAGCCATTCTCTTCACAATAGACCGGGCTGAAGTCGTTGATATCGGAAGGCGAGATCACCACACCACCGGCATGTTTACCGGCATTACGCGCCACGCCCTCCAGCGAACGTGCCAGTTCAATCAGATCTCGCACCTCCTCCTCTTGCTGGTAACGCTCCCGCAGCTCGTCCGACTCCTCTAGCGCCTTCTCCAGAGTCATACCCAGATCAAACGGGATCAACTTGGCGATGCGGTCCACCATGCCATAGGGGTGGCCCTGTACCCGCCCCACATCCCGCACCACCGCCTTGGCATTCATGCGCCCGTAGGTGATGATCTGGGAGACCCGGTCGGTACCGTAGGTGTTGGCCACATAGCGGATCACCTCATCACGCCGATCCATACAGAAGTCGACATCGAAATCGGGCATGGAGATGCGTTCGGGGTTGAGGAAGCGTTCGAACAGCAGCTCATATTCGAGTGGATCGAGGTCGGTGATCTGCAGCGAGTAGGCCACCAGCGAGCCGGCACCGGAACCACGCCCCGGCCCCACCGGGATCCCGTTCTCCTTGGACCAGCGGATAAAGTCGGCCACGATCAGAAAGTAGCCGGGAAAGCCCATCCCGTTGATCACCTTGAGCTCGATCTCGAGACGCTCATCATAGGGACCTCGCTTCTCGGCAATCTCCTCCGGACTGGAAAACAGCTGTTTCAGACGCAGCTCCAGCCCCTCTGCCGAGACCTGATTGAAGTAGGACTCGACCGTCATCCCCGCCGGGATGGGAAAATCGGGCAGATAGTTTTTACCCAAAGACAGCTCCACGTTGCAGCGTTTTGCAATCTCGACACTGTTCTCCAGGGCCTCCGGAAGATCTGCAAACAGGGCCTCCATCTCCGCTGCACTCTTGAGATACTGCTGCTCACTGAAACTCTTCGGGCGGCGCGGATCATCCAGTACCCGCCCATCATGGATACAGACCCGGGCCTCATGGGCGGCAAACTCGTCCTGCTGCAGAAAGTGGACATCATTGGTTGCCACCACCGGCAGTTGAAACTGCTCCGCCAGCGCCACAGTGGCATGGTTGCAGTTTTCATCCCCGCTGCGCTCGGTGCGCTGCACCTCCAGATAGAAACGTCCGGGGAAGAGTCCACTCCAGAAGCGTACATAGTGTTCGGCAAGGGGCTGATCCCCATTCAACAGCGCCTGCCCGATCTCACCACTACGTCCACCCGAAAGGCAGATCACCCCCTCGGTAGATCCCTCGAACCAGGCCCGGTTCAGCTGGGGTACACCACGCTGCTGTCCCTCGATAAAGGAGCGCGAGAGCAGTGTCTTGATCTGCTTGAACCCCTGGTCATTCTGCGCCAGCAGCACCAGCCGGGTCTCCGAACCACTCTCGTGCTCCGAATGGATGCGCACCTCGGCACCAAAGATGGGCTTGATCCCGGCCGCAGTGGCTGCACGATAGAGCTTGACCGTGGCGAACAGATTTCCCAGATCGGTCACGGCGACCGCCCGCATCCCCCCCGCTTCGACCGCACTGATCAACGGACTCGGACTCTTTTTCTTCTCGATCCGAATCAGCCCGTTTTCCAGGGAGTATTCGGTATGGAGTCGGAGGTGGACAAAGGACATGGTTTTAGTGGGTAGTGGTGCAGAGTCTATAGCTGGGCTTCGATCAGGCGCACCAGTGAGGCGGCCCCATCGATGTAGATCTTGTAATAGAGCCAGTATATCCCACCACAGAGCCCGGCCAGAACGGCCCAGACGCCGACACTGCCGCTCCAAACCCGGCCATGCTGAACCCCCTTCTCAATCAACAGCTCCAGTGCAGGGGCAACCACAAAACCGACAATGGAGAAACCCACCAGAAACAGGGTGATGATCACTGCCGTTAGTAGATATGGATCGGCAACCTGCTGCTGCAGCTTCACGATCAACAGATCCTCCAGCGCATTGAGAATCAGCAGGGAGCCCGGCAAGACAAAATAGCGACGCAGCTGCCGCTTTTTCAGTTTTACTGCCATGCCACAGCTACACTCTATCCAAATACCGGCCTGTATGGCTGCTACGGCTCAAGCTGCCAGCCGACTTTTTACTTCGCCATTAATCAGCTCGCCATTCTCACGCTCTGCAACTTTGAGGTTGTAGCGCCCCTGCATATTGATCCAGAATTGAGCCGAGTTACCGAAATAACGTGCCAGTCGTAACGCTGTATCCGCTGTAATTTCACGTCGGTTCTTGACGATCTGATTGATGCGATTCGGAGACACCGACAAGGCATGTGCGAGTTTGTTTTGTGACAGGCCAAGCGGCTCCATGAACTCCTCAAGGAGAACCTGTCCTGGTGTAATCAGTTCCAACTTTTCCATATGCCACACCCCTAGTGATAATCCACAATTTCAACCTCAAAAGCGCTGCCATCTTCCCAGCGAAAACAGACACGCCACTGCTTGTTAATCCTGATACTGTATTGCCCTTCCCTGTCCCCGGACAGCATTTCCAACTTGTTTCCGGGGGGGACCTCCAAATCAGTCAAAGAGATTGCGTCATTGATCAGGCCCAGCTTGATACGCCCCTTATCCTTGATCCCTTCAAATTTCTTGACCCGCAAATCATTAAACAGTTTTTTTGTGTTCTTGCAGGCAAAACTCTTGATCATTTGCTGATAATATCCCGCATCGCGGGATGCGTCAAGCGATCAACCTGCATAATCAGCGCTACGCACCCGCAGCACTCTTGTTTCTCAACACGCTACTCGGACCGGTTACGCTCAACCCACAACGGTAGTCGAATCACCATTTCGGCACCTCGTCCCTCCCCCTCGCTAAGGAGTTGAATCTCTCCGCCAAGACTGCCGACGAAATTACCGGCAGAGTGCAACCCATAGCCACTACCCCGCTCCTTGGTACTGACCCGGGAGTGGAATACCTCGGTCAGTCTGTCCTGTGCCAGACCACAACCATTGTCCCGAATGCGCAGTTCAAAGCGGTTCTCTGCCAGCAAGCGGGTGGTCAACTCAACCCTGCCCTGCAGCTGGCTGTCTTCCAGCATTTGGCTCTCGATTGCCTCCATACTGTTTTTGATCAGATTCAACAGCAGTTGAATCATCGGGTTTCGTGGCAGCAGCAGACGGGGCAACGTCTCCCCCTGGTCTGCCTGAACGCTAATGCCTCGCTTGGCAAGATCATCCTGGATCAACCCCAAAGTATCGGAAAGTAGCGATGAGAAACGAAACTGGGAAGCATGCACCTCCGGTCGTGCCGCCCCCTGTTGAATCGAGATCACCTCTCCCACATGCTTGATCGCATGGTTGAGTCGCTGCAGGGCATCGCCAACTCCCTTTTCGCCAGAGACCCTCTGCAACAACTCACCACTGCGTGACATCGCCTCCAGCAGCCGCTCCGGTTCCACCCCCTTTTCACCGAGTTTGCGCCTCCCCTGCTCCTGTAGCAGTCCGGCGACCCTGTCCACCGCCTGCATCTGCTTGCTGATATGGGTCACCTGCCCCAGCATTCCGGTGATTGCATTGCCGATATTGTGGATCACCGAGGCTCCCATCTCTGCAATCCCGGCCTGGAAGGCACCATACTGCTCCTGCTGTTCCGCCTTGATGCGCTCGCGCAGGTCGTGCAGCAACCAGATGGTGTAACGACTATCCTCGGAGCTGGACTCCGCCAACAGCGCCGGTATCTCATCCCCGTCCACCGGCTGCAGCAGTACCTCTCCCCCCTCCTGTTGAGAAGTCAGATACCGGGACACGGGTTGATTGACGAGCTGCTCGACGGGTACGTTCAGCAACCTTTCCGCCGCCGGATTGGCCTCTACAATAGTCCCTCCCTCATCCAGTACCAGCAGCGCATCGGCCATCGACGAGAACACCTGCTCCATCTTTTCAAACTGCTCTTTAAGCCGATGATTGAGCCGTTCGGTGGTCTGTTGCAGCTGGTTGTAGGTGGTGACCAGATGATCGATCTCCTGGATTCCCTCCAGACGGAGCATTGTATTTTGTTGTGAACCTCGCTTCTGTGCCCGCTTCAGTTGCGATGCCATATTGGCAATCGGGCGTACCACTGCCCTTCCTGCCACCACAATCCCGGCCAGCAGTGCAATCAGGTCCAGTACCAGCACCAGCAACAGGGTCTGGTGAAGCTTTTCGAGTGACGCCAGCGCCTCCTCCTGACCTTCGCCGTAACGCAAGGTGATTGCGGGGAAGAGCTGCAGAGGCTGCTCATGCTCAATCAACCCGGACTCCTCTTCACTGACATCCACAAAGCCGAGCTCATCATCCACCCCCCAGAGTGCCGAATAGAGCACTGCATGGTCTTGTGTGCGCACCAGCACCGCGCCGATGGGCAGGTTTTCTCCAAGAAACTCCAACAGCACCCTGCGCTCCACCTCCAGCAACAGTATCCCCTCCGGTGACCCCTGGTACTCAATGGGTACAGCGAAGTGAAACAGGCGACGCTGAGCATCAATAAAGAGGTGCTCTTCCCTTCCCATTACCCAATCTACCCAGGGTTGTTGCCGATAATCCTGATCCACCGCACCAACCAGCTGTCGCCCCTGGTAGTCGAGCAGCTTGAGTGAGACCTGCCTCAGCCCCGCAATCTTGAGAGAGCGAAAGAAGGTGTGAATATAACTCTTGTCACCACCAGAGGCCTGCTCACTGAAGTCTCCATGAATCAGGGTATTGACGATCAGACTGGTAGCCGCCAGATTACGAACGGCCGCCAGAATATTGGAGAAACGGGTGTCGGTGGCCAGCACCAGCCCCTCGGCACGTTCCCTGATTCGGGTCGTGGTCTCCTCCTCCAGAGAGTGCTTGCTGACCTGGATGACTACCACCCAGATGCCGATCAACACCGCAATAGAGACCGGTAGCACCTTCCATAGTACGCCTCCGAGCAGTGATTGGTTATTGCGGGACAATCACACCATCCTCGTCATAGCGTGCCATACAGAAATCCTCTACCGAGAGCGCATCATGCATGGTTGCAGTAAAAGGGGGAGAGTAGGTTTTGACCAGCCCCTGATATACGGGGATCTTCTCCAGTGCCTGCTGCAGCTCCACCCTGCCAACCTTTCCTGCCTGTTCCAGTGCAACCGCCAGCAGATGGATCAGGTCATACGCGTGAGCCGTGCCAGTCGGCGCGAAGATCGCCCTCTCTACATCCACGCCTGGCGCACAGCGATACTTTTCACAATAGCGCTTTGCCATTGCAGTGGAGTGTTGCGGATCACTCGGCTGGAGGAAAGAGTAGGTCTGCAAAAACTGCAGGTCGACCTGGTCAACCAACAACTCCCCCACCTCCTGGTGAAAGCTGCCACCGGTAATTCCCCAGTGTGAGAGGATGGGCAGACGGGAGTCCGGCGTCTGCCTTGCCATCTCTCTAACCAGCTGAACCGCTTCAGGCGCATTTGCCACCAGCAGAATGGCATCAATCCCCTTCTGCCTCATATTGTTCAGTATGGGAGCAAAGTTTTTCTCCCCCCAGTGGAACCACTCGACTGCGGCCGGGTCGAGCTGTTTCTGTTCCAGGGCAGCCGACATCGCCTTGAGATTGGATTTCCCCCAACCCGTCCTTTCCAGTAACAGTCCAATCTTCGTGTACCCTTTCGAGAGGGCTTTCCCCACCAGAAATCCACCAGCATACTGATCCCGAACCGATACCCGGAACACATAGTTGGGGTCAAAACCATTCTCTACAACCGGTGTACCAGCGGCCCAGGGGATCAGGAAAGGGATCTGGTGCTGATGAATCGGCTTCAGCTCTCTTAACACAACCGGTGTGTGTAGCCCTCCCACCACGGCAACCAGCCCCTCTATATCAGCAAAGCTGTTTATATTATCCACTCCACGGGCCGGATTACCCCGGTGGTCACGTACCACCAACTGCAGTGGGCGCCCCAGAACACCGCCTTGCTCGTTGATCTCGTCCATCGCCAACTCGATGCCACGCTGAATCGACACCCCCGAGCGGGCGGAACCAGAACTGAGATCAGCATCAAGCCCCACCAGAATAGGCGGTTCAGCGGCATGGACAGGGGCAATCAGAACGATCAGCAAACACAGGACAGTACAGATACCCTTTCTCATGGTTGGCCCCCCCTCATCTCACTTCTGCCTCTGCAAGCGTTTCTCTACCCATCCGGGCAGCTGAAAGCGCCCCTGATTCAGCAGCTTGCGGTTGGCATCCAGCTTCCACAGCTTGTTGGTAGTCATCGGAATCGAGCCAACATCCTTGCCCTCAACAATCTCCAGCGCCTTCTGTGCAGCCCAGCTTCCCTGTTCATCCGCCACCTTTCCCATGGTGAGATGGGAGAGTGCGCTCATCCAGGGGTTGGGGGTAATGGTAAAGGATTGACTATATTCACCAGCCCAGCGCTCTGCGGCCCGCTGGTCCCAATCACGGACACCGGCGTTGTTACTCATCACCACGATGGCATGCGGTTGCTGGATCTGGCGATAGGCCTGCTTCCACTGTTCGAAATTCTCGACCAAATGGGGCTGCAGGGTGATTCCGCGCTGGGCGAACTCTCGCTCGAAGCGGGTAAACTCCTTCTGTTCGGTAACCACATTGGCCGCAAGGAAGTGAGCCTCAACCCGCTTGCCGGCAAGTACCTGAAGCCCTATCTTGATCAGCGGCACAATGGCAGAGACCTCGACCATTCCGGTTACATTGCTGGCCGGGAAGCCATAGCGGGCAGCCTCCCAGTTGACGCCACAGAAGAGTACCGGGATCTTCCCTCCCTTCAAATGGGGTTCGACCACATATTTCGACGCATTGTCATCCGCTGCAATCACCACATCCGGTTTCCACGACTCGATCAGTGCCAACGCCTCTTGCGCCTTGCTCTCAATCCACTGCGGAGATTTGTTGCGTTTGGAGTCTAGAAAAAACCGTTGTATCTCGCACTGGCCACTGAGCACCTGAGTGGCTCCCCGGTCTATGCCATCGTTCCACTCATAGCCTTCATGGTAGGAGAAAAGCAACAGACAACGGGGCGTATCTGCAAGTGCCAACCCACTCCAGAACTGGAAGAGCAACAGGAGAACCGCGGCCTCCAGACCTGTACCTGCTTTTTTTCGAAAAACCATGCCAATTTCCTCCTGTTTCACCATTCAGGCCGAAGTATACAAGAGCCGACAAGGATACCGAACAAAAAGCGTAACTGTTCAGATCATCCCTCTCGTAACAGGGGAAGAGGGCTTCAGCACGCCTCTTTTTTACTCGAAGTTCTCGGCATCGAAGGTGAAGGTCTCGTTGGTGAGAGGCAGGCGGATGGCAAACAGGAGGGAGTGTTCACTAACAGTGTCAGAGAGTCGCCCCCCTACCTGCTCAACAACACTACGAGTGCCAGCCACAACCTTTTCCAGGTCAGCACGCTGCCCGATTTCGGTCTGTGCCACTGAGGGGGCAGAGCATTCCAGGGAGATGAGCAGCGCTTCCGGTTCCAGCGCGCACTGAACATTGATCCGTAACTGGGTTTCACTGGAGAGATCACTATCTTCAATATTGTTTTTTATATCATAGAGTTCAACAGTATTGTTAAGCAAATTCATCAGCATTGCCTGGAGCTGAAAATAACTCATATAGACCGTCGTCGTATGCGGAATATCGAGCTTCAGCTCAACCCTTGATAGATGCCCTGCTCTGGTGGCCTTGAACAGCGCCACAATTTTCGTAAGCGACTCCGAGATCGGCAGTTCGATATTTTCAATGGCCTGCTGGTCGGCGCTCTCCAACGAGGCGTTCATCAACCAACAGACCTGATCAATCTTGTCATCGATGGTCTGCAACTTTTCTGTAGTGAGAAAGTGGTCGAGATCTCCCCCCGAACTCTTCAGTTGAGCAACCTCACGGGTGAGATCACCCAGATAATCAAGAGAGTGCTTGATGGCGTGGCTGGTATTTCTATACAGCTCAAAGGTCTGCTCATGCTGCTGGATCTGCTGCTCCCTCTGCAGCATCAGTGTGTCCAGCATTCGATCGCGCTTCCAGCTATGGCAGTGGTGGTAGGCAACCTGCTTGATCACTTCCCGGTCGAACGGTTTGGAGATGTAGATTACACGCTGATCCAGCTCCTCCCGGATACTCTCGAAATCGTGATCCGAGTATGCGGAAACAATCACGATATAGAGGCTGTCATCCAGTGCCCGCAGCTGCTTCGAGGTCTCCAGCCCATCCAGCCCGTTTGGCATGCGCATATCTACAAAGGCGACCGCAAATGGTATACCACTCTCTTTTCTGTGTCTTGCCAACTCAACCGCATCCTGACCACTGTCTGCCGTATCCAGCTGAAAAATGGCACGTGGCACACTGGCCTCTTGCTCAGAGAAATTATCGAGGAACTGCTCCAGAGTATTGAGAACATCTCCCTTGCTTTGAAAGATGGATCGATAATTATCCAGTACCATCCTGTCATCATCGACCGCCAGAACACGATAGTTATCTGAAACAGTGACTCCCTCTTCCATTTGCATGGCTCCTTGTGTAGTAACTCTTTATTTTGGTTGCAATGCGCTGTTGATGATTTCAACAAAATCTTCCAGGTCTTGGCTGTCGATTTCAAGATTCCTTATCGAACGTTCGAGAAAGTGCTCTCCATCCTCCCTGATGACAACCTCGGGATCAAGTGTCTGACTAATCAAGTGGTTACATATTTTCAATATCGAAATCTGTGATATCACCCCATCACTCGCATTGAGTCGGTCGTGTCGCTCAAAATGGCTGTAGTAGACCCCCATCTGAACCTCTTGCGGTAGTGCCCAGTATTTGGTCAGCACATAACTGACCGCAACATGGGTGGTTCCAAACACTTTTCTCTCGATCTCCAGCACCGATTTCGGTGCCGCATGGGCATGTTTGTAGATTTGGGCGAAGCGCTTGTCCTTCTGCTCCAGAAGCATTGCACCGCAATCATTAAACAGACCCAGCATATAGGCATGCTCGGGAAAGCCAACCACCTTGGCGGTTGAAAAGCGCTCACAGGCGGTGGCACAAGCCAGTGAGTCTTCCCAGAAATCACGCTGAAAATCGGTTTGGGGCCTGATCGCCTCACTCAAGGCAGCGGCCAGAATCACATTCTTCAGGCGCTTCAGCCCCAGATAGACTACGGCGGTCGCAATCGAGCCAATATTGGTGCCCCCACGGTTGACCAGATTCATCACCGACCCGGAGAGCGCGACATTCGACATCACCAGCTCGATCACGGCATCCATGTCGACCGCTTCATCCCCTTCCGACAACAGGGCCTGAAGTTTCAAAACCGTCTCTGGTACGGGGGGAATCTTTGCCTCACGGATCAGTGCGGAAGCCTGGATCAACTCTTCCTTGCCTGGCTTCATCGATTATCCAACTGAACTTTCATCAAAACCCGCCATGACTGTCATTGCTTTTGAAATCATTGATGCTGCTGATTGAATAAGCGAGAGAGGGGTGCTCCCTCCTCTCGCTTCCATCAAGCCCACATTATAACAAAAGTAATATATCTATTCGCAACACAAAATAAAGTTCATTTGTAAAAATCGTCTCGAAAGTCATGGCAGATCCTGATCTGCCATGACTTTTGAAATCATCGATAGCTTGTACTCTTCTCTACTCCTCCGGCAAGAGGGAGGGAAATTATCTGGAGAAGTCGAGGTAGCGGTAGATTTCCCCTCGCTGCGCCGAGATCTCTGCAGCGTAACGCTGATACTCCTCAGGGCTCGGCAGCTTGCCCAGAATCGCGGCTACTGCGGCCAGTTCGGCAGAGGCCAGATAGACATCCGCACCGGCCCCAAGGCGGTTGGGGAAGTTGCGGGTAGAGGTCGATACGGCAGTGCTATTGGCCGCAATGCGCGCCTGATTGCCCATACAGAGTGAACAGCCCGGCATCTCCATACGTGCCCCTACTCGACCATACACATTGTACACCCCCTCCTCTCGCAACTGTGCCTCGTCCATGCGGGTTGGTGGTGCCACCCAGAGGCGGGTGGAGAGGGCATCCACCGACTCCAGCAGTTTGGCGGCGGCGCGAAAGTGGCCGATATTGGTCATGCAGGAGCCGATAAAGACCTCATCGATCTGGCTTCCCGCAACCTCGGACAGACTACGAGCATCATCCGGATCGTTCGGTGCACAGAGGATTGGCTCCCGGATCTCGGCCAGATCGATCTCGATCACCTCGGCATACTCGGCATCCCCATCGGCTCGCATCAGGGATGGGTTCTGCAGCCACGTCTCCATCGCAGTAATACGGCGCTGTAGTGCCTCGGCACTCTGGTAGCCATCGGCGACCATCTGCTTGAGCAGAGCGATATTGGAGTTGAGGTACTCCCTCACCGACGCCTCACTCAGGGCGATAGTACAGGCAGCAGCAGAGCGCTCGGCAGAGGCATCACTGAGTTCGAAGGCCTGTTCAACCGTCAGGGTATCCAGCCCCTCGATCTCCAGAATACGGCCGGAAAACAGATTCTTTTTGCCCGCCTTCTCTACCGTCAGCAATCCCTTCTGAATGGCGGTATAGGGGATTGCATGCACCAGGTCACGCAGGGTGATACCGGGCTGCATCTCCCCCTTGAAACGTACCAGTACCGACTCCGGCATATCCAGCGGCATCACCCCGGTAGCGGCGGCAAAGGCGACCAGACCGGATCCGGCCGGGAAGGAGATGCCGAGCGGGAAACGGGTATGCGAGTCTCCGCCTGTACCCACCGTATCGGGCAGCAGCATGCGGTTGAGCCAGGAGTGAATCACCCCATCACCCGGTTTCAGCGAGACTCCGCCGCGATCCACCATGAAGGTGGGCAGGGTCTGGTGGGTCTGTACATCGACCGGGCGCGGATAGGCGGCGGTGTGGCAGAAGGACTGCATCACCAGGTCGGCAGAGTACTCCAGACAGGCGAGATCCTTGAGCTCGTCACGAGTCATTGGGCCGGTGGTATCCTGTGAACCGACGGTGGTCATGGCAGGCTCACAATACTCACCGGGGCGCACCCCGGCCTTGCCACACGCCTTGCCGACTATCTTCTGTGCCAGGGTATAACCGGCATCGGTTGCAGCAGGGCTTTTCGGTGAGCGAAAGAGTGTCGATGGCGCCAGCCCGAGTACCTCACGAGCACGCGCAGTCAGGCCGCGACCAATGATCAGTGGAATGCGCCCCCCTGCCTGCACCTCATCCTGCAACACTTCGGTATTGAGGCGGAAGGTGGTTAGCACGGTATCGCTATCATGGCGCTTCACCTCCCCTGCCAACGGATAGACATCGATCACATCCCCCATCTCCAGCGCGGAAACATCCATCTCGATCGGCAGAGCTCCGGCATCCTCCATGGTGTTGAAGAAGATCGGCGCGATCTTGCCGCCGAAGCAGTAGCCACCATCGCGCTTGTTGGGGAT